>CP136571.1:398611-714722 GCA_035192965.1 Fuscovulum sp. | reverse complement strand
GCGCGGCGCACCCTGCGTCGGATCGCCCTCGCCCACCTCCATATGGCAGGCAACGCAATTCTCGGCGTAAAGCGTGGCCCCTTCGGTGGCGAGCGTCGCATCATGCTCCTGCCCGGAAATGGCCAGCACATGTTCCACCACCGCATCAATCTGCGCGGGTTCCAGCAATTCATCCACCCCGAAGGCAGGCATCTGCGAATAGCGCGCATCCGGATCGGTCGTGTTGCGGATGCCATGGGTGATGGTCAGGTGGATATCCTCGATCGTGCCGCCCCACAGCCAATCATCATCCAGAAGGTTCGGGTATCCTTTGCCTTCCACCCCCGCCGCACCCGACCCATGGCAGGTCGAACAATTGGTGCGGAACACCGATGCCCCGGCCGGTTCGGCATAGGCCATCAGCGCGGTATCCGTCGGGATCGACGCCAGCGGCGCCGCGATCAAGGCCGCCTTGATCTCGGCATTGGCCGCATCAAAGCGCTCAATCTCCTTGACCACATCCGCCCGGGTTGAAGCGCCCAGAACCCCCGGCGTTGCCCCGTTGATCAGCGGCCAGGCCGGATAGGCGATCATGTATCCCACTGCCCAGACGATACAGGCATAGAAGGTCCACACCCACCAGCGCGGCATCGGGTTGTTCAGCTCTTCGATCCCGTCCCACTGATGCCCCGTCGTGCCGACTGGTTCAGACGGTTTCTTCGTCACTTGCTTGGCGCACATCTCTCACGCCTCCTTCTGGCTGCTGGCGGGGGCGCGATCCGTATCGCGCCCGGCCTCGCCCGCCGGTTTCGTCTCGTTTCGAAAGATCTGCATGGCGGCTTCGTCATGCACAGGGCGACTGCCGGGACGAAAGGCCCAGATCACCACCCCGATAAAGATCAGCGTCAGCGCCACCAGCGCCCAACTGTCCGCGAATTCCCTCAGAAAGCTGTAGGTTTCCATCTCGCCCCCTTACCGGCTCGCATCCGGGGTAAAGGTCGAAAAGTCGACCATCGTCCCCAGAACCTGCAGATAGGCGATCAGCGCGTCCATCTCGGTCAGTTGCGGTTGTCCGTCGAAATTCGACACGTTCGCCTTGGCATAACGCTCCTGCAACCCGGCATAATCGCTGTTCGGGTCGCCCTGCGCCGTGAAATCCGCCACCGCGTTTTCCATCATCGCTTCGTCATATGGCACGCCCACGAAACGATGGGTGTTCATGATTTGCGTGATATAGCGCCCGTCGATTTCGCGGTTCAGCAGATAGCCATACTTAGGCATCACCGATTCCGGCACCACCGATTGCGGATCGGTCAGGTGATCCACATGCCAGGCGTCGGAATAGCGGCCGCCAACGCGGGCCAGATCGGGCCCGGTCCGCTTTGACCCCCACTGGAACGGATGGTCGTACATCGACTCTGCCGCCAGCGAGTAGTGGCCATACCGCTCCACCTCATCCCGCATCGGCCGGATCATCTGGCTGTGGCAGACATAGCAACCCTCGCGGATATAGATGTCGCGCCCGGCCAGCTCCAACGGTGAATAAGGGCGCACCCCTTCCACCTTCTCGATCGTGTTCTCCAGATAGAACAGCGGCACGATCTGCACGATCCCACCGATGCTCACCACCAGAAGCGACAACACCAGCAGCAGGGTCGCATGGGTCTCAATCGCTTTATGCTTATCAAGAAAAGCCATCTCTCATGCCCCCCCTTACTCTGCCGGAACGAAGTTGTTGGCGTTGACGGGGGCCTTTGCAGGCTGCGCCCGCACCGTCATCCACAGATTGTAGGCCATGATCAGCGCGCCCGTCAGGAACATCGCCCCACCCAGACCCCGTACCACATACATTGGGAACTTTGCGGCCACCGTGTCGGCAAAAGCGTTCACAAGGAACCCGTTCGCATCCACTTCACGCCACATCAGGCCTTCCATGATGCCGGTCACCCACATCGACGACGCGTAAAGAACGATCCCGATCGTCGCCAGCCAGAAGTGCCAGCTTACCAGCTTCAGGCTGTACAGCCCTTCCCGGTTCCACAGGCGCGGCGTCAGGAAATACAGCGCGCCAAAGGTGATCATCCCGTTCCAGCCCAGCGCACCGGAATGCACGTGGCCGATGGTCCAGTCCGTATAGTGGCTAAGTGAGTTGACGGCCTTGATGCTCATCATCGGGCCTTCAAAGGTGGACATGCCGTAAAAGCCCACCGATACCACCATCATCCGGATGATCGGATCGGTCCGCAGCTTGTCCCAGGCGCCCGACAGCGTCATCAGCCCGTTGATCATGCCACCCCAGCTTGGCATCCACAGCATGATCGAAAAGGTCATGCCCAGCGTCGATGCCCAATCCGGCAGCGCGGTGTAATGCAGGTGGTGCGGACCGGCCCAGATATACAGGAAGATCAGCGCCCAGAAGTGGATGATCGACAGCTTGTAGGAAAACACCGGCCGCTCGGCCTGCTTGGGAATGAAATAGTACATCATCCCAAGGAAACCTGCGGTCAGGAAGAAGCCCACCGCGTTATGCCCATACCACCACTGGATCATCGCATCCTGCACGCCCGCCGTGACCTGCACGGATTGCGAAGAAAAGATCGACACCGGGATCGCCAGGTTGTTGCCCACATGCAGCATCGCGATGGTCACGATAAAGGCCAGCAGGAACCAGTTCGCCACATAGATGTGCGGCTCTTTGCGGTTGATCAGCGTGCCCATGAACACGGCCAGGAACGACAGCCAGACCACCACGATCCACCAGTCGATATACCAGACCGTCTCTGCATATTCCTTGGATTGCGTGCCGCCCAGAACATAGCTTGTCGCCGCCAGCACGATCATCAACTGCCAGCCCCAGAACACGAACCACGCGAGGTTCCCGCCCCACAGCCGCGCCGCGCTGGTGCGCTGCACGATGTAGAAGGACGACATGATCAGCGCATTGCCACCAAAGGCAAAGATCACCGCGCTGGTGTGCAGCGGCCGCAGGCGGCCAAAGTTCAATATCCCCTGCGCCCATTCAAAGTTCAGCGCCGGAAAGGCCAGCTGAAAGGCGATCCAGACCCCCACCAGGAACCCGACCACGCCCCAAAAGGTCGTGGCAATCACCCCGGCGCGCACCACGCCATCCAGATATTCATTCGGCGTCGCCCGCTTCGGCTCGCCCATCATGCGCAGCGTCCACATGAACGTAAGCCCTGCCGCCAGCATCACCACCAGCGCGTTGACCTGATAGGCCAGGTCCCATGCATAATTGGTGGCAATCGCGGCGAAAACCGCAATGACCCCCAGCACGACCAATTTCGTGTAATCCCACATTTCGCGTCCCTTCGTCTCGTGTCCCGGCCATGATCTTGAAAATCTGATCCAGCGGGGCCTCTTGCGACTGGAACGCTTTTGCAGCGCCCGGCCAAATGATGCCTTGATCCATATCAACAATCTGTGCGCCCCGGATTGACCTCTGTCAAAGCAATCCCCGCCACGCGGCGTTATGGCTGTCTCATCCAATGGAAGGAGGCACCCCATGGCCTACAAGACCCTGCTGACCGTCGCGACCCGCGCCGACCGCTGCGAGCTTGCAATTACAGGCGCGGCGACCCTCGCCACGGCCCATGACGCCCATCTTGATATTCTCGCCCTTGGCGTTGATGTCACGCAGATCGGCTATTCCTATGTCGGATCGGGGGCCGTCATCCTGCAAGCCACGCTTGACCGCGCGGAACAGGAAGCGAAAGAAATCGAAAAGGCCGCCCGCAAGGCGCTGGCCGAACAGGATCCCACCCTGCGCTACGCGCTTGAGGCGGCCATGACGCAGCTTGGCGCCCTTACCGAACTGGTGGCCCAGCGCGCGCGCTTTGCCGATCTGGTCGTCCTGCCGCGCCCCTATGGGCCGGGACAGGGCACCGAATCCGAAGCCGTCGTCGAAGCGGCCCTGTTCGAAGGCCATGCGCCAGTGCTGATTCTGCCCGACAGCGGCGCAGGCCACGCCGCCTCCCCCCGCCGCGTCGTAATCGCCTGGAACCAAAGCGCCGAGGCGATGGCCGCCGTGCGCAAGGCATTGCCCATCCTCAAACAGGCCGATCTGGTCAGCATCACGGTGATCGACCCGCCGCAGACGGGCGTCGAACGCTCTGATCCGGGCGGGATGCTGTGCCAGATGCTCGTGCGCCACGGGGTGAAGGCCGAGGTGACGGTGCTCGCCCGCACCCTGCCGCGCGTGTCGGATGTGCTGGCCCGCCATGTGCGCGACAGCAACGCCGACCTGCTGGTGATGGGCGCCTATGGCCATTCCCGCTTCCGCGAGGCGATCTTGGGCGGCGCCACGCGCAACATGCTTGAACAGGCCGAAATCCCGGTCCTGATGGCGCGCTAAGGCAAAAGACCCGCCCCGGATCACGTCCGGGGTGGGGATGCCCGCCCCTGACACAGCAGCGCACGCGCGATTAGTGCAAGCGAAACAGATGTCGGAAACCATCCCGAAATCCCGCTGGGTCCGCGCACCCGCACAAACCCCAACCTGCGCACCTGCGCACCGTTAACCACGAACCGCCGCCCCTCTCTGCGCAAATTTGTATGCACACTTTGCTGCACAGCGTGCTGCACACAAAGCTGCACAGGCGCACACGCCGATGCCTGCCACAATACCCATATAATTCAGAAGGTTAGATCAGTTCAGATAGCCGCCATCGCTATCATCGCCGGTCTCTTCCATCAACCGGTCGAAATCCGGCACGATGATGTGGCGCTTGCCTTCCAGCTCGATCACACCATCCCGCTTCAACGCGCTCACCTGACGGCTCACTGTCTCCAGCGTCAGGCCCAGATAATCCGCCATCTCTTCCCGCGTCAGCGGCAGATCGAACACGATGCCGCCTTTCGCGGTTTTGGGCTTCAGGCTGGCATCCCGCCGCGCGATGATCGCCAGAAGCGACGCGATCTTTTCCCGCGCCGTCTTCCGCCCCAACAGCAGCATCCACTCCCGCGCCGCATCCAGCTCGTCCAGAGTCATCTCCAGCAACCGCTGCGCCACATGCGGCGTGGATTGCATCAGCTCCTCAAAGGGTTTCTTGCGGAAACAGCACATGACCAGATCGGTCGTCGCCGTCACATCATAGGCCGCTGTCGACCGCCCCGGCCGCCCCACGAAATCCGATGGCAACAGCAACCCAACCATCTGCCGCCGCCCGTCTTCCATCGTCTGGGTCAAAGTGGCGATCCCGGTCACAACCGACGCCACGAAATCCATCCGGTCGCCCGACCAGATCACCGTCTGTCCGGCCTGATAGCTGCGGTAATACTTGATCTGTTCCAGCTTCGCCAACTCATCCGCTTCACAGCGCGAACAGACCGCACGATGCCGGATCGGACAATCCCCACAGTCATGCGACGCGATTTGCAGGTCATGATGGGCCATATGCAGCCTTTCCGTCCCGGCCCAGATCCCCCCGCGCTGCGATTTGATCTGAATCAAGGCTTAACTTTCGTTCACATCAGAAGCTATGCGAATGACACATGAATCGCAACTCACCCGCCTTGGTCTTTTTGACGCGCGCGTTCCGCGGTACACCAGTTACCCCACCGCGCCGCACTTCGCGCCGGGTGTCGGTGAAAGCGCGTTTGTTGAGTGGATACAGGCAATCCCGGCCGGTTCGGCTATCTCGCTCTACCTGCATGTGCCCTTCTGCCGCCGCCTGTGCTGGTTCTGCGCCTGCCGCACACAGGGCACCTCCTCCGATATCCCCGTCCGCGCCTATGCTGCCACGCTCAAGGCGGAAATCGCGCTGCTGAAACGCCACCTCGCCCCCGGCATCACCCTGTCGCGGCTGCATTGGGGCGGCGGCACGCCCACCCTTCTGCCGGCCGATCTGATGCGCGATCTGGCCGACACGATCTTTGCCACTGTCCCCATGGGCGACGGCGCAGAATTCTCGGTCGAGATTGACCCGAACGAAATTGACGAAGACCGCCTCGACGCACTCGCCGCCTCGGGCATGAACCGCGCCTCCATCGGGGTGCAGGATTTCGACCCCGAGATTCAAAAAACCATCGGCCGCGAACAAAGCTACGATCTGACCCGCCGCGTCGCCGACATGATCCGTGCGCGCGGCGTGCGCAGCCTGAACGCCGATATCCTTTATGGCCTGCCGCATCAGACGCGCACGCGGATCGCGGATTCGGTCCAGAAACTGCTCACCCTGACCCCCGACCGTGTGGCGCTTTACGGCTATGCCCATGTCCCATGGATGAGCCGCCGCCAACAGATGATCCCGTCCGACGCGATGCCCACACCGGAAGAACGCCTCGGCCTGTTCGAGACCGCGCGGCAGCTGTTCACCTGGGATGGCTATCAGGAAATCGGGATCGACCATTTCGCTCGCCCCGATGACAGCATGGCTATTGCTGCCCGCAACGGCACACTGCGCCGCAACTTTCAGGGCTATACCGATGACACCGCCCCCGTCCTGATCGGCCTCGGCGCTTCATCCATCAGCCGTTTTCCGCAGGGCTATGCGCAGAACGTCTCGGGCACCTCTGATTACACCAAGGCCATCCGCGCTGGCCATTTCTCCACTCATCACGGCCATGTCTTCGCGGGCGAAGACTTGCTCCGCGCGCGGATCATCGAAGCGCTGATGTCGGATTTCCACGTCAGCCGGGATGAGCTGTTGCGCAGCTTCGCCACCCCCGCCGACCGGGTCGATCAACTGCTCCGCGCGGCCAGCGACGCCTTCCCCGGCATGGTGGATCTGTCCTCCGATGGGCTGTCCATCCCGCCCAAGGCGCGGCCCCTGACCCGCATGATCGCCCGCGCCTTTGATGCCTATGATCACAGCAAGGCACAGCACTCTGCCGCGATCTGATCGCCTGCCTTACGGCGCAAAGCTTTCCACATGGGCCACCATGCGCGGCAGGCAGACACTGCGCAGGTCATACCGTTCCACCGCCGTTCGCCGCGCCGCATCGCGCAGGGGCTGAAACCGCGCAGGTTCGGCCAAAGCCTCGGTCAGCGTTCTTGACCATCCGGCAATGTCAAAGAAATCCACCAACAGCCCGTTCTCGCCATGCTGGATCACCTCGCGCACCGGGGCAGTGTCCGACCCGATCACCAAAGCCCCCGCCGCCATCGACTCCACCATCGACCATGACAGCACGAAGGGATAGGTCAGATAGGCATGCGCCCGGCTGACCTGCAGCAGGCTGGTAAAGGTCGCATAGGGCACCTTGCCGATGAAATGCACGCGGCTCAGGTCCAGCCTGTCGCGCACCTCATCCAGATAGATATCCTTCCAGCGCCGCCCGTCCTTGGGGGGCGGGCCATAGCTCACCTCATCCCCGCCCACGATCACCACCTGTGCCTCAGGCCGCGCCGCCATCACGTCGGGCAGCGCCCGCATGAAGGTGTGATAGCCGCGATAGGGCTCCAGATTGCGGTTCACGAAGGTCAGCACTTCCTCGCCCGCGTGCAGCACCCGCCCATTCGGCAGAGTGACCTGCGCCGCCGCATCGGGCCGAACCGCCTCGGTATCCACCCCGTCAAAGATCACCTCGATCATCCGCCGCAGCGCGGGCGGATAGGTGGATGCCTGCCATTCGGTGGGCGAAATCCCCGCATCAGCATGCAGCAGGGATTGCCCCAGATGCGCCGTCCGCCCCTGCGCGATCAGCACCTGATCGAACCCGGCATCGCCTGCCTCGGGGTCGAAGCCCACATCCGCGCCCCGCCCGCGATAATAGAACTCGGCATAGACGATCAGCTTCGCCTCGGGCCAGACCTCCTTCAGGAACAGCGTTTCGCCCCATCCGGAATGCCCGACAATCACATCCGGCACATAACCTGTCTCGCGCCGCAGCCGCAGGCAGCAGCGCGCCACCGTCACCCCCCGGTCGCTTTGCGTGGTGTAATTCCGCCCCAAACGCGACATGGCGGCATCCACCTTCGGGGCCTCGTGCTTGTAGCGCAGGGTCTGGGTCCGCGTTTCGCGCTTGTTGACCGCATCGGTCAGCGCCATCACCTCATGCCCGCGCCGCGCTAATTCGGGGGCAAGGTGCAGAAACTGGCCGGGGAAATTCTGGTGAACCAGCAGAACCTTCACGCCGCCGCCCCCCCGAAGGCCGCAGCCATCAGGGCAATCGTGTACGCATTCTGCGGCGATCCGAAAACCGCCGCGCTGTCGCCCGCCTCAACCACATCACCAGACTTCATCACCATTACCCTGTGCGAAAGCGCCTTCACCACACGCAGATCGTGGCTGATGAAGATATAGGCCAAACCCCATTTCCGCTGCAATGCCCGCAGCAGATCCACGATCTGCACCTGCACTGTCATGTCCAGCGCCGATGTCGGCTCATCCAGCACCACCAGCTTTGGCCGCAGGATCATTGCCCGCGCAATCGCGATGCGCTGCCGCTGCCCGCCCGAAAACTCATGCGGGTAGCGCCCCATCCAGGCCGGGTCTAGGCCCACCTCAGCCATGATCTCGGCCACCATCTCGCGCCGGTCGCGCCCGGGATCCACCCCATGCACGCCCAGCCCCTCGGCAATGATCTGCTCTGCCGTCATGCGCGGCGACAGGCTGCCGAACGGGTCTTGAAACACCACCTGCATGTCGCGCCGCACCGCGCGCAACTCACGCCCGCCCGCCTGCCGCAGGTCGCGGCCCATGAACACGACAGGCCCCTCCGATTGCGTCAGCCGCAGGATCGCCAGCGCCAGCGTCGTCTTGCCCGAACCGCTTTCGCCCACGATCCCCAAGGTCTCGCCCGCCCGCACCGAAAGCGACGCGTCATTGACTGCCTTCACATAACCCACCGTCTTGCGCAGCAAACCGCGCTGAATCGGGAACCACACCCGCAGGTTTTCCGTCCGCACCACTTCGGGCGCGTCTGTGGCAATCGGCTCAGGCATCCCCTTCGGCTCTGCCGCCAGCAGCTTGCGGGTATAGGGATGCTGGGGGTTGGCGAAAATCTCGGCCGCCGGGCCCTGTTCCACAATCTCGCCGCCCTGCATCACGCAAACCCGGTCCGCGATCCGCCGCACGATCCCAAGATCATGGGTGATGAACAAAAGGCTCAGCCCTTCCCGCGCCTTCAGTTCGGCCAGCAGGTCCAATATCTGCGCCTGAATCGTCACGTCCAGCGCCGTGGTCGGTTCATCCGCGATCAGCAGTTCCGGCCCGTTGGCCAGCGCCATCGCAATCATCACCCGCTGCCGCTGCCCACCTGACAGCTGATGCGGATAGGCCCCCAGCCGGCTTTCGCCATCGGCAATGCCCACCTTGTGTAGCAGTTCCACGATCCGCGCCCGCGCCGCATCGCCCGACAGGCCCTGATGCAAGGCAAGGCTCTCGCCCAACTGCCGTTCGATCGTGTGCAGCGGGTTCAGGCTCGTCATCGGTTCCTGAAAGATGAAACTGATGTCATTGCCCCGCACGCGGCGCAGGTCCGGCTCACTCGCCCCCACCATCTCGCGGCCCAGGTATCGGATGGACCCCTCCACCGCCGCGCTGTCAGGCAGCAGCGATACGGTGGACAGCGCGGTCACGGATTTCCCCGATCCGCTCTCCCCCACCAATGCCACCGTCTCACCTTTGCCGACGGTGAAACTGACACCCTTCACCGCCTCGATCACGCGCCCGTCCTGACGGAAGCGCACAGTCAGCCCCTCAACCTCCAGCACCGTGGTCATCGGAAGGTTTTCCTCGGGTCAAAGGCATCGCGCACACCTTCAAAGATGAACACAAGCAGGCTCAGCATGATGGCAAAGGTGAAAAACGCGGTGAAGCCAAGCCAGGGCGCCTGCAAATTCTGCTTTGCCTGTTGCGTCAGCTCGCCCAAGGACGGCGCGCTTTCGGGCAGGCCAAAGCCAAGGAAATCCAGCGTGGCAAGGCTGCCGATAGTGCCAGTGATGATGAAGGGCAGCATGGTCAGCGTGGCCACCATCGCATTGGGCAGCACGTGACGGAACATGATCACCGCATCCGGCACGCCCAAGGCACGCGCCGCGCGGACATATTCGAAATTCCGCGCCCGCAGGAACTCTGCCCGCACCACGCCCACCAGCGCCGTCCAGCCGAACAGCACCATCAGCCCGACCAACAGCCAGAAATCCATGGTAAAGATCGCGGCCACAATAATGATGATGTACAGACTTGGCGTTGCGCCCCAAATCTCGATCACGCGCTGAAAGATCAGGTCGGTCAGCCCACCGAAATAGCCTTGCACCGCCCCGGCTGTGATACCCACCACCGATGTGATCAGCGTCACGATCAGCGCGAAACTCACCGAAAGCCGGAAGCCATAGATCACCCGCGCCAGCACATCCCGCGCCGTGTCATCGGTGCCCAGCCAGTGGTTGGCATCCGGGGCCGAAGGGGCCGACCCTTCCAGATCGTTGATCGTGTTATAGCTATAGGGGATCGGCGGCCAGACGATCCAGCCCTGTACGAACTCCGGGTCCGCTGCCGCGCGGCTGCCATCTTCCACCTGCGCGATCACGCCTTCCGGATCATCCCAACAATCCAGACTTCCGCCCGACTGGATCAGGCATTTCACCTCGATATCGGTATATTTCGCCTCGGTCCGGAAATCCCCGCCAAAGGCGGTTTCGGGATAGAACTTCAAGAACGGCGTATGCAACTCGCCCCGGTAACTTACCAACAGCGGGCGGTCATTGGCGATCACCTCGGCGCATAGCGTGATGCCATAGAGCACAAGGAAAATCCAAAGCGACCAGAACGCCCGGCGGTTGGCCGTAAAGTTGCGCCAGCGACGCTGGTTCAGCGGGGACAGCTTCAAGAACATGGCGGCCATCATGTCCTCCGCGTGCCAAAGTCGATGCGCGGGTCGATCCAGACATACATCAGGTCTGAAATGATCCCCATCACCAACCCGATCAGCCCGAAAAAGAACAGCGTGCCGAAGATCACCGGATAATCCCGTTCCACCGCCGCGCGGAACCCAAGCTGCCCCAGACCATCCAGCGAAAAGATCGTCTCGATGATCAGGCTGCCACCAAAGAAGACAGACACGAACAGCGCCGGAAAGCCCGCGATCACGATCAGCATCGCATTGCGGAACACATGGCCGTACAGAACGCGGCTTTCCTTCAACCCCTTGGCGCGGGCGGTCATCACGTATTGCTTCTTGATCTCGTCCAGAAAGCTGTTCTTCGTCAGCAGCGTCAGTGTGGCAAAGCTGGAAATCGTTGACGCGATCACCGGCAGGGTGATGTGCCACAGATAATCCAGCGCCTTCCCGAACAGGCTCAACTGTTCGAAATTGTCACTCGTCAGCCCGCGCAAGGGAAAGATCTTGTAATACGATCCCCCCGCAAACAGCACCAACAGCAGGATGGCGAACAGGAAACCGGGAATGGCATAGCCCACGATGATCGCGCCGCTGGTCCATGTGTCAAAGGGCGTGCCATCGCGCACCGCCTTGCGGATGCCCAGCGGAATGGAAATCAGATAGGCGATAAGCGTGGACCACAGGCCCAGCGTGATGGAAACCGGCATCTTTTCCAGCACCAGATCGACCACCTCGATAGACCGGAAATAGCTCTCGCCAAAGTCGAACCGCATATAGTTCCACATCATGATGAAGAACCGTTCGGTGGTGGGGATCACTTCCTTGCGGCATTCCGGGGCGGTCACCGATGGCTCGCCCGTGAACCCGTCATCGCACACGATGCGGGCAAAGCCGAACTGCACCTCCAGCGCCGCCAGAAACTCGGGCGGCAGGCCCCGCGCGCCGATATAGCCATCGTCGCGCCCCTGATCGACCCCGGCATCACCGCCGCCCGACACGCTTTCCAGCGCGTCGCCATCGCCTTCCAGCCGGGCGGCGACCTGTTCAATCGGCCCCCCCGGCACGAATTGCGTCAGGGAAAAGTTGATGACCATGATCCCGATCAGCGTCGGGATGATCAGCAGAAGTCGCCTCAGGATATAGGCGCCCATCAGCGCTGCCCGCCTTTCGTCACCGCGATGCTCACCGTCACGTCACCCGTCACTTCAACGCGCCGGATGCCCGCAACGCCTCGGCCTTGTCGGCGTTGTACCACCAGAAATCAAGCTCGCCCAAGGCATAAGGGGGCAGGTTCTCGGGATGTTCGAAGATGTCGTAATAGGCAAGGGTGTGGGTGGATTTGTACCACTGCGGCACCCAGAACCGTTCGGCGCGCAACACCCGGTCCAGCGCCTTGGTCGCGACGCGCAGGCTGTCATTCGACTCCGCCGCCATGACCACATCCACCAACCGGTCCACAGCCGGCGATTTCAGCCCCATCTGGTTGAACGAAGACACATCTGCCGTTTCCGACCCGTAATACTGCTTCAATTCAGCGCCCGAGATGTAATCAGACCGCGCATTGCCGGTGATGATGTCGAAATCATACTGCGGCGGGCGCGTCCGCGATTCCATCTGCGCATTGTCGATGGATGTCATCTTGGCATCGATCCCGATGGCCTTCAGGTTTTCGACATAGGGGTTGAACACCCGGTCAAAGCTCGGGCTATCGTTCAGGAATTCAACCGTCAGCACCTCGCCCGCCGCGTTGCGGCGCAGCCCGTCATCGCCCACAGTCCAACCCCCCTCATCCAGCAGGGCAGATGCCTTGCGCACATTTCCCCGGTCCAGCTGCCGGTCCCCTGATGCCGGCGCCATCACCGGCTCATCCGTCAGAATGCTTGCCGGAAGCAGTCCCTCATCCACCAGCGGCTGAAGGATCGCCACCTCTTCCGGCGTCGGCACCCCCGTCGCGGCAAGCTCGGTGTTCTCCCAAACCGAATGGATGCGGTCATAAAGCCCATAGAACAGCGTCGAATTCGACCATTCGAAATTGAACATCAACCCGATCGCCTCGCGCACGCGGGGATCCTGGAACTTTTCGCGCCGCAAATTGAACAGGAACGCCTGACCGCTGGCCTTGGCCCCTGACGGCAATTCCACCTTCTTCACCGCACCATCCGCAATGGCCGGGAAATCGTAACCCGTGGCCCATGTGATCGAAGATGCCTCGTTGCGGAAGGTATAGTTGCCCGCCTTGAACCCCTCGAACGCGGCCTGATAGTCGCCGTAATATTCGATGCGGATCGTGTCGAAATTCCCGCGCCCGCGATTGATGGGCAGGTCATTGCCCCAATAGTCCGGGTTGCGCTTCCAGACGATGTTCTTGCCCACATCCATCCGGTCCAGCACATATTGCCCGGTCCCCAAGAAGGGCGTCAGGCTGCTTTCTTCCATGTTCAGGTTGTTCGCCTCATAGTGCGCCTTTGACATGATCGGCAGGCCGCCCACCGATGCGGGCAGGTCGCGGGTGGGAATGTCGGGCTTGAAGGTGAACTTCACCTTGTTCGGCCCCAGCACCTCGGCGCTTTCGACCTGCTGGCCAAAGATGGTGCGGAAATCAGTCAGCCCCTTGGTCAGGAACAGGTTGTAGGAAAACACCACGTCTTCCGCTGTCATCGGCGTGCCATCGGAAAAGGTCACATCCGGACGCAGGTTGAAGATGACCCAAGAGCGATCTTCCGGATATTCCATGGTCTCGCACAGCAGGCAGTAGACAGTGCCGATCTCATCCGAGGTGCCGGTCAGAATTGCCTCATAAGGGGCCGAAGACAGCGCCGCCGCGCGGCCCTTTACCGAATAGGGGTTAAGCGAATCATAGCCGCCCGCCGTCCAGATCGAAATCTCGCCGCCCTTGGGCGCGTCGGGGTTCACGTAATCCAGATGCGGGAAATCGGCGGGGTATTTCGGCGGGTCGCCAAAAGTGGTGATGGCGTGGCTGACGATGACACCGTCCTGCGCGCGGGCCGCAACCGCCCATCCGGCCAGCGCCAGCACGGCAAAGCCGGCCCCGACCCATCGCATCGCGCCCTGATGCACCTGCGTCCGCGCCCCAGCCCGTGCCCGAGCCTTTGCCCCAATCCCTGCGCCCGTCCGTCCGACCATGCCCATCTCCCCTGCCACGGCGGCTGTCCCGCCCGTCTTGTTCAGATTTAAGCTAAATCGCATCCTGTCGAGGCCACAAGTTGCGTTTGCGTGAAACAAAGACACATGGCGCTCACAGGCATGAAAAAAGGGCCACTTCCGGCGGGAAGCGGCCCTTTTGTGATCTGTTGGTCAAGGATTACTGCACGGTCGCCAGATAGGCGATCAGGTTTGCCCGCTCATCGACCTTGGGCAGGCCAGCAAAAGACATCTTGGTTCCCGGCATGTACCCCTTGGGGTTTTCAAGGAAGCCGTTCAGGTTTTCAGGCGACCATACCTCTGCGGTCAACGCAGCCAACGCATCCGAATAGGCATAACCGGCAGAGGTCCCCTTCTGCTTGTCAACGATCCCGTTCAAGTGGGGGCCAACCCCATCAGACCCATCCAGCTTGTGGCAGGATTTGCACTTGGCAAAGACCTTTTCACCAGCGGCCACATCGGCCGCAGCATACAACGTCGCGAAATCGGGGGCGTCCGCTGCAACTTCGGACGACGCTTCGTCGGACCCGGTGTCGATGGAATAGGCCTGCGCGATTTCTTCGCCGCCATGGCTGTCATGGCCGACATGATAAAGCGAATCCCCCGCCCACGCCGCAAGCAGATAGACCAGCAGCGACCCGCACACCGCGCCCGTTGCTTTGGTAATCGTCATCGTGTCGAACATGTCGCGCCTTCCCTTGGCCGTCGTATCGCGCGGTATCTATCCGCTTCCCCCATAGGGTTTCAAGGTATACTAGCGCGACCAATCGCCCCTGTTGCGGGGTTTTTTGTTGACGGAGCCTCCCGGACATGACCGGACGCATCGCTTTCCAAGGGGAACTTGGGGCTTATTCGCATCAGGCCTGCACGCAGGCACGCCCCGACCTGCAGGCCGTGCCATGCCAGACCTTTGAAGATGTGGTCGAACTCGCCCGCTCCGGCGAGGTGGATCTGGGCATGCTGGCGGTCGAAAACTCGACCTATGG
Organism: Fuscovulum sp.; assembly: GCA_035192965.1. Taxonomy (NCBI): domain Bacteria; kingdom Pseudomonadati; phylum Pseudomonadota; class Alphaproteobacteria; order Rhodobacterales; family Paracoccaceae; genus Fuscovulum; species Fuscovulum sp. The sequence goes on along the minus strand of CP136571.1, from coordinate 699,789 downwards.
CCGCGTGGCAGATGTCCACAGCCTGCTTCCCAAAGCCGGTCTGCATATCGTGGACGAGGCGTTCGTCCGCGTGCATGTCAACCTGCTGGGCGTGCGCGGCGCGACGCTCGACCAGATCACCGAGGCGCATGGCCATGTGGTGATCATCCCCCAATGCGCGGGCTTTCTGAAAGAACACGGCATCAAGGGCAAGGTCAGCACCGACAACGCCCGCGCCGCGCGCGAAGTGGCCGAACTGGGCGATCCGTCCCGCGCTGCACTGGCCAGCGAGCTTGCCGCCGAAATCTACGGGCTGGATGTGGTTGCCCGCCATATCGAGGATCAGGCCAACAACACCACCCGCTTTCTGGTGATGTCGCGCGACCTGAACCCCGCGCGTCGGGGTGGGGGCAAGATGATGACGACCTTCACTTTCCGCGTCCGCAACATCCCCGCCGCGCTCTACAAGGCGCTGGGGGGCTTTGCCACCAACGGCGTGAACATGACAAAGCTGGAAAGCTACATGGTGGGCGGCAGTTTCACCGCGACCGAATTCTATGCCGATATCGAAGGCCATCCCGAAGATGCCAACGTCAAACTCGCCTTTGACGAGCTGCGCTATTTCACGACGTCCTTCAACGTTCTGGGCGTCTACCCGGCCGATCCGCAGCGCGGTTAAAGCGTCGGCTGCCCGGCAAAACGCGCCTCAATGTCCTTGGCGATGCCCTGAAGCCGCGCGTCATACTTTCGTTGCACGCGGTTCTTGGTCAGTTTCATCGATTGGATAAACAGGCGCGCGGCAAGGGTGCGCGGCTTCAGATCCACCTGCATCAGCATCCGCGTGCGCTTTGCCGACAGTTCCACCAATTCGATGTTCATGTTGCCTTGTACTGATGGGCCATCGAAATCCAGCGCAAGGTTCAGGTTGGTCACCATTTTGGTCAGGCGCACCTGCAACTGCCGCTCGCGCCCACGCCAGGCAAAGCGCGCCTGCCAGGTCATGCCGGGGCCGGGATTGCGCAGCTTGTCCGTGCGATGCACATCGGCGCCGCGCCGCATCGCGGCCCGTTCCCACGCTTCGAAATCCGAAAGCGCAGCAAACACAAAGGCGACGGGCGCCCCGATATCCGTCCGACCGCTAAGCTTCATTCCAGTCCTGACCTGCCATTGGCACCCACCACTTTACATACACCGATAGTTCTACACCGGGTCGCCTTATCTGCTGAAGGTGGGGCTAATCAAGCCTGTCGGCAAGCCAGTTCGCAATCAGGAAATGCGCAATGGCACCGCGACGGGCTGGTCTGATACGCGGGTGCCGCCCTGCCATCACAGTAACCATCTCTTCGCGGGTAACCCAAAGTGCATCCTCCAGCTCTTCGGGATCGATCGTGATGGCCTCGCTTGTCGCCTCGCCCGCGCAGCCGAACATCAGGCTGGCCGGAAAGGGCCAGGGCTGGCTGGCCAGATAGCGCACCGCGCCCACCTGCACCCCGGCCTCTTCCAGCACCTCGCGGCGGACGGCGGCCTCCAGCGTTTCGCCGGGTTCGACGAACCCCGCCAGAAGCGAATACATGCCCTCGGGCCAGACAGCATTGCGCCCGACCAGCACGCTGTTGCCTCGGGTGATCAGCATGATCACCACCGGATCGGTTCGCGGAAAATGCGACGCGCCACAGGCCGGGCACACCCGTTGCCAGCCACCCTGCGCCATCTCGGTTCGCGCCCCGCAGGCGGCGCAGAACCCGTGGCTGCGGTGCCAATGCAACAACGCCTTGGCGGTCGCCGCCAGTTCAGCATCACGCGGCGACAGTGCCGCCATCACACCGCGCAGTTCCAGAAAGGAAAACCGGTCATCCAGCGCCGGGTGGCGCTGCTCGGACGTATCCAGAAACCCCTGTTCCACACCTGCGGCCCCCGCCTCAGGCGACCAATGCGACGTATCGCAGGCAAAAACGGCCTGACCGTCATCAAGACCCAGAAAAACCGGCGCCCCCGCCCCGGCCAGAACCGGGCTATCCGCCGTAACCCATCCCAGGCTTTCCCCGCCATCACACAGCGGCTTGCCCCGCCAGACCGGCATGACACAGCCCGAGGCCAGCAGCGCCGCAAGTTTCGCCGGGTCACCGCGCAGCGCGGCGGCGCGATCCAGGGCCGATCCGCCAAAGGTCACCGTTTCTGCAATCCGCATCCGTCCCTCCGCGCCACCCGGCCATCGCCGCTGTCTTGCCATGCCGGAAAGACCAACGCAAACGCAGCTCCGGTCCGGGCATCAGGGTGTAAACTTTGCTTGCGGAAAAACACGCAATGGTTGTAAACAAGTTCTTACAAAGCCAGATCGCCAGCCATTCGCTTTGCGTAACGATTCCCGGGGGGTGCGCCCTTGCCAACGCTTGTGGCAATGCTCAGATTGCTTGCGACATCAGATCTGCATGCGCATGCCTTCGGCTGGGACTATCACGCCGACAAGCCGCAGGCAGGACTGGGTCTGTCAGACCTCGCACATTTGATCGATCTGGCGCGGGCGGAATGCCCCAACACCCTGCTTCTGGACAATGGCGATTTCCTGCAAGGCAGCCCGTTGGGCGATTGGGCCGCCGAACAGGGCGAAGACACGCCCCATCCGATGATTTCGGCGATGAACGCGCTTGGCTATGATGCGGCGACACTGGGCAATCACGAATTCAGCCATGGACTGCCCTTGTTGCGCCGCGCCATGGCCGATGCGCATTTCCCCTTTGTTTCGGCCAATCTGCAGCCGCTGGATGATGGCCCTTTCGCCCGACGCTCCATCCTGATCGACCGCAACCTAACCGACGGCAAAGGCAAAAGCAGGCCGATCCGCATCGGGATCACCGGAATTGCCCCGCCGCAGACGGTGGTCTGGGAAGCAGGGCAGATCGAAGGGCAGGTGGTGGCACTCGATGCCGTCCCAGCCGCGACCGAGGCGGTCAGCGCCCTGCGGCGCGATGGGGCGGATGTGGTGATCCTGCTGGCCCATACCGGCATGGGGTCCGCAGTGGCCGAGCGTGGGATGGAAAACATGGCGCTGCCGCTGGCACGGCTGTCGGGGGCGGATGCGATGATCATGGGCCATACCCATCTGGTCTTCCCCGATCCGGACACGCAGGCGCAGGGCGACAGCGGACCGCAGCTTCACGGCAAACCCGCTGTCATGCCCGGTTTCTTCGGGTCGCATCTGGGCCGGATCGACATCACCCTGCGCCATGATGGCGTCGGTTGGTCTTTGTCAGGCAGCCGGGCCGATCTTCTGCCCGCGCGCGCTGTGTCCGCACCGCATCTGGGCCTGGAATCCGTTTGCGGGGCGGCGCATCAGGCCGCGCGCAACTGGCTTGGCACCCGTATCGGCGAAACAGACAGGCCGCTGCACAGCTATTTCTCACGCATCGCACCTTGCAACATCATGCGGCTGGTCGCCGCCGCGCAGGCCCGGCACTTGCGGCAACGCCTCGCTGGCACCTCGTTTGCCGATCTGCCCATTCTGTCTGCCACCGCGCCCTTTCGCGCCGGGGGGCGGGGCGGGGCCGCGAACTTTACCGACATCGCCCAAGGCCCGCTGGAGCTGCGACACGCGGCGGACATCTATCCCTTTCCCAACAGCATCGTCGCACTTTTGCTGACGGGCGAGGAGTTGGGTGATTGGTTGGAACGGGCTGCCATCCAGTTCACCACCGTCGATTCCGGGAAGCCGGACCTGCCTCTGGTCAATGCTGAAAGCCCCAGTTTCGACTTCGATCTGATCGCCGGCCTGTCCTTTCAGTTCGATCTGACCCAGCCGCCGCGTTTTGATGCGCGGGGGCAGTGCATCAATCCTGACGCCCGCCGGATATGTAAGCTGCGCCTGAACGGGCACCGCATCACCGCTGCGGATCGCTTCATCCTGGCCACCAACAGCTATCGCGCGGCGGGAAGTGGCGGCTTTCCCGGCTGTCAGCCCGACCGTATCCTGCTAGATGACAAGACCTCTACCCGATCCGCGCTGATCGCCTTTCTCACCTCGGAACCGGACAAGATGGCCCCTGCCCCCTATGACTGGTCCTTTGCGCCGATCGGGGCCAGCGCGACCTTTGAAACAGCGGCAGCAGGCGAACATCTGCTGCCCCACATCGCCAGCCTCCGGCCTGAACCGCTGGAAGGTGGGGCACCGGGCTACCGGCGCTTCCGTCTGCATCTGTGATCGGGTAGGACAGGGCTCATCCTGCGGAGCGGCCCATGTTCGACGCGATCTTCTTCGACCTTGACGGAACCCTTGTGGATACGGAAAGCCTTGCGCTCACCTCCGGGCTCTGGGCCTTTGCCGAAGTGGGCCATCCGGTCGATGCCACCTTCATGCACGGCCTTGTGGGCAAGGCCGAACCGCAGACGGCAGAGATCATCCTGCAAGCCCTGCCCAAGATCGACCTTGCCGCCTTCCGCGCCGCCTGGCGCATCGGTTTCGATGCAGAATTGAACAATGGCCTCGCGCTGAAATCGGGGGCGGCAGAACTGCTGGCGATGCTGGATCATCCGCTGGGCCTTGTCACTTCGACCGGGCGGGATGGGGCGCATCACAAGCTGGGCCTTGCCGGGCTGTCGCACCATTTCCGGACTGTCGTGACCTTTGATGATGTGACGGAACCCAAACCCGCGCCCGAACCCTATCTGCTGGCCGCCGCGCGGCTGGGTGTCGATCCGGCGCGCTGCCTGGTGTTCGAAGACAGCGATGTGGGGGCCGAAGCCGCACATCGCGCGGGATGCACCGTGGTACAGGTGCCCGATGTCGCCCCGACCGAGGGGCGCTTTGCCCGCCATCTCGCCGCCGATCTTCTGGCTGGTGCGCGGGCGGCCGGGATCATCTGACCCGATCCGAACCGCCCCAATGCAACCCCCTCCGCAAGTGCTTGCGAATCCGGGGGGGCGGGCCTATATCGACGGGCGAGAGGTTGGCGCGGGCGAGCGCCTCGCCAACCCGGTCAGGACCGGAAGGTAGCAGCCGTAACGAGCCCCGCTTGGGTCGTTGTCCAGCCTCTCACCTTTCTCCCCTTGTTTCTCCCAGATGAAAGAAACCCCTTTCCGGCAAGGGGCTATAGGACATGCGCTGCTTCAGTTCATGGCCCCGGGCGGCATGACCGTTGTTCAGAATGGTCTGGTCAAATGGAGCAGTCGGATCGTCGGCCCGGAAGCGGCACCGCACAGGGGGTGCTACGAACCGCGCAGTCTTGGCCCTTCCAACTTATCGAACGCGCGGAAGAAGGCCGTCAGCATCATCCGCAGCGCCGGTATCGCCCAGAGGTGATTTCCAGCGGTGCCGTTTGAGTGTTTTCTGCGCTTCTGGCGGGTGATGGGCGCCAAAGCAGGCAAAAGCGGACAATCCAGCCCAAAAAACTCAAGCCCCTCCCCTAATCTCATGGAATTTGCCGCCGTAAGGGATCGGTAAGCCGACCATGATAGGCCGGTCGCGTAACCATTCAGATGCAAACCCGGCAGTGAACAGATCCCGAAACGGCCTTCGTTGGTGAACAGAAGCGCCGCGATATCCCCAGCCTGCTGTTCCTGACGGCATAACAAACGTGAGCTTACTGGTATGGCGACAAGTTTCGAAGTCATCTTCCTCGGCACGCTGCCCCGGATCGACACGACACAGGGCAACGAGATCGCGGAGAACGCGGTCGGTGTGCTTGGAACCTATGGCAGCGCCGCCAACCCGCTGAACAGCAATGTGCGGCTCCTCACGGCCAACATTCTGACCGAAGATTCCAACCTAACCTATGACACCGACAACGGCGGCGGCTTTGACAGTTTCCGGATCAATGGCGCGGCGGCGCAGAACTTCGATGCCGTGGCCACCTATAACGCGGTCATCACCTATCTCGACGGCACGACCGCCACGATCACGGCAACGGTGTTTCAGGATGTGTCCGGCAACACCTACCTCGCCCCGGAAGAGACGAACAATGCCGACCAGGTCGCGCTGACCTCTGCGCCGATCCTGTCGCTCAGCCTCAACAGTGTGGTCGTCAACAGTGGCGATCTGCTGGCCGACCGCGTCGCGGGGGATTTCAAGACCGCCGTCGATGGCACAGTGGGCAATGACAACATGGCCCTCGGCGCGGGCTTTACCGATGCACAGGGCGAACAGATCACCACCGGCAGTGACTATATCATCGGCGGGGATGGCAACGACACGATCAATGCCGATGCCGGAAATGACACCGTTCTTGGCGGGGCGGGCGATGATCTGATCGATGACTGGGCTGGCAACGATCTTGTATATGCAGGTGCCGGGGCAGACCGGATCGAACTGAGCAACGGCAACGACACCATCTTCATGGACGATGGCAATGACACCGTCACGCTCTGGGACAACCCCGGCAACAACAGTCTCGATGGCGGCAGTGGCAATGACCTGCTGAATTTCAACAACTGGCAAAGCAGCACCGGCACGACTGTCACCGTGGGCCCCACTGGAGCGGGCAGTTTCAGCCACTTTTCGGGCGGCACGACCGGCACCTTTACCGGGTTCGAAACGATTTCCGGCACCGCCTTCGACGATCAGATGACCGCCTCGACCAATACCACCGGCATTGCCCTGTCTGGCGAAGGCGGCAATGACCAGCTGATCGGCGGCAGCGGTCTGGACCAGATCGATGGCGGGGCGGGCATCGACACGCTTTATGGCAATGGCGGATCCGACAGCATCACCGGTGGTGCGGGCAATGACCGCATCTTTGGCGACAATACCGATTCTGAACCGGTCACGGTCAGCAACGGCAATTTCGGCACCAACACCAACGACGGCTGGACGGTCAGCGGCGGCGGCAACACCTTTGTCTATTACGAGGCGATGGCATTTAACGCCAACAACACCGGCTATACCGGGGTCGTTCAGCAAACCATCGCCATTCAGGTTGGCCAGACCTACCAACTGTCGCTGACTGCGCGCGAGGTTGGCACCGGTTTCGGCAACCACACGCTGGTGGCCGAGGTTCTGAATGCGAACGGCCAAGTGATTGGCACCCAGACTGTCGTTGTCAACAACGGCACCAGCCAGACCATCAACCTGACCTTCACCGCGCAGACCCCGAACGTCACGCTCCGGTTCACCAACCCGACATCGACGGCCACCAACGAAACCGATCTGATGATCGACGACGTCACCGTAACGGCGCAAACCCCCTTGGCCGATGGAAATGACACGATCGATGCCGGCGACGGCGACGATTTCGTCGATACCGGCGGCGGCAATGACAGCGTCAGCGCCGGCAGCGGCAATGACATCATCTTCGATGATGAGGGCAATGACACTGTAGATGGTGGTGCGGGCAACGACACTATCCATGGCGGCGGTGGCAGCGACTCCATCACTGGAGGCGATGGCAACGACCGCATCTTCGGCGACAACGGGGCAGCAGCCCCTGTAACTGTGACCAACGGCACCTTTGCCACCGGAACAACGGCAGGCTGGACAACCAGCGGAACCGGTACCTTCGTCAGCAATCAGGCGCTTGCCTTCAACGCAGGCAACGCAGGCTTTGGCGGCGTTGGTCAGCAAACCATTGTCACCGAGGCAGGCTTTGATTACCGGCTGTCGTTCAACGCCTTTGAGAACGGCGCCGGATTGGCCAACCACACCCTGTTGGTCGAGGTTGTCGATGCCAACGGTGTGGTGATCGGCAGCCAGACCATCGTGGTTACGGATGGATCGAACCTGACCGGAGCGGTCACATTTACCGCCACCACCGCCAACACGACATTACGCTTTACCAACCCGACATCGACCGGAACCACCTCTACCGATGTGCTGATCGACAATGTCACCGTCACCGCTCTGACCATGCCACCCAAGACGGGCAGTGACACGATCAACGCGGGCGAAGGGTCGGATTTCGTCGATGCAGGCGGCGGCGACGACCTTGTGATCGTTGATGGAACCTTTTCGGGCGACGACACGCTTGATGGCGGGGCGGGCAACGACACGCTTTCCCTTGATCCCGGCGACAACCGCAACCTGTCCGTGAACATGGCCACGGGTGTTGTGGATGATGGCCTTGCGGGCACGCAACAATTCACCAATTTCGAAAGTGTCGTCACCGGCGATGGCAGCGACAGCGTAACCGGAACGTCTGCCGCCGACGTGATCAGCACGCAGCGCGGCAATGACACCGTTCTGGGGGGCGGCGGAAGTGACATCCTTTTCGGCGGCGCCGGAAGCGACCGTCTTGAAGGCGGCGATGGCGATGACCGGCTGGAAGGCGGGGATGGCGACGACACGCTGATCGCAGGCAACAATACCGGGTCGGGCGACACCCTTCTTGGTGGGGTGGGCGACGACTATCTTGTCGACAGTTTCGGAAACGCGGTGCTGGATGGCGGCGCAGGAACCGATGTTTTCGAAATCGGCTACGGCAATGCGACCGTGATCGGCGGCGAAGATCCCGGAAACACGGATTTTGACCTGATCGACTTTCGGCCTGCGAATGTTGCGGTCAACATCGTCTTTGATGGCGACGAAAGCGGTACGTACACCGACAGCAGCGGCAATATCGGCCAGTTCAGCCAGATCGAGGCGTTCATCCTGACCGATCAGGCCGATACGGTCGATGCAAGCGCCGATACCAGGGGCGTTGTGCTGATCGGCAATGCCGGTGCCGACAGTCTGATCGGCAGCCAGGGCGATGATTTCATCGAAGGCGGCGTCGGCAACAACATCATTTCGGGTGGCACGGGCCGTGACACGCTCATCGGTGGCGCTGGTGCCGATACCCTCACGGGCGGGGCGGGGCCGGATACCTTTGTGGTTGATGGCGGCGGCGACATCATCACCGATTTCGACACAAGCAGAGGCATTCAAGGCGGCGGCGCACCCGACCAGACCGACAATGATTTCGTCGACCTGACCGACTACTACAACGAAACGACGCTTGCAGCCTGGAACGCGGCGAATCCCGGCAACACATTCCGCCGCCCGATCGATTGGCTGCGCGCCGATCATGCCGATGACGGGGCATTGGCCGAGGTGGGCGGGCTTCAGATCCGTCGCGCGGATGGCCAGCCCGTCACCGCCGATCAGCTTGGGTTCGAAAACACCGGGGTAATCTGTTTCGCGAAAGGCACCCTGATCGCGACGCCCGGCGGGGACACCCCGGTCGAGGATCTGCGCCTTGGCGATCTTGTCCTGACTGTTGACCATGGCGCGCAGGCGCTTGTGTGGACAGGGGCCACAGCGCAGGATTGGTCGCGCGACCCGCATCCTGCAAAACCGGTCCTCATCAAGGCTGGCAGCCTTGGTCAAGGCATACCGACCCGTGACCTGATGATCTCGCCGCAGCACCGGGTGCTTTTGTCGGGACCGAACGACCCTGTTGGGGTATTCGTTCCGGCAAAAAGCTTGGTGGGTCTGCCGGGCGTGTTGCAGATGTCCGGCTGCCGTTCGGTCGTTTACCATCACATCATGCTGGAACAGCATCAGGTACTGATCTCGAACGGCACGCCGACCGAAAGTTTCTATCCCGGCGAAACGGCGTTGAAGATGATGGCACCCGCCCTCTGCGCCGCGGTCCTGGATGTCTTGCTGCAGGTGACCCAAGGCGCAGGGCTTTCTCTTTACCCGCTGGCCCGCAAAGCCCTGAGTGTGCAGGGGGCACGGCATGCCTTTGGCGCCAAAACCGCCGCGATGGGCGGCGCTTGTGGGCACAGGGGCAAATCATCTGCCGAAACTGCCCGGAAACCGCGTCTTGCAGTGCCCGGCACCCCTGCCATCGGCTTGCAGCGCGCACCTGCACAGGACGCGCCCGCCCAACGGCGTCACTGATACCCGGCCTGCCCCGCCCACGCAGGACGATGTGGCGGAACAAGCAGGCCGCGATAGGTCTTGCGTGATTTGCGCATTGCCGCGTCCTGTGCCGGACGCGGCAGCACAGGTTCAGTCGCCTTCGACGAACACCTCATCGCGCTTCTTGCGGATAGAGGGCAGCAGCACCACCACCAGCACCAGCACGGTCAGTACCAGCAGCGTCAGGCTGATCGGGCGGGTCAGAAACACCGTGGCATCCCCCCGGCCCAAAATCATGGCACGGCGCAGGTTTTCCTCCAGCATCGGCCCCAGCACGAAGCCCAGCAGAAGGGGTGCCGGTTCGCAGCGCAGCTTGATCAGCACATACCCCATCAGCCCGAAAAACGCGACGGCATAGAGGTCATAGACGTTGGAGTTGACGCTGTAGACCCCGATGGAACAGAAGGCCATGATGATGGGAAAGAGGATGTGGTACGGCACTTTCAACAGCCGCACCCACAGCCCGATCAGCGGCAGGTTCAGCACCACCAGCATCAGGTTGCCGATCCACATGCTGGCGATCACGCCCCAGAACAGCGCCGGTTGTTCGCTGGCCACATTCGGCCCAGGCACGATGCCCTGAATGATCATCGCCCCCACCATCAGCGCCATCACCGGGTTTGCCGGAATGCCCAGCGTCAGCAGCGGGATGAACGATGTCTGCGCCCCGGCATTGTTGGCCGATTCCGGACCGGCCACGCCTTCGATTGCGCCGTGGCCAAACTCCTCGGGCGTTTTGGACATGCGCTTTTCCACGGTATAGCTGGCGAATGCCGCCAGCACCGCGCCGCCACCGGGCAGGATACCCAGCAGCGACCCGATCCCCGTGCCGCGCAGCACTGGCCCCACGATCTTGCGCAAATCTTCGCGGCTGGGAAAGAGACCCGCCAGTTTGGTGCCCAGAACCGTGCGGTCCTGATCGCCTTCAAGGTTGCGCAGGATCTCGGCGATGCCGAACACGCCCACGGCCAGCGCCACGAAGTTCAGCCCATCCGCATATTCCGTGATGCCCATCGTGAATCGTGGCGCGCCGGTATAGATGTCGGTGCCCACCAGCCCCAGCAGCAGGCCCAGCACTGTCATCGCAAGCGCCTTGAGGATGGACCCATGTGCCAGCGCGATGGCCGACACGAGGCCCAGCACCATCAGGCTGAAATACTCGGCCGCGCCGAATTTCAGCGCGATCACCGTCAGCGGCGGGGCAAAGATCGCCACCAGCAGCGTGGCCACCGTCCCGGCAAAGAACGATCCCAGCGCCGCCACGGCCAGCGCCGTGCCAGCCTTGCCCTTGCGCGCCATCTGATAGCCGTCGATGGCCGTCACGGCCGAAGAGCTTTCGCCCGGCATGTTGATCAGGATGGCCGTCGTCGACCCGCCATACTGCGCGCCGTAATAGATGCCCGCCAGCATGATCAGCGATGACACCGGCTCCAACTGAAAGGTGATGGGCAGCAGCATGGCGATGGTCGCCGTGGCGCCAATGCCCGGCAGCACCCCGATCAGCGTGCCAAGAATAACGCCGATCAGGCAGAACAGCAGGTTTTCGGGCGATGCTGCCGTGGCAAAGCCAAGGCTCAGATTGGATATCAGGTCCATGCGTGCCCCCTTAGAACGGCAGCCACGGGCCAAAGCGCCGGAATGGCAACCCCAGCGCATAGGAAAAGACCAGTGTCGAGAACACCGTCACCGCGACCGCCAAAAGGAGCGCATAGACAGGCCGCATCTTCAGCGATGCCAAACCCGCGATCAGCGTGGTCACAAAGATCGACGGCACGAACCCAAGCCCCCGCACTGTCAGGCCGAAAAAGATCGGCGCAGGCAGGATGAACAAAAGCCCCCGCCAGGCGATACCGCCGATGGACGGGCTGTCCTTGCCGGCCTTGATCGCGTTGAACAGGATAAGCCCGCCGAAGATCACCAGCACAACGGCCAGCACCAGCGGAAAATACCCCGGCCCCATGCGAAACGCCGTGCCGATTTCCAGCCCCAGCGCCTGGATGCCAAAGAACAGACCGAACAGGATGAACAGCACGCCTGCGGCGGCATCTGTCCGGTCGATGGTATAGCTTGTCATGGCGTATTCCCCCCGCCCGAAAGGACCGGGGCCGCAGGATCACCCCGCGGCCCCTGCCTGCCTTAGTCTGCGTAGACGCCTGCGGTTTCGATGATCGGCTTCCAGCGCGCGATCTCGGCTTCCAGCTTGGCCTTCAGCGCCTCAGGCGTGGCATCTGCGGCGGGCGAGGGCGCGGTGCCCAGGTCAGCCAGTTTCGCAGCGATATCCGGATCGGCCAGCGCAACCTGAAGCGATTGGGTCAGCCGTGCCGTTGCCTCGGCGGGCGTGCCTTTGGGTGCGTAAAGCCCGTGCCAGACCGACACTTCCATATTGGCAAAGCCGCCTTCGGCCACAGTCGGCAGATCGGGGAAGATGTCCAGACGCGCCGGGGTTGTCACCGCATAGGCCTTGATCGTACCACCCTTGATCTGTTCGGTGGTGTTGGTGGTCTGGTCGCACATGATGTCAATCTGCCCGCCCAGAAGTTCGGTCATCGCGGGGCCGGTGCCTTTGTAAGGCACGGTCACGATGGGGGCTTCGACCGCCTGCATGAACAGCATCCCGCACAGATGCGACGCCGCCCCGATCCCGGCATTGGCCATGGTGATCGTGTCGGCGTTTTCCTTCACATAGCTGATCATCGATGCGAAATCGGCCGGTTCGAAATCGGCCCGGGCAACGATGGTCATCGGCACTTCGGTGACCAGACCGACATAGTCGAAGGCTTCGGTCGGGCTATAGGCAAGGTTGCGATAGAGCGTGGCGCTGGTCGCCATGCCGATGTGATGTAGCAGGATGGTATAGCCATCCGCCTCCGCCGTGGCGGCCTGCCCGGCGCCCAGCGTGCCGCCCGCACCGCCGACGTTTTCAACGATGACCTGCTGGCCCAGATCGGCCGACATCTTTTCGGCGATCAGGCGGCCCACCGTATCGGTCGGCCCACCGGCGGCGAAGGGCACGATCATGGTGATCTGCCGTTCCGGATAGGTCTGCGCAAGGCTGGCGGATGCAGTCAGGATTGCGCCGGCGGCGATGCCGGCGACCGATTTGGTCAATGCCATGGTGTCCTCCCAAACGTGGCTATGTCAGCCGCGCAGCGCTCCTCAGGCCGCACGGTCGCTGACACAAGGGCGCGAAGGGCGGGCCGGGGCAAATGCAACGGTCCCATGACAGCGTGCTTTTTACAGGGCAAAGGCCGGGAATGGGTGGAAACCGAAACATCGCCGCCAAAGCCATGGGTGGATTTTCACCCATCGGTGGCGCGGGTCAGCCTTCGGCCTCATCTCCCTCAAGGATCAGCTTCCGGTCCAGCCCGTGTTTCTGCATCTTTTCGTACAGGGTCTTGCGGCTGATCCCCAGCGATTCATAGACCCGCCGCAGGTGCCCGCCATGCGCCGCGATGGCCCCGGCGATCACGCTGCGTTCGAACCCGGCCACCCGATCGGCCAGACGAGGGCTTTCCTCTCCGTCGCTTTCCATCCAGTCCAGCCCAAGGACATAGCGGTCGGCGGCATTGCGCAATTCGCGCACATTGCCGGGCCAATCGCGCCCCGCAAGATCGGCCAGAAGTTCCGGCGATGGGACGCGATCTTCGACCCCGTGCCGCGCGGCGGCCTCGCGCGCCAATTGCAGGAAGAGGGTCGGCACATCCTCGCGCCGGGCCGATACCGGCGGCACCCGCAGGATTGCCACGTTCAGGCGATAGAACAGGTCCGCGCGGAACCGCCCCGCCGCCACCTCGCCCGCCAGATCGACCTTGCTTGTCGCGATGAAACGCACATCCAGCGCGACCGGATCGTTCGACCCAAGCCGCGTGATCACCCGTTCCTGCAAAACGCGCAGCAGTTTGGCCTGCAATTCCAGCGGCATCGACCCGATCTCATCCAACAGGATCGTGCCGCCGCGCGCATGTTCGAACCGGCCAAAGCGCGGGCGCAGGGCGCCGGGAAAGGCCCCCGCCTCATGGCCGAACAATTCGCTTTCGATCAACGCCTCGGGCAGGGCCGCGCAGTTGATGGCGATGAAGGGCTTGCCCGCACGCGGCGACAGGTCATGCATAGCCCGCGCCACCACCTCTTTGCCCACGCCGGTTGGCCCGGTGATCAGGGTGTCCGCCTCGCTTGGCCCGATGCTGCGCAACAGGCGGCGCAGGTCGGTCATCGCCACGCTGCGCCCGGGAAGCCGCGCCTCGATATCATCGCGCTGGCCTGCCACCGCACGCAAACGGCGGTTTTCCACGACCAGCGCGCGCAGTTCCAACGCGCGGCGCAGCACGGCAACCAGATCCTGCGCGGCAAAGGGCTTTTCCAGAAAATCATAGGCCCCGCGCCGCATCGCCTCGACCGCGAGGCTGACTTCGGCATGACCGGTAATCAGGATCACGGGCAGGTCGCGGTCTACCTCGGCCAGACGTTGCAGCAGCGTCATGCCATCCATGCCCGGCATGCGGATATCGCTGACCACCACGCCGTTCAGCCCCGGCCCGGCCAGCGCCAGCGCCTCTTCGGCCGAGGCGAAAGCGCGCACCGGCAGCCCCGCCAGATCCAGCGCCTGTTCGGTGGATCGGCGCATCTGCGCGTCATCGTCGATCAGCAGCACGGTCTGCATCATTCCGCCGCCATCTCGCGCAGGTCGGCAGATTGAAGGACAATCTCGAACACCGCGCCACCATCGGAATGGTTCGCGACCCGCAGGTCACCACCAAAATCCTTCATGATGTTGTAGCTGATCGACAGGCCCAGCCCAAGGCCGGACCCCACCGTCTTGGTGCTGAAGAACGGATCGAAAATCCGGTCGGCAATAGCGGCAGGCACCCCCGGCCCCCGGTCGCGGATGGCGATGACCACCCCCCCGCCTTCGGCCCGCGCGGATAGGTCGATCCGGCGGTCGGGCAGGGTTTCCACCGCATCGGCGGCATTGCTCAGGACATTGACCAGAACCTGCTGCAACCGCACCGCCCCACCGCGCACGGCGGGCAGATCGTCGGGAATTTCGAGACTGACAGACGCACCCGCCGCCTCTAGCCGCGCATCCACGATCTGCATTGCCCCCGCGATGACATCCGGCACGGCCAGCACCTTCAGCACCTCATCCGGTTTGCGGGCCACATTGCGCAGATGCCGCGCAATGGTGGCCATGCGGTCGATCAGCGAAAGGATCTGGCCGATGTTTTCGCGTGCGCGGCCCGTCTCGCCCCGGTCGATCAGCAAGGCCGCGCTGTCGGCATAGTTGCGGGCCGCCGCCAGCGGCTGGTTGATCTCATGGCTCAGCGCGGCCGACATCTGCCCCAGCGCGGCCAGTTTGCCCGCCTGCACAAGATCGGCCTGCGTGCGGCGCAGTTCCTGTTCGGTCAGTCGCCGTTCGGCCACCTCTGTTTCGATCTGGCGATTGACCCGCATCAGATCGGCGGTCCGTTCCTGCACCAGAACCTCCAGCCCGGTCTGGGCGGCGGCCTGCATGGCGATGCGTTCAGCCAGCCGGGCGCGGCGCTGCGCCACCACCACCGCCAGCGACAAGGCCACGGCAAGGGCAAGGACAAAGGCCGCCATGGCCAGCCGCGCCTGCCCGCGCAGATAAGCCGTATCCAGCAGGACATGCACTGTCCATCCTGCTTCGGGCATGGCTTGGGCGGCCACCAGATATTCATGTTCCAACCCGTCTTCGGCCATCAGGCGCATCAGGGGGAAGTCCCCCTCTGCGCCGGATTGAAAGACCAGTTCTTCAAGCTGCGCTTCGGCATAGCGGCGCGACGCGGTGGTGCGTTCCAGCCGGTCGGGGGTCAGGGGCAGCAATCCCTTGTAGCGCCAGCCCGGATCGGTGGACATGAAGACGATGCCTTCGGGATCGCTCACGATGATGCGGTATTCCCAGGTGCGCCAGCTGGCCTCGATATCATCCACCCCGATCTTCAGCGCGACGACACCTGCCACCGCCCCCTGCGTATCGCGAATGGGGGCGCCAAAGTAATAGCCCCGGACGCCGGACGTGGTGCCAAGGGCGAAGAAGCGCCCCTTACGGCCTGCGGCTGCTTCGGTGAAATAGGGGCGATAGGCAAAGTTCTGACCGATGAAACTGTCGGGTTGGTCGAAATTCGACGCTGCGATGGTGTTGCCCTGCAAATCGATCACATAAAGATCCGACGATTGGACCACCGCGTTCTTGCCCTTGAGCCAGCGATTCATCGCCATGCGCTGCGCCGGATCCGACGGCCGGGTCACAAGGGCCAGGATATCGGGGCTGTCTGCCAGCAGTTCGGGCAAAGCCTCATACCGGCGCAGGTGACCTTCCAATGCGCTGGCGGCCAGGCGCAGGGTGGTTTCCGCGCGACCGTTGCCTTCTGTGAAATAGCTTTTTGTCACCGCCCGGGCGACCAGCACGGTCATGGCAAGGCAGATCAGCCCAACCGCCCCCCAGACCAGAATTCTGCGCCGTCGCCGTGCCATGCCGCCCCGTCCTGCCTTCGCCCGATCATGGGACATAGTTGCCGGGCTGTATAGCAGGATGGCGCAGCCGGGAATGCCGGCGGAATGAGGGCGGGGCGGACGGGCGAACTTGCCCATCATGGCCGTCTCGCACTACTGTGGGCGGGATCAAGGAGTCACCATGTCCGACACCCCCGACAAGGCCTATCAGGTTCTTGCCCGCAAATACCGGCCCGAAACCTTTGCCGATCTGGTGGGGCAAGAGGCGATGGTGCGCACGCTGAAGAATGCCTTCGCGGCAGACCGGATCGCGCATGCCTTTGTGATGACGGGCATTCGTGGGACGGGCAAGACAACCACCGCGCGGATCATTGCAAAGGGGCTGAACTGTGTGGGCCCCGATGGCACCGGCGGGCCGACAACGGAACCCTGCGGGCTGTGTGAGCCATGCCGCGCTATTGCCGAAGGCCGCCATGTCGATGTGATGGAGATGGACGCCGCATCGCGCACCGGGGTTGGCGATATCCGCGAAATCATCGACTCGGTCCATTATCGGGCGGCAAGCGCACGCTACAAGATCTATATCATCGACGAGGTTCACATGCTGTCGAACAGCGCGTTCAACGCGCTGCTCAAGACGCTGGAGGAACCGCCCGCGCATGTGAAGTTCATCTTCGCCACGACGGAAATTCGCAAGGTGCCCGTCACCGTCCTGTCGCGGTGCCAGCGGTTCGATCTGAAGCGGATCGAACCCGAGGTGATGATGGGCCTCTTGCGCCGCATCGCGGGGGCCGAGGGCGCGCAGATTACCGATGGCGCACTGGCGCTGATCACCCGCGCGGCGGAAGGGTCGGCGCGGGATGCCACATCGCTGCTGGATCAGGCGATTTCCAATGGCGCGGGCGAGGTGACGGCGGATCAGCTGCGCGCGATGCTGGGGCTGGCGGATCGGGGGCGCGTGCTGGACCTGTTCGATCTGATCGTGACGGGCGATGCAGCGGGGGCCTTGGCGGAACTGGCCGGGCAATATGCCGATGGGGCGGACCCGATGGCCGTGCTGCGCGATCTGGCCGAGATCACGCATTGGATTTCCGTGATCAAGATCACGCCCGCGGCTGCCGAGGATCCCACGACCCCGCCGGATGAACGGGCGCGCGGCACCGACATGGCCACCCGCCTGCCGATGCGGGTGCTGACGCGGATGTGGCAGATGCTGCTGAAAACGCTGGAAGAGGTGGCGCTGGCCCCCAATGCCATGATGGCCGCCGAGATGGCGGTGATCCGGCTGACGCATGTGGCCGACCTGCCCGATCCTGAAACGCTGATCCGCAAGCTGCAATCCGGCCCGCAACCGGGGCCTGCCCCCGGCGGGGCGGGCGGCGCGCCTGCGGGTGGCGGGGGGCGCATGGTACATGCGCCCGCGATGCAGATGGCCCCTTCGGCACCTGCGCGCGGCCCTGTGATGCAGGGTGGAAGCGGGGGCGCGCAGGCGCTGGCCGTGGCCGAAGGCACGTTGCAGGTGTTCGTCAGCTTTGATCAGGTGGTCGAACTGATCCGTGAAAAGCGCGACATGAAGCTGCTGTATGAGGTGGAGACGGGCATTCGCCTTGTGCGCTATTCGCCCGGCCGGATCGAGTTTCAGCCCACCGGCGACGCCCGCCCCGACCTTGCCGCGCAATTGGGGCAGAGGTTGCAGATGTGGACCGGCGCGCGCTGGGGCGTGTCTGTCGTCAGCGAAGGCGGTGCCCCGACGATTGCCGAACAGCGCGATCAGGCGCGGCTGGCCGCCGAGGCCGAGGCGATGACAAACCCACTGGTGCAGGCGGTGATGGCGGCCTTTCCTGGCGCCAAGATCGCCGAAATCAGAACCCCCGCCGCACTGGCCGCCGCAGCCGAGGCAGAGGCCCTGCCGGAAGTCGAGGATGAATGGGATCCCTTCGAAGACGGCTGATCGCGCTGTCCCTGCTGGTGCCGCAGACGGCATGGGCCGAGGTCTGCGATAAAACCCGGCCCGGCTGGACCCTTGATCAGGGGCCGGTCACAGGTGGTGCGGAAACGCTGTATATCCTTGCCTCGCCTGTCGGGCTGGGCCTTGTGGCGCTGATCGCGTTGGCGCTGGTCTTTCCGCGCCGCTGGCTGGCGCTGCTGGCGGCGCTGCCTGCGCTGGCGCTGGCGGGGTTGTTGGTGGTCAGCCGCCAGTCCGACATGGCCGCGCTCGCGCTGGAGGAAGGCTGCATCGGATCGGCCATCCCAGTGGTGGTGCTGCTAGTCTTGGCGGCGGCGGTGGTTCTGGTGCGCGGGTTTCAGGCGCGGCGGGCCAAGTAACCGGGGCGGGTAGGCGGACTTGCCCCAGCCTGCGGCGCACCCTATCACTGAACGGCGCAGGCGGGATGCAGGAGAGATGCGATGCTAAAGGGGTTGGGCGGTCTGGGTGGACTTGGCGATATGGCCAAGATGATGAAGGCCGCGCAGGACATGCAGACGAAAATGGCCGAGATGCAGGCCGAAATGGCCAGCACCATCGTGATGGGCGAAGCCGGGGCCGGGCTGGTGAAGGCGCGCGCCACCGCCAAGGGCGAGGTGACGGGGCTGGACATTGATCCGTCGATCCTTGTGGCATCGGAGAAAGAGGTCGTGGAAGACCTGATCATCGCCGCCATCAAGGATGCGCAGGCCAAGGGTCAGCAGAAGATGGCCGATGAGATGCGCCGCATGACCGAGGCGCTGGGTCTGCCCGCCGATATGAAACTGCCGTTCTGACATGGCATCAGGCGGCGGCGATGGCCCGCGCGAGATCGAGGCGCTGATCGAATTGATGGCGCGGCTGCCGGGGCTAGGCCCCCGGTCGGCGCGGCGGGCTGTGCTGGTGCTGCTGAAGCGGCGCGGCGCGCTGATGGCCCCTCTGGCGCAGGCCATGGCGCAGGTGGCGATTTCCGCCCGTGATTGCAGGGTTTGCGGCAATATCGGCACGGCGGATGTTTGCGGCATTTGCAGCGATGACCGCCGCGCAACGGGCGAGATTTGCGTGGTCGAGGATGTGGCAGATCTTTGGGCGCTGGAACGGTCTGGCGTGTTCAAAGGGCGCTATCACGTGCTGGGCGGGACATTGTCGGCACTCGATGCCGTCGGGCCCGAGGAATTGCGCCTGCCAGACCTGATCGCCCGCGTCCAGGCCGAAGGCATCCGCGAGGTGATCCTTGCGCTGAATGCCACGGTGGATGGGCAGACGACGGCGCATTACATCGCCGATGCGCTGGCCCCATCGGGCGTGGCGGTCACCTCGCTTGCGCAGGGTGTGCCCATCGGGGGCGAGCTGGATTATCTGGACGACGGTACGCTTGGCGCGGCACTCAGGGCGCGCAAGACGTTCTAGGGTAAAGCGGGGCCTGACCCGGACTGGGCGCGATGCGCCCCGACCGGCAGGCCCCGGCTTTGGACGGAATCAGCGACGCGGTGCGTCGTCCTCTTCGTCATCCTCGTCATCATCGGTCTGCGGCAGGTTGAAGAAGCTTTCCGCATCCGAGAAATCGGCAGGCTTTTCTTCACGCTCGGTCCGGGTGAAGGCGTCCATATCGGTGGGCACCTTGGCATCGGTCGACATGCCCAGCGACTGTTCGGTCGACACGAGCTTACGGCGTTCGTCATCCGACATCACAACGCCATCGGCGGCGCGCTTGCGGGCGGCGGCCTGAACGGCGGCGTCCAGTTCGGTCTGGCGGCACAGGCCAAGCGCGACCGGATCAATCGGAGTGATGTTGTTGATGTTCCAATGGCTGCGGTCACGGATCGACATGATCGTGGGCTTCGTGGTGCCCACCAGTTTGCCGATGGCCCCATCCGACAGTTCCGGGTGGAATTTCACCAGCCACAGAATCGCCGCCGGACGATCCTGACGTTTGGACAGCGGGGTGTAGCGCGGGCCGCGGCGCTTTTCTTCGCCCTGCGCGGCCTGATTGTGCTTCAGCTTCAACCGATACATCGGATCGGCCTGACCGCGTTCAATCTCGATCGCGTCAAGCTGGTTGTTGGCGATGGGATCGAACCCCTTCACGCCGGTGGCCACATCGCCATCGGCGATGCCCTGCACTTCCAACTCGTGCATGTCGCAGAAATCTGCGATCTGCTTGAAGGACAGCGTGGTGTTGTCGACAAGCCAGACGGCGGTGGCCTTGGCCATAAGCGGCTTTGTCATCGGATCGCTCCTTGCAATATCTCTCTCGGGCCGGGAAATCGGCTGCGACCGGGGTCGCCATTCCGCGATTTCGGGGAAGTTCACGGGCGGATATAGTGAGTTTTGACGACAGAGGAAAGCAAAAATGCGTTTGATTGTTCTGGCCCTGACGGCCCTGCTCACCGGCCTTCTTGCAGCCCATCCGGCGCGGGCCGAAGGGGAACGTGCCGGGGATTTCGATTATTACGTGATGGCGCTGTCCTGGTCGGCCAACTGGTGCGCGCTGGAGGGTGATGCGCGCGACGATCCGCAATGCGATGCCGGGCGCGGGACGCCCTTTGTGCTGCACGGGCTGTGGCCCCAATATGAGGAAGGCTGGCCCAGCTTTTGCCGCACGGTGGAGCGTGATCCGCCCCGCAGCCTGACCGCGCAGCAAGCCGATCTGTTCGGCGGTGCGGGCGCGGCGTTCTATCAATGGAAGAAGCACGGGCGGTGCGCGGGTCTGTCGGCGGCAGCCTATTTCCGCACGGCGCGCGAGGCGTTTCAAAGCGTGACCGTCCCGGAGGTGTTCACCCGGCTGCGGCAGGATATTCGCCTGCCCGCCGATGTGGTGGAAGAGGCGTTCCTTGAGGCCAATCCCGGCCTGTCGCCCGAAGATGTGCTGGTGACCTGCCGCGACGGAATGGTGCAGGAGGTGCGCATCTGCCTGACGCGCGATCTGGACCTGCGGGGCTGCAATGCCGATGTGGGGCGCGTGTGCAGGGGAACCGTGGCGATGGAGGCGGTGCGCTGAAACTTGCGCCAGATCAGGGCGGCGGCTTGGCTGAAGGTGTCTGATGTCAGGCGGGGACTCACCCGCGAAAGGACATGACATGGCACTTCTGGCAAAGGGAACATGGGCGGTTGTGATGGATGAAGAACGCGTCATCATCCTGGAAAACACCGGGACAGTGGACCGCCCCCATCTGACCGAGGTGGAGCGGATCGCAGCGGAACCGCTGGCCCCCTATAGCGACAGGCCGGGGCGGGTTTACGATATGGGCAAGGACCAGCGGTCCGCGATGGAACAGCCCGACCTTGACCGCATCGCAGGCGCGCGATTGGCTGCAAATCTGGTGGCGCATCTGAAACAGGTGGCCGGGACGCGGCCCATCCTTATCGCCGCCCCGCCACAGGTTCTGGGCGCGGTGCGGGCGGAACTGGCGCGGCAGGATGCGCTGTCGGGGCCGGGCAAGCTGCACCTGCTGGGCAGCTTTGCCAAGACCTTGACCGGGATGCCGGTGGCCAAATTGCCGCCAATCCTGCAAGCCGCGCTGGACGAGGTCTAGGTCACTCGACCTTCAGCACGATCTTGCCCACATGGCCGCTGCTTTCCATCCGGGCATGGGCGGCGGCGGCGTCGTTCAGCGCGTATTCGCTGTCCATCACGGGGCGGAATTTTCCGGCGGCGATCATCGGCCAGACATGCGCCTCGACCTCGGCCGCAATACGCGATTTGGCAAGGTCGCTTTGCGGGCGCAGGGTCGATCCGGTGATGGTCAGGCGGCGCATCATCACCTCGGCGAAGTTCAGCTCGATCTTGGGACCTTGCAGAAAGGCGATCTGCACCAGCCGCCCTTCTGTTGCCAGCGCCTTGACGTTGCGGGGCAGGTAGCTGCCGCCGACCATATCAAGGATCAGCTGCGCGCCGCCCTCATCATGCATCATGGCGACGAAATCGCCGCTGCGGTAGTTCAGCGCCTTTTCCGCCCCCAACCCTTCGCAGGCTGCGCATTTGTCATCCGATCCGGCAGTGGTGAAGACGCGGGCGCCCAAGGCTTTGGCGATCTGGATGGCGGTGGTGCCGATGCCGGATGATCCGCCATGAACAAGGAAGCGCTCGCCCGCCTTGAGGCCCCCGCGCATCACCACATTGGACCAGACGGTAAAGCAGGTTTCCGGCAGGCAGGCGGCCTCTTTCATCGACAGGCCGTCGGGGATGGGCAGCGCATGGGTTTCCTGCGTGGCGACATATTCGGCATAGCCGCCGCCCGGCAGCAGGGCGCAGACCTTGTCGCCGATGGACCAGCGCGTGACGCCGGGGCCGATTTCCACCACGGTTCCCGATGCCTCCAACCCCGGCAGGGGCGAGGCGTTGGCGGGGGGCGCATAGGACCCGGCGCGTTGCAGCGCGTCGGGGCGGTTCACCCCGGCATAGGCCACACGAATGATGATCTGGCCATGGCCCGGAACCGGAACCGGGCGGGTGCAGGGTTGCAGGACATCGGGACCGCCGGGTTCGGTGATCTCGATCGCGCGCATCGTGTGGGAAAGTTCCATATGCGTCTGTTCCTGTCGGCCGCGTCAGCGGAAGGGGTTCCTGAACCGGCCGGGCAGATCATCGGGGACTGTCGGCGCGCGCCATTTCTCCATCACCTTGGCGGGGCCTGCAAGCAGCGCTTTGCCCAGCGGGTTTTCCCGGACCTTGGCCTTGATCGTTTCGATCTGCATCACATCGCCGATGCGGCGATCCAGAAAATCCCAGGTGCCCTGATGACCCAGGCTGTCATCGCCCAGCCAGTACAGGACGGTGGAGCCGTAGACCGCCGACAGCGTGGCGCGTTTCGTGTACCAGTTCACATCGCGCGAGGTGTCGCCCAGCGCGTTCCAGATTGCATCGGCGGTGCCCCAGATCAGCTTTGCGCCCTCGGCCGCGTGTTGCGGCAGGGCGAAAAGGGTGGTGCCACGGCGGACAAGTTCGCGATCCTCGATCCCTTCCAGCCGGGTGCGGACGGCAAAGGTCACGCGGTCGCGAAAGCGCATCTGGGACAGGTCGGTCGCGGCAAGGGTTTCGGCCATCCGCTGGTCGCCGCGTTTGTGGAAGGCAACCGCCAGATCAATGCCGCCGCGCGGGAACAGGGCGCGGGCCAACCCTTCGGCCACGCCCGAATCGGCGATGGCCGCGCGCAGGGTGGTTTCCGACCAGCCGTCAAAGGGCACGTGCAGCAAAGCGGCCTCCAACACCAGATCGCGGGCGTTTTCCGGGGTGTTCTGCGGTTCCATGGTCGTCTCCTTTGGGGCGCTCAGTGGACAGGGGCGGTTTCCTTTGTTATAGGGCGCGCGCCTGCACACTGTAGTGCAACTCTAACTTAGGAAGGTGGTGACAACCACATGCAGGTCAGCGTCCGCGACAATAACGTCGAACAGGCCCTCCGGGCCCTCAAGAAAAAGCTCCAGCGCGAAGGCGTGTTCCGCGAAATGAAGCTCAAGCAGCATTTCGAGAAACCCTCCGTCAAAAAAGCGCGCGAGCAAGCCGAAGCCGTTCGTCGTGCGAGGAAACTCGCCCGTAAAAAGCTTCAGCGTGAGGGCGGCCTCTAAGCCGTTCAGCGACACTGGGGGAACATCTGTATGATGGCCCCGCCCGATCAACCCCCGTCCGCAAGGCCGGGGGTTTTTCATTGTCGGATCAGCGGGTTAGCGGGGATTGGGGCGCGTTTTGCGCGTTCAGCACCCCGTGCAGCCGCCAGTGCAGCAAAGTGTATGCACGCAGCGAACGGTGGGTTAGGGGGCGCGGCGGGTTTTGTTAAGGAATTTGCTGGGAGGGTAGAAGGTGCGGGTGGACGGTGGCAGGGATTGATTGGCGCGGGGTTAACCGGGCGGGCGGGGGGCGATTTCTGACGCAGAAATCGTGGCGAAATATGACGCAGATTTCGGGGCGCACGCGCGCGGGGTGCGAAATCTGTGTCAGATTTCGGCGCGGAATTTGCGTCAAATTCCGCTCTACACCGCCAGCGCCGTTGTCTTGACCACCGTGCGCAGCGCGAAGGACGAGTGCATCTGTCGCACGCCCGGCAGGCGCGACAGGTATTGGCGGTGGATGCGGGCGAAATCTTCGGTGTCTTCAGCCATGATCTTGATAAGGTAATCCGCCTGCCCCGCCATAAGGTGACATTCAAGGATGTCAGGGATCTTTGCGACCTCACGCTCGAACGCGTCCAGCAATTCGTCAGCCTGACCTTGCAGGGTGATTTCCACGAAAACCGTCGTGGGCCTTCCCAGGCGGCGGGCATCAAGAAGGGCCACGTAGCCCGCAATGAAGCCTTCCTCCTCCAACCGCTGGGTGCGGCGATGGCAGGCCGACGGGGAAAGGTTCACCCGTTCCGACAATTCGGCATTGGTGATGCGGCCTTCCTTCTGCAACACGGTCAGGATGCGGCGGTCGGTTGCGTCGAGTTCTGACATTGTGGCGGATTCTTTCGCGAAACCTGCATGGATCGCAGAAATCTACCGCGCGGCTGGCCGCAGGTCATCCAGAAATCACAGTTTTTGCGGCGGATGTGATCAACACTTCTTTCACAACGGGCCGCCCGTCGCGGCAGGCCCGACAGGGAGGATGAAAGATGAAGATTGGTTGCCCGAAAGAGATCAAGCCACAGGAATTCCGCGTTGGGATGACGCCCAATGCCGCGCGCGAGGCGGTGGCGCATGGGCATGATGTGCTGGTGGAGACGCAGGCCGGGGTGGGCGCAGGGTTCACGGACGCGGATTACATCGCCGCCGGGGCGCGGATCGCGGCAACGGCGGAAGAGGTCTTTGCCCAATCCGAAATGATCGTGAAGGTCAAAGAGCCGCAGGCGGTAGAGCGGGCGCGGCTGCGCGCGGGGCAGGTGTTGTTCACCTATCTGCATCTGGCCCCCGATCCGGCGCAGACGCATGACCTGCTGGCATCGGGCGTGACCGCGATTGCCTATGAAACGGTGACCGATGATCGCGGCGGGTTGCCGCTGCTGGCCCCGATGTCCGAGGTGGCGGGGCGGCTTGCGCCGCAGGTGGGGGCCTGGACGCTGCAAAAGGCCAATGGCGGGCGTGGCGTGCTGATGGGTGGGGTGCCGGGTGTGCTGCCTGCCAAGGTGCTGGTGATCGGGGGCGGGGTGGTGGGCACCCATGCCGCCAAGATCAGCGCGGGGATGGGGGCGGATGTTACCGTTCTGGACCGGTCGGTGAACCGGTTGCGCTATCTGGATGATGTGTTCGGCGGGCAGTTCAAATGCGGCTATGCCGATGCGGCCACAACGATCGAACTCGCGCGGCAGGCCGACATGATCATCGGCGCGGTGCTGATCCCCGGTGCGGCGGCGCCCAAGCTGATTTCGCGCGCGCAGCTGGCCGAGCTGAAGCCCGGCGCGGCGCTGGTGGATGTGGCGATCGATCAGGGTGGGTGTTTCGAGACCTCGCGCGCGACCACGCATCAGGACCCGATCTATGAGGTGGACGGGATCATGCATTACTGCGTGGCCAATATGCCCGGCGCGGTGGCGCGGACATCGACGCTGGCCTTGGGCAATGCGACGATGCCCTTCATGCTGGCCTTGGCCGACAAGGGATGGAAACGCGCCTGCGCCGAGGACAAGCATCTGCTGGCGGGGCTGAACACCCATGCGGGCAAGCTGACCTATGCGGCGGTGGGGGCGGCGCTGGGCCTGCCCACGATCACGCCGACCGAGGCGCTGGCACTCTGAACGGAAAAGGCCGCGGGGGGTATTCCCCGCGGCCTTTGTCTGTCTGTCGCCTGACTTACTTTTTCAGGGAGTCGCGGATTTCCATCAGGATATCCAGCTCGCTCGGGCCGGCAGGCGCGGCGGGGGCTTCTGCCTTTTTCGGCATCAGCTTGTTCATCGCCTTGACCAGCACGAACACCACCCAGCCGATGATGACGAAGTTGATCAGCGCGGTGACGAAAGCACCATAGGCAAAGACCGCTGCGCCGGATTCCTTTGCTGCTGCCAGCGATGCCGGGCTGGTGCCGGACAGATCGATGAACATATCCGAGAAGTTGATGCCGCCCAGGATCAGGCCGATGATCGGGTTGATCAGATCCCCGACAAGGCTGTTCACGATGGCGGTGAAGGCCGCACCGATGATGATACCTACGGCGAGGTCCATCACGTTGCCTCTCAGCAGAAAGGTCTTGAACTCATTCAGCATTCCACGGTTCCCACTAATTTTTGTTGTGTGTCACAAACCCCGTCCCGGGGGCCGTTTGCCACTGTTTTTCAATGGCTCGGCAAATATGCAGAAAATTTGATGGATTTCACTCGGAAACTGAAACGGTGGCCCCATGGTCGGGCGCGCTGTTGCAGGATCGTCGCCAAAAGGCGGGGGTCAGATCGGGCGCACCATAGAATGTGCCGCGCGAAAACCGAAGATCAGGCGCAGGGGACCGATGGGTTCGGTCCGGTCGACAACGAAACCGCGGCGTTCGTACAGGGCCCGCGCACGGGCGTTGGTATCGACCACATCCAGCCGCACGGCGCTGTATCCGCGGGCGCGGCCTTCCGCGACGATGGCCTCAAGCAGCAAGGTGCCGACGCCCTGCCCGCGCACCGCATCGCTGACGCACAGGCCATCCAGAAGAAATCGGCTGTTGTCAGCCTCATTCCCCAAAAGGCGCAAGAGTTGCGCGCGCCAGCGCCCGCCGACGGGGCCATAGATGGCGCGGAGGTCGGTCTCGGACCCGCCGGCAAAGCTGCCCTGTTCGGATTTGAACCCTGCCAGCCCGACAAGGTTGCCGTTGCTGTCAAAGGCCGTCAGGCAATGGTCAGCGCGCATGACGCGTTCAAGGAAGGCCAGTGCCCGTTCATCCGGCCCCAGCACACGGCCAAGCTTGCCGCCAAAAGCCTGCCAATACAGGACGGCGGCCTGTGGGCGCAGATATTCGGGAAGGCCCAGTTCGATGCGGATCATGGCATTTGCCCCGCAGCAGCAAGCAAGGCCGCCGCGTGGCCCGCGCCAAGGATCCAGCCTTCCTCGGCGATTTCGGGCAGATTTGGCGGGGTGAGAAGGGGCGCTAGGCCGCCTTGCGCCGAAAGCCGAAACAGCGCGCGGGCAAGAAGCGTGACCTGCGCGGCATCCTTGATGCCGGGGGTCTGCGCCACCAGCGGGGCAAGGAGCGAGGGATAAACCTCGGCCAGTACGACGCGGGCAGCGGGGACAGGATCAAAAGGCCAGACGGCGGTGCCGGGGGTTTGCGACAGGCGGTGGATCATGGGCAGCCCCATCAGCGCCTGTGACCCGACAGAGCCGGTGGTGAAGAGTTTCCACACGGGCTGCGCGCGGGGGACATGGGTTTCCGCCGCCCGGCGTTCGGGCAGGCCGAGGGCGGGGTAGTCCACGGCCTTGCGTTCCGGCAGATGCGGCAGGTTCAGTCCGGCGGGACGGCCCCAGAAGGGGCCGCCGCCGATGCCTGCATTGATCGCATCGGCCACGGCAAAGCGGTTGTTGCGGTTGGCGTCATCGGTGATGTGATCGGCCAGCCAGCGCCAGATGGCGCGGGGGTCTGCCTGCCCGGTCAGGCGGGCGGCAAATCCGGTGGGATAGCCCATCGGGAAATCGAAACCCACCAGCAGGCGGCGGTTGGCGGCCTGTTCCGTGGCGATAAGGGTAGCCAGATGCGCCTCTGCCTCGGCCCGTGTCCGGAAATACTGCGCGGTTTCGCCCTGCGCGGTGGCGGTGCCGATCCAGATGGCATCGGCCGAAGGTTTGGCGGGTGAGGGCCCGTTGGTGGCGGACCAGTCGACAATGGCGACGGTGTCGAAACGGGGGGAGGCAAGGCCGGTTTCCGCAAGGATGAAATCGGCAACGGCGGCGGTGTCGTTCAGGTCCAGCACCGGCACCGTCAGGGCAAGGCCGGTTGCATCGGTGGCCACGGCGCGGATCAGGGGATCGCCGGGCTGAATCATGTCCTGCCCGGTCTCGCTGCGCCAGACCTCGATTTTCTGGTGGCTGTCGCGCTTGTATCCTTCGACCAGCACCAGATCGACGGGGGCCAAGCGGGCCAGCACGGCGGCAAGGTCTGGTTCCGGGCCGCGATGTTCCACCATCAGGGCGAAACGGTCTTTTGAGGCCAGTACCACCTCACGCGCGCCGGCCTGACGGTGGCGAAAGGTGTCTTTGCCGGGCTGATCAAGGTCTACCGCGTGATGGACATGCTTGACAGTCGAGACGGAAAAGCCGCGCCCAGTGATCTCGGCCACCAGCCGTTCCATCAGGCTGGTCTTGCCCGAATTCTTCCACCCGATGACGCCGTAAACCTTCATCCCATGCCCCCGATGCGGGTGGCGGCGGCGGCAAGGTCTTCTGGCGTGTTAAGGTTGGCAAAGGCCCCGTCATCGGGAAAATCGGCGCGGGCGGCGTTCTGGGCATCGGCAAAGCTGCGGACGCGGGGTTTTTCGCCACTGGCAAGGAAAGCGCGCAGGGGGTCGCGCAGGGCAACAGGCCACAGGCCGAAGGTCGGATGGTCATTCCCACCCGAGCGGGCAAGCGCGCAGCCAAGGGTGGATTCCCCGGCAAGGATCAGGCGCGGCACCAGATCAGGCGGCAGGAAAGGTGCATCAACGGGGGCCGACACCACGGCGGTCGCGCCCAGTGGCGCGGCCCAGTCCAGCGCCGACAGGATGCCCGACAGCGGCCCCTCAGATCGCAGATCGGCCAGCACGGGCAGGCGCAGGGCGGCGAAACGGGCGGCATCGCCATTCGCGCTAATGGCCAGACGTTCCACCTGCGGTTCCAGCCGGTCGGTGACATGGGCGATCAGCGGCCGCCCGGCAAGGGCAAGCATGGCCTTATCGGCCCCGCCCATCCGCCGGCCCTGCCCGCCTGCAAGGATCACCCCGAATATCCGCACGATGCGCCCTTCCGCTTTGCTGACCAATGGCCTAAGCCGAAGCTCATGCAAGGTAAAGCGCAGGCGCGCATGTCACCCACCCGCAAGGCTTTTCTTCGTGGCCTGTTTGCCGCTCTGCCGATGACGATTGTCGTCGGCCCCTTTGCGTTGCTGTTCGGGGTGGTGGCGACAGAGGCCGGGCTGAACGTGTTTGAAACCATGCTGTTTTCCGTGTCGGTCTTTGCAGGCGCATCGCAATTCGCCGCCTTGCAGACGATGCAGGAGAATGCGCCGGTGCTGGTGGTGCTGGCCACGGCTTTGGCGGTGAACCTGCGGATGGTGATGTATTCGGTCACGCTGGCCCCGCATTTCGGCACGCTGCCGCTGCGGTCGAGGGCGCTGATGGCCTATTTTCTGGTGGATCAGAGCTTTGCCACCACAGTGGCCGAGATTGACCGCAACCCCACCATGACGGCCGCGGAAAAGCACGCGGTGTTCTTTGGCGCGGTGGTGGCAGTGGCGCCGCTGTGGTTTCTGGCATCGCTGGCGGGCGGGATGATCGGGCAGGCGATACCGCCCGAATATGCGCTGGATTTCGCGCTGCCGATCACCTTTCTGGCGATGGTCGCACCGATGCTGCGCAGTCTGCCGCATCTGGTGGCGGCGGGGGTGTCGATCCTGTTGTCGCTGCTGCTGGCGGGTTTGCCCTGGGGCACAGGGCTGCTGATCGCGGCAGGGGTGGCGATGGCCGCCGGCGCCATGCTGGAACAGCGGCTGGAGCGGCGGGGATGATCGACAAATCCACCTTCTGGATCGTCATGCCCGCGCTGGCGCTGGGAACCTATGCCATTCGGTTCTCATTTCTGGGGACGCTGGGCACAAGGCCCCTGCCCGTCTGGCTGACGCGGGCGCTGCGCTATACGGCAGTGGCAGTGCTGCCCGCGCTGGTGGCCCCCGGTGTGCTGTGGCCGCCCGCGACGGGGGGTGAGACAGATCCCGCGCGGCTGGCGGCGGCGCTGGTGACGCTGGCAGTGGGGATGGCCACGCGCAGCACCATGGCCGCCATCCTGGCGGGCGGTGCCACGCTCTATGCGCTGCTGGCGACAGTCGGTTAAATCGGTGGGTTAGATCTGCGGGTTAGATCGGCGCTTCGCCCGCCTGCACCAGCAACACGCCGTGGTTCTTGTCGGCATCCTCATCACGGATCACGCGGGTGGTGACGCCGGGGATCTTGGCGAAATCATCCATGATCTTGTTGGGATACCAGCTGGACCGCACGTTTTCGAACCCCGGCACGCCGCGCAGGATTTCCGTCACCGACTTGGCGCATTGCGCCTTTGGCACCGCGCCATAGGCCTTGGCCCGCTGGGCCACCAGCGCAGCCACGCCGGGCGATACGATGACCGTCTGTTCCACCACGCGGAAGGTTTCGCGGGCGTGATAGTCGATGTAGAAATTCACGATGCGCGGGGTGATGCCGTAATGCACATCATTGCGTTCCGGGATGCGCGGATGCTGCCAGGTTCCGGCCGGATCGAACATGATACGCTCTGTCCCGTTGATCATCAGCCCGCTATGCGCCCCGGCATTGGAGCGGTTGTTGATCACCGTGAACAGGGTGATCGACGGCGGGCCATCATGCACATAGCGCGCGGCCTGAACCCGCTCTTCCGGTGCCCAGACAGGCTCTGCCCCGCAGGCCGCAAGGGTCAGAAGCGCGAGAAGGGAAAGAAAAGCGCGCAGCATGGGATGATCCAATAAGTTGGGCTGAAAATCCGTCAGGTCCGGTCAGGCGTTGGCAAGCGCCATGAAGATCAGGATCGCGATGATGATCACCACGCCCCATTGCGTGAACTTGAGGAAACCGGCGAAGGTCTTTTCCTGCGCGCGGATATCCATGCTGCCGGGTTTGAAGTCGCTCTTGTGATCGGCCATTTCGGTTCCCTTTCTTCGTCTTTCCGGCGAGATAGCCGATTCATGTATCCATGTCACGCCTTACGGCGCAGCAAGGGGTGCCGGATTGCCGCACAAGCGGGGGTGTTCAGCCCGGAAGGCGCTGCCAAAGCCACGCGCCTTGTGCGTTCAGCCTGCGAAAGACGCGCCCACGCTGCAACAGGCAGTTCAGATGCGCCACCGATTCGACCAGCGCCATGCCGAATTCCGGCCCGTCGATCTGGCGCTTGAACAGCGGCAGAAAGCAGTCGGCGGCGACCTGCGGGGTGGCAAGGTGATCCATCAGGCGGGCCAGCGCGGATTCGTGGTTTTCGGCCATCTGGCGCAGGCGCAGGGGCAGCCCGGTAAAGGGCAGTTTGTGGCCGGGCAGGACAAGCTGATCGTCCGTTGCAAAGGCGGAAAGGCGGGTGCAGCTGTCCAGCCATTCGGAAAGCGGGTCTGCATCGGGTTCGGTCGGATAGACACCGATATTGGCAGAGATGCCCGGCAGAAGCTGATCCCCGCCAAGGATCAGCGCGTCGTCCATCGACCAGAGCGTGGCATGTTCCGGCGCATGGCCATCGCCGCAGCGCACGCGCCAGCGGCGACCTGCGGCGGTGATCGTGTCGCCGTCCTTGATCCGGGTGAAACCGGGGGGAAGCGGGGCCACGACATCAGCAAAATTAAAGGGCCGGGTGGTGGCATAGCTGTGCAGCCGCGCCTCGGATACCCCGGCGCGGCGCTGAAACTCCACCGCTTGCGGCAGGGGCAGCGCGTGTTCATCCAGCACCAGCATCCGGGCATAAAGCCAGCTTGTCCGCGTCGTGACCAGTTCCGCGCCCTGCGCCTGAAACCACCCGGCAAGGCCGATGTGATCGGGGTGGTAATGGGTGACGATCACCCGTTTCACAGGCCGCCCGGCAAGCGGGCCCTCCAGCAGGCGCTGCCAGATCGCGCGGGCGCGGTTCGAGGCAAAGCCGGTATCAACGATGGTCCAGCCATCGCCATCGTCCAGCGCATAGACATTCACATGATCCAGCGCCATGGGCAGTGGCAGCCGCAGCCACAGGATCCCGGGGGCGACCTCTGTTGCCTCACCCTCGGCCGGGGGGGTGGCAAAGGGGTGGCGGATGCCAGACTCGCTTTCGGGGGCGTCTTTCACGCCGCCAGATCCTCGGGCGACAGGGCGTAAAGCTGCGCCGCGCCTTCGCGCGCTTCGGCCAGCAGGGCCGTGTGTTCGGGCAACAGGCGGCGGATCGCCACGCGGGCCAGCGCAGAGCGTGCGCCGCCGGTGGCATGGGCAGCGCGAAGATGCGCGTCTGCGCCCAGCAGCAGGGCAAAGGCCCGCAGATAGGGCGCGGCCCCGGCGAAGCGGTCGGTCATGTCCTGGCGCAGCAGGGCATCGGTGGCGTCGCGCAAGGCTTCGGCGGCCTGCCAGACTTCGCCGGCCAGATCAGGATGCGAGGCGCGGGCGGCTTCGGATCCGGCCTGCACCTCATCAATCAGGGCCATCGCGGCACTGCCGCCATCGGCCATCTTGCGGGCGACAAGATCCATCGCCTGAATGCCGT
Organism: Fuscovulum sp.; assembly: GCA_035192965.1. Classification (NCBI taxonomy): domain Bacteria; kingdom Pseudomonadati; phylum Pseudomonadota; class Alphaproteobacteria; order Rhodobacterales; family Paracoccaceae; genus Fuscovulum; species Fuscovulum sp. Next base: position 667,192 of record CP136571.1, on the reverse strand, counting down.
TGGTGCCTTCGTAAATCGTGGTCACGCGCACATCGCGGGCGAATTGCGCGGCGCCTGTGTCTTCGATCACGCCCATACCGCCATGAATCTGGATGCCCAGATGCGCCACCTCATTGCCGGTATCGGTGCCATAGGCCTTGGCGATAGGGGTCAGCAGGGCGGCGCGGGCATGCCATTCGGGGGCATCGGTGGCGCGGGCCATGTCGATGGCCACGGCGCAAGACAGCGCGATGGCCCGGGCCGAGAAGACCTGTGCCCGCATCCGCGCCAGCATCCGGCGCACATCGGCATGATCGGTGATCGGCGCGCGGCCCGTGGGGGTGCGGCCCTGAACGCGGCCTTCGGCATAGGCCAGCGCGTGCTGGAAGGCAGCCTCGGCGATGCCAACGCCCTGCACCGCCACACCAAGCCGGGCGTTGTTCATCATGGTGAACATTGCGGCCAGGCCCTTATGCGGTTCCCCCACAAGCCACCCCTGCGCGCCATCATATTGCATCACGCAGGTCGGGCTGCCGTGCAGGCCCAGCTTGTGTTCAAGGCCGACGACCGAAAGGCTGTTGCGCGGCCCCGGATTACCATCCGCATCGGGCAGGAATTTCGGCACCAGAAACAGGCTGATCCCTGCCGAACCCGGCGCGCCATCGGGCAGGCGGGCCAGCACCAGATGGCAGATGTTCGGCATGAAATCCGCATCCCCCCAGCTGATGTAAATCTTCTGCCCGGTGATGGCATAGCTGCCATCGCCACGCGGTTCGGCACGGGTGCGCAGCGCGCCGACGTCAGACCCGGCCTGCGGTTCCGTCAGGTTCATCGTGCCGCCCCATTCGCCCGAGGTGAGCTTGGGCAGATACATCGCGCGGATCGCGTCTGATCCGTGATGTTCCAGCGCCTCGATCTGGCCTTGGGTCAGCAGGGGATTGATCTGAAGTGCAAGGCAGGCCCCCGACATCATCTCATTCACCGCCGTGGCCAGCGTCATGGGCAGGCCCATGCCGCCATTGTCGGGCGCGGCGGCCATGCCGACCCAGCCGCCTTGTGCAATCGCGCGGTAGCCTTCGGCGAAGCCGGGTGGGGTGCGGACGACGCCGTTTTCCAGCCTTGCGCCCTGCTTGTCGCCCGTGCGGTTCAGCGGCGCCAGCACGCTTTCCGCCAGACGCCCGGCCTCGGCCAGCACGGCGGTGGCGGTGTCCACGCCGGCATCCGCAAAACGCGGGGTGGCGGCGACGCGCCCATACCCCAGCACATGGGTGAGCAGCAGGTCGTAATCGGCAAGGGGGGCGCGGTAGGGCATGGGTCGATCCTCTGACATGCCGGGGGCCGGGCTGCGGCACAGGCGGGACGCTTGGCAAAGCGGGCCGTGACGGGTAATGGCTCCTGACCCGCAAAGGTTTACAGACCGTTTGCCCCTTCTCAACCCCTACGCAGCGTCACGCGCGAGGTCATGGGCCATGATTGCCACCGAAGACCTGACCGATAGCCCCCAAGGGATTGCACGCGCAGCAGAAATCCTGCGCACGGGGGGGCTTGTCGCCTTTCCGACCGAGACGGTCTATGGGCTGGGCGGGGATGCGCGGTCGGATCGTGCCGTGGCGCGGATTTTCGATGCCAAGGGGCGGCCAAGGTTCAACCCGCTGATCGTGCATGTGCCGGATGTGGCAACCGCACGGCAGTTTGCGCGCTTTGATGACCGGGCCGAGGCGGTGGCGGCGGCGTTCTGGCCGGGGCCGTTGACATTGGTGCTGCCGGTGGTCGCAGAGACGGGGCTGTCACCGCTGGTGACGGCGGGGCTGGAGACGGTGGCGATCCGGGTGCCCGCGCATCCGGTGGCGCAGGCGCTGCTGCGGGCGTTCGGCGGGCCGCTGGCCGCGCCTTCGGCCAACCCGTCGGGGAAGGTTTCACCGACGCGGGCGGATCACGTGCGGGCGGGGCTGGCGGGGCGGATCGAGGGTATTCTGGACGGTGGGGCTTGTGCAGTGGGGTTGGAATCCACCATCCTTGGGCTGGACGGCCCGCCCAGCCTGCTGCGCCCCGGCGGGGTACCGGTTGAGGCGCTGGAAGCGGCGTTGGGGGTGGCCCTGCTGGCGGGGGGGGATGCCGCGCGGCCAAATGCGCCGGGACAATTGGCCAGCCACTATGCCCCCAGTGCGCTGGTGCGGTTGGGCGTGACGGTGCCGGAGCCGGGCGAGGTCTGGGTGGGGTTCGGCCCCTGCCCTGCTGCTGCGCTGACCCTATCGGAACGCGGCGATCTGGTGGAGGCGGCGGCCGCGCTATTCCACGTGCTGCGCGCGGCGGATGTGCTGGCAGGGGCAGGCGGGCGCATCGCCTTTGCCCCGGTGCCGGAGGTGGGGCTGGGGCGGGCGATCAATGATCGCCTTCGGAGAGCCGCGGCGCCGCGGGGCTAACAAATTTCTTCGAAGAAATTTGCAAAAATCTTCGAAGATTTTTGTTTGGCTTGCCTTGGCAATCCAAAGCGCGGTTCAGTCGAAGGTCCCTGTCACGCGACCGAACAGCATGAAGGCCCGCGCCGTGCGCGTGTCGGCCAGTTCGGCAAGATCGGTGTCAGAGGCGTTCTTCTCGAACTCCTGAAACGTCTTGTCGAAGGTGCGCAGGAAATGGTGGCCCGCATCCCGAAAGACCGGGTCTTCGCGCATCCTTGCCCCGGTCAGCGCAAGGCTGGACCGATCCCGGATGCCGCCCAGCGCGGCGATGGCGCGGCCGCGTTCGCCTTGGGCGAATTTGCGCCACAGCTCCGGCCGGGCGCGTTCCGGGGTCAGGTCATCCATATAGATGCCTTCCTGGCTGAGCAGCGTCAGCACATCCTGTGCGGCGCGGATCAGTTTGGCGGTGGTGCGATCCTCCAGCGCAAGGCGAAGGGCGCGAAACCCTTCGCGGTCATCGGGGTTTTCGGGAAAGTTCAGCGCGCGGATGAAATCGCCGATCGACGGGGGGGCGCGCAGATCCTCGGCCGGGGTGCCAAGCGCGAGGGCGGGCTGTTCATCCTGCGGCGCGGGGCGGGGCGGCGGCACCAGCGCCGCCTTGCGATCCGCCGACGGCACGGTCAGGCCGGGATCGCGCCGCGTCTGGAATGAGGCGAGAACGCCCGCCGTTTCGCGGGCAACCTGTGCCACCTCTTCCAGGCGCTGTTCCACGCCCGGCTTGATCGCGGCCTGTGTCTGCTGGCTGAGGAGATAGGCGTTGCGCATGGCATCCACCGTGGCCTGAAGTCGCGCGGCCTCGGCCCGCAGCACGCGGACGGATCGCAGCGTGGTCACGGCGGCCCAGATCAGCGCGAGCGGCAGGAACACGGCAAGCAACGTCATCACCAGGCCCAGCAGGCCACCCGATGTTCCATCGGGCGCCATCAGCGCATAGGCGATGACCGCCACCACCCAGACCAGCGCCAGCAGACCCGCGACCAGTTCGGTCGGGCCGAAGGGCGGGGCCTCTTCGGCGCGCAGGAATAGGCCCAAGGGTTCCGGTTTATCGTGGTCTTCCGGCATACTGTCCCCGAATTGCCTGTCCGTGGTGTTCAGACGTAGCGGATGCTGAGGATCTCATAGCTTTTCTGGCCGCCGGGGGTTTTCACCTCGACGCTGTCGCCTTCATCCTTGCCGATCATGGCGCGGGCAAGGGGGGAACGGATGTTCAGCAGGCCGCGTTCGATATCGGCCTCGGCCTCGCCCACGATCTGATAGGTCTTTTCCTCGTCGGTGTCTTCGTCGACGACGGTGATCGTCGCGCCGAACTTGACCGAGCCGGACAGTTTCGACGGATCAATCACTTCGGCCAGCGACAGCATCGCCTCAAGCTCCTTGATGCGGCCTTCGATGAAGGACTGCTTTTCACGGGCGGCGTGGTATTCGGCGTTCTCCGACAGGTCGCCATGTTCGCGGGCCTCGGCAATCGCGCGGATCACGGCGGGGCGCTCGATGGATTTCAGCACCTTCAACTCTTCGTCCAGCGCGGTGAAACCTGCGCGCGTCATCGGAATCTTTTCCATCGGTCCCTACATAACAAAAGGAAGGCCACGGCCCCCCTTACGGGGACTGTGGCGCGACACGTCCTGCGATATCTTGTCCCAACTGAACCGACCAAGGCGGCAAATGCAAGGCCTTGCCCGCGAAAGCACCAAAAGCCGGGGGATATGGCCGCAAACCCTGCCCCGATGCCGCCCAGATGCCGCATTGCGACATCGTGATGCCGCGTTACGATTGACCCCCGCGCTTTGCATGGGCTAGGGGATGGGCCGCGCGTCCCGCAACAATATTGCGCGGGGCCAGTGGGAAATGCGGTGAGGGAGCAGGCAGCATGGCTGACATCGTCCGTGAGTCGATGGAATATGACGTTGTGATCGTGGGCGCGGGCCCGGCGGGCCTGTCGGCGGCGATCCGGCTGAAACAGTTGGATGCCAACCTGTCGGTCGTCGTGCTGGAAAAAGGGTCCGAGGTCGGGGCGCATATCCTTTCAGGCGCCGTGCTGGATCCTTCGGGACTGGATGCACTGATCCCGGATTGGCGTGACCGGGGCGCACCGATCAAGACCGAGGTGGTGGAGGACAATTTCTTTATCCTCGGCCCCGCAGGGCAGGTGCGGATTCCGAACTTCCCGATGCCGCCACTGATGAACAACCACGGCAATTACATCGTCTCGATGGCCAATGTCTGCCGCTGGATGGCGGGTCAGGCCGAGGAACTGGGCGTCGAGATTTTTCCGGGCATGTCGGCCAGCGCCCTGGTCTATGACGGCGACCGGGTAAAGGGCGTGGTGGCGGGCGAATTCGGGCTGGACCCGGAAACCGGCGCGCCGGGGCCGAATTATGAGCCGGGCATGGAACTGCACGGCAAATATGTCTTCCTGTCGGAAGGCGTGCGCGGGTCGCTGTCGAAAGAGGTGATCGCGAAATACGATCTGTCCAAAGGTCATTGCCCGCAGAAATTCGGCCTTGGCATGAAGGAGATCTGGGAGATTGATCCGGCCAAGCACAAGCTGGGCACCGTGACGCATACGATGGGCTGGCCACTGGGCAGCAATGCCGGCGGCGGATCGTTCATCTATCACCTTGAGAACAATCAGGTTTACGTGGGCTTTGTGGTTCACCTGAACTATGAAAACCCGCATCTGTACCCGTACATGGAATTCCAGCGGTTCAAGCATCACCCGATGGTGGCCGACCTGCTGAAGGGCGGAAAACGCGTGGCCTATGGCGCGCGGGCCATCAGCGAGGGCGGCTGGCAGTCGATCCCCAAGATGGTGGCGCCGGGCGTGGCGCTGCTGGGTTGTTCGGCGGGGCTGGTGAACGTGCCGCGCATCAAGGGCAACCACAATGCCATGCTGTCGGGCAAGGCTGCGGCCGAGGCCGCCCATGCCGCGATCACGGCAGGCCGGGCGGGCGATGAGTTGACCGCCTATGAATCCGCCGTGCGGTCTGGGCCGATTGGCAAAGACCTGAAACGCGTGCGGAACGTAAAACCGCTTTGGTCGAAATACGGGCTGGTGGCATCGCTGATGGGCGGCGGGCTGGACATGTGGGCCAATACCATCGGGCTGACGGTGTTCGGCACGCTGAAGCATGGCAAATCGGATGCGGCGGCGACGGGCTTGGCCAAGAATTTCAAGCCGATCGATTATCCCAAACCCGATGGCGTGCTGTCCTTCGACCGGCTGACCAACGTGGCCTACAGCTTCACCAATCATGACGAAGCGCAGCCTGCGCATCTGAAGCTGAAGGATCCCAGCATCCCGATTTCGGTGAACCTGCCCAAATACGCGGAACCGGCGCAGCGCTATTGCCCGGCGGGGGTGTATGAAGTGGTATCCGAGGCAGGCAAGGACCCGCGCTTCGTGATCAACTTCCAGAACTGCGTCCATTGCAAGACTTGCGATATCAAGGACCCGTCGCAGAACATCAACTGGACCACGCCGCAGGGTGGTGGCGGGCCGAATTACCCGAACATGTGACGCAACGCCTGACATTTGCGTGTGAATCAGCAGGAAACGGCGGGCCGGGGTGGGGAAACCATCCCGGCCCGATTGCCTATGTGGCAGGCCGAGGCTAGCTTGCACTTACCCCTGTTGGAGTAGCTTGCCGATGCCGCCACGCCATAGCCCCCTTGTTGCCTTTGCCCTTGCCCTTGCGCTGGCCTTTCCGGCTGCCGCGCAGGAAACGGAAGGGGCGGCGGGGGCCTATCTGGCCGCGCAGGTGGCCGCATCCGAGAATGACTTTCGCGAGGCCGCGCGCTGGTATGACCGGCTGATCCAGATCGGCGTCAATGACGCGGCCACGCTGGAAGGCGCGGTTATCGCGCATCTTAGCCTTGGTGATTTCGAAAGGGCGGCAGACCTGTCGCGGCAATTGGTGCAGCAGGGCGGACGCAGCCAGACAGCCTATATCGCGCTGCTGACGGATCAGGCCAAGCGCGGGGATTTCGCGGCACTGATCGCCGATACGCTGGCGGGGCGCTCCATCGGGCGGCTGCTGGATGATCTGGTCATGGCCTGGGCCGCGCTGGGCGACGGGCGGATGTCCGATGCTGTGGCCGGGTTTGACAAGCTGGCCACCTCACCGGGGTTGGAGGCGTTCGGTCTGTATCACAAGGCGCTGGCGCTGGCCTCGGTCGGGGATTTCGAAAGCGCGGACAACATCCTGTCGGGGCGCGAGGCGGGGCAGATCGCCCTGATGCGGCGCGGGGCGATTGCCCATGCGCAAATCCTCAGCCAACTGGAACGCAACCCGGACGCGCTGGCACTGCTTGAACAGGCCTTTGGCACCGAGGCGGACCCCGAGATCGACGCGCTGCGCGCGCGGCTGACGGCGGGGGAACCCGTGCCCTATGACATGGTCACCAATCCGGTGGATGGGATCGCCGAGGTGTTCTTTACCCTGTCCACCGCCCTGCGCGGCGAGGCCGAGGATGGCTATACGCTGATCTATGCCCGCGCGGCGGCCTATCTGCGCCCCGACCATTCCGAAGCAACCCTGCTGGCGGCAGGGCTTTTGGAAAGCCTGGGGCAGCACGCGCTTGCAGGGGAAACCTATGGCAAGATTGCGCCGGACGATCCCACCTATCACGTGGCCGAAATCGGCCGCGCCAATACGCTGATCGCCGAAGACAAGACCGATGCCGCGCTGGAGGTGTTGCAGGCCCTGACCCGCAGCCACGGCCAGTTCATCGAGGTGCAGGCCGCGCTGGCCGATGCGCTGCGTCGGCAGGAACGCTTTGCCGATGCGATCCCGGTCTATACGCAGGCCATCGACTTGGTCCCGGAACCAGTACAACGGCATTGGACGCTGTTCTATTCGCGCGGCATCAGCAATGAACGCGCGGGCAACTGGCCCGAGGCCGAGGCCGACTTCCGCCGCGCGCTGGAATTGAACCCCGATCAGCCGCAGGTGTTGAACTACCTTGGCTACAGCTTTGTGGATCGGGGCGAAAATCTGGATGAGGCGCTGGGAATGATCGAGCGCGCCGTCGCAGCACAGCCCGAGGCCGGGTACATCATCGACTCTCTCGCCTGGGCGCTGTTCCGGCTTGGCCGCTATACCGAGGCGGTTGAGCCGATGGAACGCGCGGCCCTGCTGGAACCGGTCGATCCGGTGGTGACGGATCATCTGGGCGATGTCTATTGGGCGGTCGGGCGCAAGCTGGAGGCGCGGTTCCAATGGCACCGCGCGCTGTCCTTCGAACCCGAAGAGGATGAGGCCATCCGCATCCGGCGCAAGCTGGAGGTGGGGCTGGATGCCGTATTGGCGGAAGAAGGCGCAAAGCCCCTGACCGAAGTGGCGAATGGCGGCAACTGAATTCGCCCCGGCGAAGATCAACCTGACGCTGCACGTCACCGGGCGGCGGGCGGATGGCTATCATCTGCTGGATTCACTGGTGGTCTTTGCCGGCGTGGGGGATCAGGTCAGCGGAACGCTGGCTGATCCCCCGTCGCTTACGGTGACCGGGCCTATGGCGGCAGGGCTTTCGGGCGAGGGTGACAATCTGGTGCTGCGCGCGGCCCGCGCGATGGGGGTATCGGCGCAGATCGTGCTGGAAAAGCATCTGCCGGTGTCATCGGGCATCGGCGGCGGATCGGCGGATGCCGCTGCCACCCTGCGCCTGTTGGCGCGGATGGCGGGGCGACCCCTGCCTGCGGCGGCAGAGGTGCTGGCCCTTGGCGCCGATGTGCCGGTCTGCCTGTCCAGCCGCACACAGCGGATGGGCGGGATCGGCGAGGTGCTGGCCCCCCTGCCCGCCTTGCCCCCGGTCTGGCTGGTGCTGGCCAATCCCGGCGTCGCGGTGTCGACGCCTGCGATCTTTCGCACGCTGGCGCGGGCCGACAATCCGCCCATGCCGCGCGATCTGCCGCGCCTGACCTCCGCCGCCGAACTGGCGGCCTTTGCCGCCATGCAGCGCAATGATCTGGAGGCGCCGGCGATGGCGCTGCAACCGGTGATCGGGCAGGTCCGGCAGGCGCTGACGTCACAGCCCGGCTGCCTGTTTGCCCGGATGTCGGGATCGGGGGCCACCTGTTTCGGGCTGTTTGCCGATCCGCTTTCGGCAAACGCGGCGGCGCGGGCGCTGCGGGCGGCAGAGCCGGGCTGGTGGGTGGCGGATGCCGCCCTGCATCAGCCCCAATCGTGACGAAAGCGAACCTCGGTCCCGTCTGACCGGCGCAGCGCACGGGCTACGAATTCGGGGGGAAAGCCTTCCTCCAGCGCGCCCAGAACGGTGACCTCTTCCCCCACCTGAACCGGCAGGTCATTGGGGCCGACATAGACGGTGACCGCGCCGGTTTCATCCTTCATGCGAAAGGCATCGGCATCGGTGATGCGCATCACCTTGCCCGTCAGGGTGACGGGCTGGCCGCGCGGGGCCTTGGTGATAGGAACGGGCGCGGCAAAGGCGGCAGAGGCCGACAGAAGAACGGCGGCCATCGCGGCAGAACGGATCATCGTCATCTCCCTGTTGCGGTCTTGTTTCAGGGAAAGGTGGGAAAGTCGCCGCACCCCTGCAAGGGGCGCGGCGGCCTTGGATCATTCATATTGATGACTGAAGGTCACTTTGCTGCCATCCGCGCGTACCGCATCGCGGGCATAGACCTCCATCCGTCCGAATTCGCGATCCACGATCCCGTTCACCGTGATCTGTTCGCCAAGGTCAAAGGGCACGATGCCGGGGCCGATATAGACGGTGACAGACCCGCTTGCATCGGTGATGCGGAATTCATCCTCATCTGTGATGCGTTCGACGGTGCCGCTGATCGTGGCTGTGCTGCCATAGCGCAGGTCCGAGATCAGAGTAGTTTCGGCCAAGGTTGTTTCGGCCAAGGCGGGCCCGGCGATGATGGCAAGGCCGGCAGCCCAAAGAAGACGTCGCATCAAACCCTCCTGTTCTGTGCATGTGGCACACAGATCGGAAGGGGGTCACGGCTGCACAATCCGGCTGACGCAAAGGTTATGGGGCGTTATCCCGGCGTCAGTTGATCCGCGCCACGACGTAATCGGCAAGGTCCGACAGCATGTCGCGCAACGGATGTTCCGGCAGGATGTCCAGCGACCGGCGCGCCGTTTCTGCCCACATCAGCGCCTGATCCCGCGCGGCGGCCATCGCGCCATGGCGGGCCATCAAGGCCATCGCATGGGCAAGGTCGCCGTCGCGCTGATCGCCCTTTTCAATGACGCGCTGCCAGAAGGCGCGTTCCTCGGCATCGGCCTGCGCCACAGCCTTGATCAGCGGCAGGGTCAGCTTGCGTTCGCGGAAATCATCGCCCGTGTTCTTGCCGATAGCGGCATCGGTGCCGCCGTAATCCAGCAGGTCATCCACAATCTGGAACGCGATCCCCAGCGCATCGCCATAGGCGCGCAGAGCCTGTACCTGCGGCTCGGACGCGGCGGCGATCACGCCGCCCACTTCCATCGCGGCGGCAAACAGCGCGGCGGTCTTGCCGCGCACGACCTGCAGATAGATGCCTTCCGTCGTGGCCAGATCCTGCGCGGCGGTGAGTTGCAGCACCTCGCCCTCGGCGATCACGGCAGAGGCATTGGCAAGGATATCCATCACCCGCAGCGATTCCGTTTCCACCATCAGCTGGAAGCTGCGCGCAAAAAGGTAATCGCCCACAAGGACCGATGATTTGTTGTCCCACAACAGGTTGGCGGTCGGCCGCCCCCGGCGGCGTTCGCTTTCGTCGACCACATCATCATGCAACAGCGTGGCGGTGTGGATGAATTCCACGGTTGCGGCCAGCTTCACATGGTGGTCGCCCTGATAGCCGCACATCCGCGCGGCGGCGAGCGTCAGCATCGGGCGCAGACGTTTTCCCCCGGCCTCGACCAGATGGGCCGTCACCTCGGGGATGCGGGGCGCGTGTTCGCTGGCCATGCGGGTGCGGATCAGGGCGTTCACCGCCGCCATGTCAGCCGCCAGCCATGCGGCAAGCCGGTCATGCGGTTTCTGCGCTGCCTCGTCCAAACCCATGCCCCCGATCCCCCCGCCTCTCGACAATTCGGGGCTGTGCCCCTTTACTCATCACATGAGAGAGCTTTTGCGCAGCACCGACCCGACGATCATCGCCTTTGCCACTGCCCTGCTCGACGGCGAGGGTATAGACGTGTTTGATCTGGACGTCCACATGAGCATCCTTGACGGAAGCCTTGGCATATTGCCGCGCCGCTTGATGGTGCGCGATGCCGATCTGTTCATGGCCCGCAGCGTGTTGCGCGACAATGGCATTCCGACGGGATTGGAATGATGGGGCTGGAATGACGGCCTTTGCCGATGACGCGCTGACGGATGACAAGTTCCTGATGGGCCGGTTGCGGCTGTTGCAGCCGATCCGGGGCTATCGTGCGGCCACCGATCCGGTGCTGCTGGCCGCCGCCTGCCCTGCGGTGACGGGGGAAAGCGTGCTGGATCTGGGCTGCGGGGTGGGGGCGGCGGCGCTGTGCCTTGGGGTGCGGGTGCCGGGTGTGGTGCTGGCCGGGCTGGAGGTGCAGCCCCCCTATGCCGATCTGGCGCGGCGCAATGCAGAGCGGAACGGGGTCGCGATGGAGGTGGTGACGGGCGATCTGACCGACATGCCCCGCGTGTTGCGCCGGGATTTCGACCATGTCATTGCCAACCCGCCCTACTACCCGCCGGGCGGCACGCCGTCGCCCATTGCCGAGCGGGACCGGGCGCTGCGGGTCGAGGTGCCGATTGCCGCCTGGGTCGCCGCCGCGGGGGCGCGGCTGCGGCCAGGCGGCTGGCTGACCATGATCTTCGCCACCCCCTGCCTGCCCGAGGCATTGGCCGCTCTGGCACCCAAGCTGGGCAGCGGCATGGTGCTGCCGCTGGAGCCGCGGCAGGGCCGCGAAGCACCCCGCGTGATCCTGCGGGCGCGCAAAGGGGGCCGCGCGCCGTTCCGTCTGCTGCCGCCCTTCACCCTGCACCAAGGGGCGGCGCATGATGGGGACCGCGAAAACTATACCCCCTTTGCCAATGCGGTTTTGCGGGAAGCTGCCGATTTGTCGGCAGCCTTTGGCCGGGTTGGGTAAACCTGTCCGTAAGTCTGGCCCGAATGTCCGTGACACGACTCAGCGGTTGTGTTGCACTTCATGGATTGGAACCAGTCATGAGGAGGACGAATATGACCATCGCTTCGCATCTGCAGGAACTGCGCCGCAAGCATGAGCACCTCTCTGAAACGGTCGAGCGTGAACAGCGTAGCCCCGGCTCGGACGCCCTGCGGATTGCCGAGTTGAAGAAGCAGAAGCTCAAGCTGAAGGAAGAAATGAACCGCCTCTCGCAGGCCTGAAGAATTACCCTTTGGCGCTGGTGCCCGTGCCCGCACGGGCGGCCAGCGCCGCGCCTGCGGTGATCAGCACTGCAGCGGCAAGGATCGTCCAGGACGCCGTGGCAATGCCCGCCACGATCAGCGCAAGTGTGGACAAAAGCGGTGCCGCATAGGACGCGACGCCCAGCAATTGGATGTCGCCCTTCTTCATCCCGATATCCCAGGTGAAAAAGGCCGCGCCCACCGGGCCGATGCCAAGCGCCAGCACGGCCAGCCAGCCCAGCATGTCCTGCGGCCACACCGTTTCCTCCACCAGCGGATGCACCAGCGCAGACAACAGCGCGGTGCCCAGACAATAGATCGTGACGCTTTCCGTGGGCACATCGCCCAGCCGTCGCGACAGGGAGGAATAGCCCGCCCATGTAATGGCGCAGAGAAAGCCCAGAAACAGGCCCAGCGGCGTGGCCGCCCCCCCGGAATCCCGGCCCAGCACGATCAGCGCGGCCCCCGCAAAGGCAATCAGCGCGCCGAGGATGACCATGGGCCGCAGCCGCTCACCCGGCAGGAAACTGGCAAACAGCACGATGAAAAGCGGCCAGAGATAGGCCATCAGCCCCGTTTCCGCCGACGGCGCGATGCGAAAGGCGGTGAAATACAGCGCATGATAGCCAAACAGGCCAATAATCCCAAAGGCATAGACCCGCCACGAGATGCCGCGCAGCCGCCCGATGCCGTTGCGCAATGTCCAGATCAGGCCCAGCGTGCCGCCAATGCCAAAGGTCAGCGCGTTCAGCAGAAAGGGCGGCACCGGGGCCGATCCGATCGTGAACAACGCCAGCAGCGCCCACATCAGAACGGCGGTAAAGCCTATGGCGGTTGCGCGTGCGCCTGTCATTCCTGTCCCTGCTCCATCAAATTTCTTCGAAGAAATTTGCAAAAATCTTCAAAGATTTTTGGTGGTTCTAAACCTTGCAACGGCAAAGAAAAAGGCCCGCGTCCTGCGCGGGCCTTTCAAATGCGGGGTCGCGCAATCAGACGACGAACTGCCCGCCATTGGCAGAAATCGTCGACCCGGTGATGAACCCGGCATCATCCGAGGCAAGGAAAACAACTGTCCGCGCAATCTCGGACGGCTCACCCAGGCGGCCCACCGGAATCTGCGGGATGATGCGTTCGTTCAGCACCTTTTCATCAATCGCCTTCACCATTTCGGTCGCGATATAGCCGGGGCAGATCGCGTTGACGGTGATGCCCGCCCGCGCGCCCTCTTGCGCCAGCGCCTTGGTGAAACCCAGATCGCCCGACTTGGCGGCGGAATAGTTCGCCTGCCCCGCCTGCCCCTTTTGCCCGTTGATCGACGAAATGTTGATCACGCGGCCGAATTTCCGATCCCGCATCCCCGACCACAGCGGATGGGTCATGTTGAACAGACCCGTCAGGTTGGTGTCGATGACTTCTTTCCACTGCTGCGGGGTCATCTTGTGGAACATCGCGTCACGGGTGATGCCCGCGTTGTTCACCAGCACGTCCACGGGGCCGACCTCGGCCTCGACCTGTGCGATGCCCGCCACGCAGGCGTCGTAATCCGCGACCGACCATTTGAAGGTGGGAATGCCCGTCTCCTTGGTGAAGGCGGCGGCCGCCTCATCGTTGCCGGCATAGTTCGCGGCCACCTTGTAGCCCGCTGCCTGCAGCGCCACCGAAATCGCGGCGCCGATTCCCCGCGAACCCCCTGTTACCAAAGCCACTCGTGCCATTCGTCCCTCCTCCTGAATTCAGACGTTCTTGAAATGGTATTACCGAAATGAACAGGGACGCGCAACAATGTTGCGCGTCCCTTTCGCACCTGCGGCATTGTTGCCGCAGCAAAACTGGAGTCAGGCGCGTTCCAGACACATGGCAACACCCATGCCGCCGCCGATGCACAGCGTGGCCAGCCCGCGCTTGGCATCGCGGCGGGCCATCTCGAACAGCAGCGTGTTCAGGATGCGCGCGCCCGAAGCGCCGATCGGGTGGCCGATGGCGATAGCCCCGCCGTTCACGTTCACGATGGACGGATCCCAGCCCATATCCTTGTTCACCGCGCAGGCCTGGGCGGCAAAGGCCTCATTCGCCTCGACCAGATCCAGATCGCCCACCTTCCAGCCGGCTTTTTCCAGCGCCTTGCGGCTGGCATGGATCGGCCCCACGCCCATGATCGACGGGTCCAGCCCCGCCGTCGCGTAAGATGCGATCCGGGCGAGCGGCGTCAGCCCGCGCCGCGCCGCCTCATCTGCCGACATCAGCACCACCGCCGCCGCGCCATCGTTCAGACCCGAGGCATTACCCGCAGTAACCGACCCTTCCTTGGTGAAGGCGGGCTTCAGCTTCTGCATTGATTCGAGCGTGGCCCCCGCGCGGATATATTCATCAGCATCCACCGTGATGTCGCCCTTGCGGGTGGAAATCAGGAAGGGGATGATCTCATCCTTGAACTTGCCGGCCTTCTGCGCGGCTTCGGCCTTGTTCTGGCTGCCCAGTGCGAATTCATCCTGCATGTCGCGCGAAATCTGCCACTGATTGGCAACGTTTTCCGCGGTCTGGCCCATGTGATAGCCGTTGAAGGCATCCCACAACCCGTCCTTGATCATCGAATCGATGAACTTCATGTCGCCCATCTTGGTGCCCGCGCGCAGATGCGCGACATGGGGCGACAGCGACATGTTCTCTTGCCCGCCCGCGACCACGATCCGCGCATCGCCCAGTTGCACATGCTGCGCGCCCAGCGCCACCGCGCGCAGGCCCGACCCGCACACCTGATTGAGCGACCATGCGCTGGCCTCTTTCGGCAGACCGGCCTTGATATGCGCCTGACGGGCGGGGTTCTGGCCCTGACCTGCGGTCAGCACCTGACCGAGGATCGTTTCCTCCACCTCGGCCTTGTCGATGCCAGCGCGGGCGACGACCGCCTCGATCACCGCAGCGCCAAGGTCATGCGCCGGGGTGTTGGCAAAGGAACCGTTGAAACTGCCTACGGCTGTCCGGCCTGCTGAAACGATGACGACATTGGTCATGGTTGATCCTCTCTCTCCCATCGGGGCGGGGTCCGCGTGACCGCGCCGCCTTGCAGCATGGCCTAGACGGGGGGGAAAACAAAAGCAACATTCTTGCGTCCGCAGATTGCCGCAGGGTCAACATTCCGCCTTTGGCGGCGCAACAGAAGGGCTGGTTCCAGCCTCCAATCCTTCGGGGATAAGCTTGGGCGCGGCAAAGTGATAGCCTTGCAAACAATCAACGCCCAGTTGGCCCAGCCAGTCCGCCTCGGCCGCCTGTTCCACGCCCTGCGCCACCAGAAGCATGTCGAATTGTCGCGCGATGGCCAGATAGGCGGCCATCAGCACCTGATTGTCGGCATGGGTGTGAATGCCCCGGCTATACTGGGCATCGACCTTCAGCAGATCAAAGGTCAGCTCGCGGAAATGGCGCAGGGCAAAGGCCCCGGCACCGAACCCGTCCAGCGCAAAGGACACGCCACTGGGCCGCAATTCGGCGATCATCCCGGCCAGCAGTTCCGGCACGGTCATCACGCTGGCCTCGGCGATTTCAAGGATCAGCCGGTCGCCGATGCCCGGATGCCGCGCCAGCCCCGCGCGCAGCAGCTTCATCCAGCGGGGCCAGCCCACCGACCGCGCCGACATGTTCACCGACAGGCGCAGTTGCGGATGCCGCACCAGCGCATCCAGCCCCATGGCCAGCGCGGCGCAATCAATTTCGCGGCCCAATTCATGCGCTTCGATCGCGGGCATGAAATCGCGGGCCGGGATCACGCGTCCGCCCGGATCCAGCACCCGCATCAGCCCTTCGTGAAAGCCGATCCTGCCCGGTTGGCCCGCCAGAACCACCGGGTGATAGGCCAGCCGCAACCGCCGCAGGCGCACCGCCTCGGCCACCAGCGCCACCGCATCGGCCGCGCTTTCCGCCATGGCAAATGACAGGGGGCTTGCCCCGTCTGCCAGACCTGCACCGCTGTCCATCCTCATCGCAACCCCCGCAAGACCCGTCGACAATCCTGCCCCTGCGCCCGTAAACATCGGGTAAAGGCATTTGGGGGAACGGCCATGCCCGATCAGCACCACACCGACAAAGGCCGCTGCCCCTGGTGCGGGACAGATCCGCTTTACGTGGCCTATCACGATGAAGAATGGGGTGTTCCGGAATACGATCCGCGCGCCTTGTGGGAAAAGCTGATCCTGGATGGCTTTCAGGCGGGCCTCAGCTGGATCACGATCCTGAAAAAGCGCGACAATTTCCGCGCCGCATTCGCCGGTTTCCGGCCTGAAACCATCGCAAGCTGGGGCGAATCGGATGTCGCGCGCCTGCTGGCCGATCCCGGCATCATCCGCCACCGGGGCAAGATCGAAGGCACCATCCGCTCCGCCCGCGCCTATCTGGCGATCGAGGAACGCGAAGGCTTCTCGCCATATCTGTGGAAGCATCTCGACGGGCGGCCCTTGCAGAACCGCCCCGCAGGCCCGCGCGATATCCCGACGGAAACGCCCCTGTCGCAGGCCATCTCAAAGCAGCTGAAAAAGGACGGCTTCACCTTCTGCGGCCCCACCATCACCTACGCCTTCCTGCAAGCCACCGGTCTGGTGAATGACCACCTGATCACTTGCCCCGCGCAGCCCCGGGTGGCGGCCTTGGCCAAGGAAGCCTGATCTTCATCTTGGCGGCAAATACCCCGGGGGGGAGGCGCGGCACGCGCCTGGGGGGCTGGCCCCCCATCCTGCCGGCACGCCGCCGCAAGGCGGCGGGACGGAAAAAAGAAATGCGCGGCGGGCGGCACGCCCGGCGCGCGCGATTCAGTTCCCGGCCATCATCGCAGCCAGAACGGTTTGCGCATGGGCGCTGTCCCATTCGGCATCGCCGATCAGGCGGGCCACTTCCTGCCCCTGCGGGTTCAGGATCACCGTCACCGGCAGGCCCATCACGCCCATGGGACGGGCAAGTTCGCTCTTCGGGTCGCGCAGGATGGGCAGGGCCTGCACGCCCGCCTCTTCATAGAAACGCTCAATCCCTTCCACCGCGTTGCGCCCCGTGGCCACGGGCAGCACCGCCAGATCGGGCATTGCCTGTTGCAGGCGCAGAAGCGACGGCATCTCCTTGCGGCAGGGCGCGCACCATGTGGCCCAGAAGTTCAGTACCACCCATTTGCCCTGCCACTGCGCCAGCGGCACCGCGGCATCATCGGCATCCAGAAACACGGCGGCAGGCAGGTCCACCGGGGCGGCATGAATCGCCAGCTTGCGCATATCGCCTTCGCGCAGCGCCTCGACATCACCCGCAAGGGCGGCATTTGCACCGATGGCCAAGGCCGTATAAAGGACGGCCAGAATTTTCCGCAGCATCTTCCCTCCGAAGGCCATCGCCATGACCGCTTCCCCCGATGCCAAATCCGCCAACCAGATGTGGGGCGGGCGCTTTGCCGAAGGGCCGGACGCCATCATGACGGCGATCAACGCCTCCATCGGGTTCGACAAACGGCTCTATGCCCAAGACATCGCAGGGTCACGCGCCCATGCGGCGATGCTCGCCGCCACAGGCATCTTGACCAATAAGGACGCCGAGGCGATCGGGGAAGGTCTTCTCACGGTGTTGTCAGAGATTGAAACGGGGAACTTCCCGTTTCGGGTAGAGCTTGAAGACATCCACATGAATGTGGAGGCACGGCTGAAAGAGGTGATCGGCGAACCGGCGGGGCGGCTGCACACCGCACGATCGCGCAATGATCAGGTGGCCGTCGATTTCCGGCTTTGGGTGCGCGATCAATGCGATGCCGCCATTTCGGGGCTAGAGGCGTTGATGCGCGCCTTTCTGGCGCAGGCCGAAGCAGGGGCCGATTGGGTGATGCCGGGCTTCACCCATCTGCAAACCGCCCAGCCCGTGACATGGGGCCATCACATGATGGCTTATGTCGAAATGCTGTCGCGCGACCGGGGACGGTTCATCGACGCGCGGGCGCGGATGAACGAATGCCCGCTTGGCGCTGCGGCTTTGGCGGGCACCTCCTTCCCCATCGACCGGCAGATGACCGCCACTGCGCTGGGGTTTGACCGGCCCACGGCCAACAGCCTTGATTCCGTGTCCGACCGCGACTTCGCGCTGGAGTTTCTGGCCGCCAGCAGCATCTGCGCCATGCACCTGAGCCGTTTTGCCGAGGAATTGGTGATCTGGTCCTCGGCCCAATTCCGGTTCGTTCGCCTGTCGGATCGCTGGACCACCGGTTCGTCGATCATGCCGCAGAAGAAGAACCCCGATGCTGCGGAATTGCTGCGTGCCAAGTTGGGCCGCATCCTCGGCGCGACGGTGGCCCTGTTCACCGTGATGAAGGGGCTGGCGCTGACCTATTCCAAGGACATGCAGGAAGACAAGGAACAGGTCTTCGACGCCGCCGATACGCTGATGCTGGCCTTGGCCGCGATGACCGGCATGGTCACCGACATGACCGCCAACCGTGACGTTCTGAAAACCGCCGCCGCCAGCGGCTTTTCCACGGCCACCGATCTGGCCGATTGGCTGGTGCGCGAACTGGGCCTGCCCTTCCGTGACGCGCATCACGTGACCGGCACGCTGGTGGCAATGGCCGAGGGTAAGGGCTGCGATCTTCCCGATCTCACCCTGGCAGACATGCAGAGCGTGCACGCGGGCATCCGCGCCGACGTGTTCGATGTGCTGGGGGTGGAAAATTCCGTCCGCTCGCGCCGGTCCTATGGCGGCACCGCCCCTGATCAGGTGCGTGGGCAGATCGCCGCATGGCGCGAAAGGCTGGCGTGACAGGGGCGCCTCTGGGCGCTAGGCTGGGTTGCGACGGGAACCCGGATGCGCCTTGCGATGCTGCCAATCTTTGTTCTGCTTGCGGCCTGCGGTGACAGCAGCCTTCCCGTGCTGGCAATTCCGCTATCGGACAATACAACCTTTGGCACCGATCTGAACGCGCCCAAGCCTGTGCTGGGCATCACCGTCACCGATCCGCTGCACCGGATGAACAGATGAAACCCGCTTTGAAACCTGCCCTTATCGCCCTTGCCCTGTGCCTTGCCGCCTGCACCTCGCCCCGGCTGAATGCCGGGCTGAGCCTTGGCGCGGATGGGCTGACCGTCACCCCGTCGGTATCGGCGGGGCTGGGCGGCGGGCGGATCAGCTATTCCCCGTGATGTTTCCAAAAAAAGGTTTGCTTGCCATGAAATCGCTTCTTGCCCTGACTGCCCTTGCCCTGCTTGCCGCCTGTGGCGCTGATGGGCCGCCCGTCGCGCCATCAAAAGCCGCCCCTGCCGTGGCGATCACGGGCGAGGCGCGGGTCGGCATTCAGGGTGGCCTGTGATGGCCCCGATCCGGATTGTGTGGCTGGCGCTGGCCGTCTGGGGGGCGATCCACCCGATGTACTGGTTCGTCACCTATATGAACGAAACCGGGACCGGCTTGTCAGGGCTGATCGACGCTTGGTATGTCAACGCCTCCACCACCGGGCTGACCTGGGATCTGACCATCGCGGCGGTGACGCTGACCGTTTGGGTTCTGGCAGAGACGATCCCGCGCAAGGCCTGGCTGGGGCTGATCGCCATTCCCGCCACCTTCTGCATCGGCGTCAGCTGCGGCTTGCCGCTCTATCTGTTCCTGCGCTCGCGGCCGCAGGGTTAAGGCGGCCGCGCTTTTCCAGCAGTCAGGGGCTTACAGGGTCAGGATCGTCTGCCCCGTTGTCGCCCGCGCTTCCAGTGCGCGGTGGGCATCGGCCACCTGTTCCAGCGGGAACCGCTGGTCGATGCGGATTTTCACCGCGCCCGAGGTGACCATCGCGAACAACTCCTGCGCCATGGCCTGACAGGTGGCGTGATCGGCGATATGGGTGAACAGCGTCTGCCGCGTGATCTTCAGCGATCCCTTGGCCGCCAGAATGCCAATGTCAAAGGGCGGCACCTTGCCGCTGGCATTGCCAAAGGAAATCATCATGCCAAAGGGTTTCAGGCAGTTCAGGCTGCCGTCGAACGTGTCCTTGCCCACGGCATCCATCACCACATCCACGCCCTTGCCCCCGGTCAAGTCACGCACGCGGGCGGCGAAATCCTCGGTCCGGTAGTTGATCGCATGGGTCGCGCCATGATCCAGCGCGAGTTGGCATTTATCATCCGATCCGGCAGTGGCGATCAGGGTGATGCCCTCCGCCCGCGCCCATTGGCAGGCGATCAGGCCCACGCCCCCGGCTGCCGCATGGAACAGCACCGTATCGCCGCGCTTGATGGGGGTGGTGCGGCGGAACAGATACTGCACCGTCATGCCCTTGAGCATCATGGCAGCGCCTTCGTCAAAGCTGATCGCGTCGGGCAGCGGGCAGACCTGCGCGGCGGGCATCACCCGCGCCTCGGCATAGGCGCCGGGCGGGTTGGCGGCATAGGCCACGCGGTCCCCCGGTTTCACATGCGTCACGCCCACGCCCACCGCATCAATCACGCCGCTGGCTTCCATGCCCAAAGCGGCAGGAAGCGCCATCGGATACATCCCCGACCGCTGATACACGTCGATGAAATTCAACCCACAAGCGCGGTGGGTGATCCGCACCTCGCCCGGGCCGGGGTCGCCCACCGGGCGATCCACCAGCTTCAGAACCTCGGGTCCCCCCGCCGCCTCGATGATGACTGTCCGCGCCATGGCCGTTCTCCCCCTTGCTTGCTGTTCGGGATGCTAACCCACCCAGCGGCAGGGTCCAGTGCGGCGGGCGGGAAACGGGGTGGAAATCGCCTGTGGTTGCGGCTAGATGCAGCGGTCAATGCGTGCCAGGGGCGGGTGAGGAACGATGGATCATTTCCTGTACAGAGACGGCACACTGCACGCCGAAGATGTGGCGATCACCGATATTGCCGCCACGGTCGGCACGCCCTTCTATGTTTATTCCGCCGCCACGCTGACGCGCCATTACCGCCTGTTCACCGAGGCGCTGTCGCCCCTGCCGCACATGGTGTGTTTCGCCATCAAGTCCCTGTCCAACATCGCTGTGCTAAAGCTGATCGGTGATCTGGGCGCGGGGATGGATGTGGTGTCGGGCGGTGAATACCGCCGCGCCCGCGCCGCAGGCGTGCCGGGCGACCGGATCGTGTTCTCCGGCGTCGGCAAGACACGCGAAGAGATGCATCTGGCCCTGACCGGCGGCATCCGCCAGTTCAATGTGGAAAGCGAGCCGGAATTGCGCGCACTGTCCGAGGTGGCGGTGTCTTTGGGCGTGGTGGCCCCCATCACCATCCGGGTGAACCCGGATGTGGACGCGCGCACTCATGAAAAGATCGCGACCGGGAAAAAGGAAAACAAGTTCGGCATCCCCATCGACCGCGCGCCCGAGGTTTACGCCGAAGCCGCCCGCCTGCCGGGGATCGATGTGGTGGGGATCGACGTCCATATCGGCAGCCAGTTGACCGATCTGGAACCGTTCGAACAGGCTTACCTGAAAGTGGCCGATCTGACGCGCCAGCTGCGCGCTGCGGGGCACAATATACGACGCCTTGATCTGGGCGGCGGCTTGGGGATTCCCTACACGCGGTCGAACGAAGCCCCGCCCCTGCCCATGGATTACGGCGCGCTGATCAAGCGCACAGTGGGCGATCTGGGCTGCGAGATCGAAATTGAACCCGGCCGCCTGATTTCCGGCAATGCGGGGCTGCTGGTATCCTCCGTGATCTATGTGAAGAACGGCGAGGGGCGGGATTTCCTGATCCTCGACGCCGCGATGAACGATCTGGCCCGCCCGTCCATGTATGGCGCGCACCATGACATCGTCCCGGTGATGGAGCCGCCCGCTGCAAGCCCAAGCCAGCCCTTCGATGTGGTGGGTCCGGTCTGCGAAACGGGCGATACCTTTGCCAAGGCGCGGGAATTGCCCCTGCTGGCCGAGGGCGATCTTGTGGCCTTCCGGTCCGCCGGGGCCTATGGCGCGGTGATGGCGTCGGAATACAATTCCCGCCCGCTGGTGCCCGAGGTGCTGGTGAAGGGGGATCACTTCGCCGTCATCCGCCAAAGACCATCCTTTGACGAAATCCTGAACCGCGATACCATTCCGGAATGGTTGTAAGGCGGCTCGTCCGCGATCAGCGGAAAAGGCCACGCCCCCCGGATGCAGGATCAGGAAATCAGCACGCTGTCGGCCATTGCCCGCCCCCTGCGGCTTACCCTGCTGGGGATGTGGGCAGAGCGGCTGACGCGGGCGTTCTGGCCGCTATGGTCGGTGTTGCTGCTGGCCCTGTCCGCCTTGGCCTTTGGTGTGCAGGACCATCTTCCGCTGGAGGCGGCATGGGCGGCGCTGGTGGGCGCGGTTTTGGCCACGCTCTACACCCTGTGGCGCGGGCTGCGGGCATTCCGCGCGCCCACGCGGGCCGAGGCGCTGATCCGGCTTGATTCGCGGCTGCCCGGCCAACCCATCGCCGCGCTGACCGACACGCAGGTGATCGGCACGGATGACCCGGCCTCGTTGATCGTGTGGCAGGCGCATCGGGCGCGGATGGCCGCGCGCGCCGCACAGGCCCGCGCGGTGGAGCCGGATCTGAAACTGGCGCGGCGCGATCCCTTTGCCCTGCGCTATGTGGCGCTGACGGCCTTTGTCATGGCGATGATCTTCGGCTCGCTCTGGCGGGTGGCATCGGTGCAGGCCTTGGCCCCCGGTGCGGGCAATGAACTGGCCGCCGGCCCCGCATGGGAAGGCTGGGCGCAACCGCCCGCCTATACCGGCAAGCCGTCGCTTTACATGAACGACATCGCCGAGGGGCGGCTGGAACTGCCGATCGGCACGCGCCTGCAATTCCGCCTCTATGGCGAGGTGGGCGAACTGACTCTTTCGGAAACCGTATCCGGGCGCACGGATGTGCCAGCGGCATCAGAAACCGTGCATGACTTCACCCTGAACCGCCCCGGTGAGGTGGTCATCGGCGGCCCCGGCGGCCGGACATGGACCCTGTCCGCCACGCCCGACCTCGCCCCGACTGTCACCCCGGGCGACAGCGCCGAACGCGAAGGCGATGGCCGCTTCACCATGGATTTTGCCGCGCGCGATGATTACGGCGTGGCGGAAGGACAGGTCAGCATCGCGCTTGACCTGCCGGGGGTCGAACGCACCTTCGGCCTGACGATGGAACCCGAACCGCGCGAGGCGGTGGTGCTGGACCTGCCGCTTCCGATCACCGGGAACCGGGCCGAATTCACCGAACAACTGGTCGATGACCTGTCGGAACATCCCTTTGCCAACCTGCCCGTCGCCATGACCTTCACCGTCACCGATGCGGCGGGGCAGCAGGGCGTGGCGGAACCGGTCAAGCTGGTCCTGCCCGGGCGGCGGTTCTTTGATCCGCTGGCGGCGGCGCTGATCGAGATGCGGCGTGATCTGCTGTGGAATCGCGCCAATGCCGGGCGGTCGACCCAGATCCTCAAGGCCATCACCAACCGCCCCGAAGAACTGATCCGCAACGAACGCGCCTATCTGCGCCTGCGCGTGCTGATGCGCGATCTTGAGGTGCAGAAGGCCAGCCTGTCGCCCGAGGCGCGCGATACCTTTGCGTCTGAGCTTTGGGAAATCGCCTTGATGGTGGAAGAGGGCGATCTGGCCTCGGCCATGGAACGCCTGCGCCGCGCGCAGGACCGTCTGGATGAGGCGATCCGCAACGGTGCAGAACAGGGCGAAATCGACGAATTGATGCAAGAACTGCGCGAGGCGCTGAACGATTACATGCGCGAACTCGCCGAAGAGGCCGAGCGTAACCCCGATAGCCAGCTGTCCCAAAATATGCCGGGGATGCAGATGTCGGGCGATCAGTTGCAGGAAATGCTGGATGAATTGCAGCGCCTGATGGAAGAGGGCCGCACCGCCGAAGCGCAGGAACTGATGGAAATGCTGCGCCAGCTGATGGAAAACATGCAGGTGGCGCAGGGCGAAGGCCAGGGTCAGGGCCAGGGCGGCCCCGGCCAGCAGGCGATGCGCGAATTGCAGGATACGCTGCGTGGCCAGCAGGGCCTGTCCGACGATGCCTTCCGTGATCTGCAAGACGGGCAAGAGGGCAACGAAGGCAACCGCCCCGGCCAACCCGGCCAACAGGGCGAAGGCCAGCAGCAGGGCGAAAACGAAGGTCAGGGCGAGGGCGAAGGGCAGGGGCAAGGGCAAAGCCTCGCGCAGCGCCAGCAGGAATTGCGCGACCGTCTGGGTCAGTTGCAGGGCAACCCTCTGCCCGGCGACGGGTCGGAAAACGGCGAAGAAGGCCGCCGCCAGCTTGACCGTGCCGGACGCGCGATGGAAGAGGCCGAAGATGCCCTGCGCGAAGGCGATCTGCCCGGCGCGCTGGACCGTCAGGCCGAGGCGATGGAAGCTCTGCGCGACGGGATGCAGCAATTCGGCGAGGCTTTGGCCGAAAACCAGCAGCAGCAAGACGGCAACGCCGAACAGGGGCAGGAATTCGGGCAGGCCGATCCCAATGGCCAGCGCGATCCGCTGGGCCGCGAACCCGGCAACTCCGCCCGCATCGGATCGGATCGCAACATGCTGCAAGGCGAAGATGTCTATCGCCGCGCGCAAGACCTGCTGGACGAAATCCGCCGCCGGTCGGGCGATCAGGCCCGTCCCGAAGGCGAACGCGATTACCTGCGCCGCCTGCTGGACATGTTCTGAACTACAACGAAGCTGGAGCCCGGATCAGTTGCCCTGATCTGACGCCTGCCGCACCGCATCGGTCGCCTGCCGCATCAGGCCATCCAGCCACAGCCGCGCGCCATCTATCGCGGCGACATAGGCGTTGACCGCACCTTCTGCCGCCGGAACCATCGCCACGATGCGCGGCGCGGCCACATAGGCCGCAAGGCCCAGCACCGCGACAAGCATCGCCACGGCAAACCCGCTGCGGAAACCGCGTGCGTTGGATTGGCCAATCTCTTCCTGCGCCGCTTCGCTCAGCGCGGGGGGTTCGGCACCCCCCTTGAGCGAAGAGTTGATCTCTTCGATATCGGGCAGCAGATCACGCCGGGTGGCGGGTTTCGGCGGGGCCGGGGGCGGGGCGTCGGGATCCAGCCCCTTCATCTGCGCGATGCGCCGCGCGGCGGCCGCCAGACCACCGGCATGTGCGGGCGTCGGAACAGCCCCCGCCGCGCGGGATTGTTCGGCCGAGGCGACAACGGCGGCAGCAGCGGCAGCGGCAGCAGCGGCAGCCGGGGCCGAAAGGCCCATTTCGGTTTGCGTCTCGATCGGGGCGGCGTCGGCCTTGCGGGCGGCAGCCTCACGCTCGGCCTCTTCGCGCAGGACGGCCATCAGGTTTTCGTCGATGCTGCGCTTGGGCGCATCGGCCATGGCGGGTGGCGGCGGGGCGTCATCCTCATCCAGATCGGGCAACGGGTCCGCCGCGCCAGAGGCACCAAAGAGTTCGTCTTCCTGCTCCAGCGCCAGTTCAATCTCGGGCGGAAGCTGGAACCACGCATGTCCGCAGTTTGAACATTGCACATCCCGGCCCATATCCGGGATCGCCGCGTCGTCCACCTCGTACTCGGCCTCGCAATTTGGACAGATCAGCCGCATTCAACACTTCCCCGTTTCCCCACGCGCGAACGCGGTTTCCCTCGTCCGACCGTCACCGCACGATTACACCATCCAGCAAGGTCCACAACCGGCACCCACCCGCATTGCAACCGCGCCCACCTTGGGCAATGCTGCGTTCGCAAGCAAGAGGCTGTGAAACACAAGTGATCGCGTTCGACAACGTCGCCTACAATTATGGCGGAGGTGAGCTTTTGTCAGAAGTCAGCCTGCGCCTTGCGCCGGGCTCTTTCCACTTTCTGACGGGGCCCTCCGGGGCGGGGAAATCCACCTTCCTGAAACTGGCCTATGCCGAGTTGCTGCCCACGGCGGGCAGGGTCACGATCTTTGATCGTGAGGTGCGGGGGCTGACGCGCGATGACGTCGCCCTGACGCGCCGCCGCATCGGGGTGGTGCATCAGGATGTGCAGTTTCTGGATCACCTGCCTTTGGCGGCGAATGTGTCCATGCCGCTGATGGTATCGGGCCGTGCAGGCGATCCCCGCGATCTGACAGATCTTTTGGGCTGGGTCGGGCTGGGGCAACTGGCCGATGCGCTGCCACCGCAATTGTCGGGGGGTGAACGGCAGCGCGCAGCGCTGGCGCGGGCGGTCATCATGGGGCCGGATGTGATTTTGGCGGATGAGCCGACAGGGAACCTTGATTGGGAAATGTCGCTGCGCCTGCTGACGCTGCTGGTCGAGTTGAACAAGATGGGCAAGACCATCCTTGTCGCCACCCATGACATGAACCTGATCCGCACCGCCAAGAACCAGGTCGCCGCCCGCGTGCTGCGCATCCGCAACCGCCGCATTCAGCTTGCGGGGGCAGACCTGTGATCCGCCGCCTGCGCCTTCTTGTAACCCCTGACCGGCAAGCCGACCGTGTGGTCCCGCCTTCGGGCCATTCCGCCTGGCTGACCAGCTTCACCGCCGGGGCGATGACCTTTCTCGCCGTCTTTGCCCTTGCCCTGTCGCTGGCATCGGGGCGGTTGGCGGATCGCTGGGCCGATGCTCTGGCGCGCACGGCCACGGTGCGCATTTCCGCCCCGCCCGACCAGATGGAAGCACAAACCTTCGCCGTGCTGGAGGTGTTGAAAACCACCCCCGGCATCGCCGCCTCACGCGCGCTGACGGATGAGGAACAAAAGGCCCTGCTGGCCCCGTGGTTCGGCCCCGACCTGCCGCTTGACGCGCTGCCCCTGCCCCGCCTGATCGAGGTGACAGAGTCCGAGGCAGGCTATGACAGCGAAGGTCTGCGCCAACGTCTGGCGGCCGAGGCGCCGGGCGCGGTGCTGGACGATCACACCCGCTGGCGCAGGCCGCTGGCCACAGCGGCGGCGCGGCTCAATCTGCTGGGCGGGCTGTCGATCCTGCTGATCGGTGCCACCATGGCCGCGATGATCACGCTGGCCGCCAATGCCGCGCTGGCCGCCAATGCGCAGGTGATCCGCGTGCTGCGCATCGTGGGCGCGCAGGATGATTACATCGCCGCCGCCTTTGTGCGCCGCTTCACAGTGCGCGCGCTTGTCGGGTCGGCCATCGGCGCGGTGGCCGGGCTGATCGGCGTGGCGCTGCTGCCCCCGGTGGATGAGGCGGGCGGTTTCCTGACGGGGCTTGGCTTTCAGGGGGCTGGTTGGCTGCTGCCGCTTCTGCTACCCCCGGTCGCAGCAGTGGTGGCGCTGATTGCCACACGCGCCGCCGCGTTCAGGAAACTTCGGGAATTGCCATGATCTATGCGCTGCGCTGGCTGATGTCGCTTTTGTTCATCATCCAGATGTATGTGATGATGGCCATCATCGGCCTCGCCTATATCCCCTATGCCGCGATCAGCCGGAATGGGGCTTGGGCGGGCATAAATCTCTATTGCCGATATGTCCGCTTTACCGCGCGCTGGATGGTGGGTTTGCGGTCGGAAATCCGGGGCACGGTTCCCAGTGGCGAAGTGATCATCGCGTCAAAACACCAAAGCTTCTTTGACATCATCCTGATCTGTTCGGTCGTCCGCCGACCGAAGTTCATCATGAAAAAGGAACTGCGCTGGACGCCGCTTTTGGGCTTTTATGCCTGGCGGATCGGCTGCATCCCGGTGGATCGCGGCAAGAAAGGCCGCGCGGTCGCCGAAATGAAAAAAGCGGTCGCCGCAGGGGCCGCCATTCCGGGTCAGCTGATCATCTACCCGCAGGGCACCCGCGTCGCCCCCGGCGTTGCGCTGCCCTACAAGGTGGGGACGGGGCTGCTTTACAACCAGCTGGGCCAGCCCTGCATCCCGACGGCCACCAATGTGGGCGTGTTCTGGCCGCGCCATGGCATCTATCGCAAACCCGGTCTGGCGGTGGTGGAATTCATGCCCGCCATCCAGCCGGGCCGCAGCACCGCCGATTTCATGGCCGAACTGGAACGCGTGATCGAAGGCCGGTCCGACAAGCTGATGGCCGAGGCAGGTTTCACCTATTCCAAAGCCGCCTGATGGCTGCCCGCCTGCATTTGCCAAAGCCCGCTTTCAAAGGCCGCAACCATGGATTTCATCACATCGCTTGACGCGCTGCACGCGCAGTATGGCACGCCGGCCGATCCGGCGATCCGCAAGGTCGTGCCGCACCTGACGCCCAGCTACCGAACGGTGATCGAACGCAGCCGGTTCTGCATCCTTACCACCGTGGGGCCGGAAGGCACCGATGGCAGCCCGCGCGGCGATGACGGCCCGGTGGTGGCCGTGTTGGATGACCGGACGCTCGCCCTGCCCGACTGGAAGGGGAATGAACGCATCGACAGCCTGCGCAACATCGTCCGCGACGGGCGGGTCAGCCTGTGCTTCCTGATCCCCGGCTGGAAAAACCTGCTGCGCGTGAACGGCACCGCCCGGCTGACCGCCGACGCCACCCTTCGCGCGCGGTTTGACCGGGGCGGGGTGCAGCCACGCACGGTGATCGTGATCGACGTGGCCGAGGTATATTCCCAATGCGCCCGCGCCGTGGTGCGCGCGGGGCTATGGACGGCGGGCGATCAATCCGAGGGTCTGCCCAGCGTCGGCCAAATGCTGGCCGAGGCGACGGAAGGCCAGATCGACGGGGCCACCTATGATGCGGGCTGGGCCAGTCGAGCCGCAGGAACGATGTGGTAGCGGTTCACACCTCGAACCGCGTCGCGCCCCGCCGCTTTTCATCGACAGGCTGCGACAACACCACCGCCTGATGCGCGCGCTGATCGCAGCCCGACCTTGGGCAGATGCGGCAGTTGATGCCAACCGGCGTCATCCGCGCGCCAGTCACGGAAAACGCCTCGGCATAGCCAATCTCGGGCGCGTGTTCGATGGCGCAGCCCATCGCCACGGCAAGGCGGTTGTCTTGCGCGTGGCGCATCCAGGTGGGGCGGTCCACCGTGCGCGAAAACACAAAGAACTGCGACCGGTCCGGCATTTCCACAAACTGCGGCACGATCCGCCCCGGCGTGCGGAAACTGGTATGCACATCCAGCCGCGGGCAGGCGCCGCCATGTTCGGCCAGATGGAACCCCGTGGCATTGAACCGCTTCGTCACGTTACCGCCCTTGTCGATCCGCATGAAGAAGAACGGCACCCCAAGCGCGCCTTCGCGTTGCAGGGTGGTGGCGCGGTGGCAGGCCTGTTCAAAGCTCACGCCAAAGCGGGTGGCGATGTGATCAAGGTCATATTTCGTCGCCCGCGCCTCGGCCAGAAAGGCATCATAGGGCATCAGTACGGCCGCCGCGAAATAGTTGGCCAGTTCCACCCGCAACCGCGCCACACCGCGCGGATCGGTGATCCCCGACCGCGCTGCCAGATTGTCCAAGAGCGCGCGCTGTTCCAACAGCCCGCACATATGCGTCAGCTGAAAGATGCGGTTGGTGTGGTCCAGCGCCTCGGACAGCAGGATCTCGCGCCGCGCCTCATCATATTGCCGCAGGGTGCCCGGCAGGTCATCCACCTGCACCAGCCGCACGGTCACCCCCACGCCATCCCGCAACCGCCGTTTCAGCGCGACGTAAATCTCATCCGGTTCCACCGCAGCGCCCGCCCAGAACCCCGCCGCCGCCTCTTCCAGATCGCGAAAGTGGTTGCGATGGCGGCGGAATTCGTTGTGAACCGCCGCCTCGGGGGTAGAGATGATCTGCGGCGCCTCCCCCTCGGTCAGTGACAAAAGCTGATCCGTGGCCGCCTGATAGGCGCTGTGCAGCCGCAGAAATGCCTGCACCAGCGCAGGCGCATGCACCATTGAGGCGCGCAGTTGCGTTAGATCGGGCTTCATTTCTGTAAAGAGCGGGTCCTGCATCACCGCGCGCAGGTCGGCCAGCTGGCTTGTGCCATCCTCATCCGCAATCTCGCGCCAATCGACGCCATAGACCTCGAACATCCGCAACAGGACCGAGACGGAAACCGATCTTTCGTTGTTTTCCAACAGGTTGACATAAGACGCGCTGATCCCCAGCGCCTTGGCCATGGATCCCTGCGTTTCGCCCCGTTCCAGCCGCAGACGCCGCAGATGCGGGCCGATAAAGGTTTTCTGCATACCGTCGCACACATCTGTGGTTTCGTCATGTTTACAATATTACAGATTAAAGGTTTTGTAAATTCTCGCATTCACAGCAGGACCCGCTTTCGTTTTGCACAATGCCCCGGTGGTGGCATGGAGAACCCAACAGATCGGGAGGTCACTATGAAAACCGGAACGCAACACCTTTACATCCCCGGCCCTACCAACGTGCCCGAGGCGGTGCGGCAAGCCATGATCGTGCCGATGCAGGATCACCGCGCGCCGGATTTCGGTGATCTGACGCTGGGCCTGTTCGCCGATCTGAAAAAGGTTTTCAAAACGGAAACCGGAAGCGTGATGATGTTCCCCGGTTCCGGCACCGGCTGCTGGGAAGCGGCGATCACCAACACGCTGAACCCGGGTGACAAGGTTCTGATGGCCCGCCATGGGCAGTTCAGCCACCTCTGGATCGACATGGCGCAAAAGCTGGGCCTGGATGTCGAGGTTGTCGATCTGGCATGGGGCGCTGGCGTTCCTGCCAACGAATTCGCCCGCATCCTGGGCAATGACCGGCACGGCAAGATCAAGGCCGTCTTCGTCACGCATAACGAAACCGCCACGGGTGTCACGTCTGACATCGCCCTTGTCCGCCGCGCGCTGGACGAATCCTTCCATGATGCGATGCTGTTCGTGGATGGCGTGTCCTCGATCGGCTCCATCGATTTCCGCATGGATGAATGGGGCGTCGATCTTGCCGTGACCGGCAGCCAAAAGGGCTTCATGCTGCCCGCAGGTCTGGGGATGCTGGGCGTTTCGGCCAAGGCGATGGCGGCGGCGGAAACCGCAAAGATGCGCCGCGCCTATTTCGATTTCGCCGACATGGCCCGCGCCAACACCACCGGCTACTTCCCCTATACCCCGCCGGTCCAACTGTTCCACGGTCTGCGCCGCGCGCTGGATCGGATGCTGGACGAAGGCATGGAAAACATCTTTGCCCGCCACCGCCGCCTTGCCACCGGGGTCCGCAACGCCGTGGCCGCCTGGGGCATGGACCTGGCCGCCGAACACCCGTCGCTGTATTCCGATACGGTCAGCGCGATCCGCGTGCCGCAGGGCGTGGATGCGCGCGACGTGATCCGCGTGGCCTATGACCGCTACAACTGTTCCTTCGGCGCTGGCCTCGGCCCTCTGAACGGCAAGGTGTTCCGCATCGGCCACCTGGGCGACCTGAATGAAGGGATGTGCCTGACGGCGCTGTCCATCGCAGAGCTTTGCCTCGCCAATGCCGGCGCGCAGATCCGCTTCGGGTCGGGCGTTGCCGCCGCGCAGGATGTCTATGCCGAACCCATGGCCCGCGCCGTGCAGCGCACCACCCGCGCCGCAACCCGCATCGCCGCCGAATAAGCACCCAGAGGAAATCATGTCCCACACCCTGTACCCGCTGCGGCGTCAACGCCTGCAGCGATCGGAGCTTGCTGTTCCGGCGTCAAACCCCACGATGATCGACAAGGCCGCCGCTGGCCCCGCCGATTACGTCTTTCTTGATCTGGAAGATGCCGTCGCGCCCCCGGAAAAGGAACAGGCCCGCAAGAACGCCATTCAGGCGCTGAATGATATCGACTGGGCCGCAAAGGGCAAAACCGTATCCGTCCGCATCAACGGGCTGGACACGCATTACATGTACCGCGACGTGGTCGATGTGATGGAACAGGCAGGCAGCCGCGTTCATACGCTTCTGGTGCCCAAGGTCGGCGTCCGCGATGACCTGTATATGGTCGAGGCCATGGTCAACCAGATCGAACAGGGCAAGGGCCTGACCACCCGCGTCGGCCTTGAGGCGTTGATTGAAACCGCGCTCGGCATGGCCAATGTGGAAAGCATCGCGCAGTTCGGCGGTCGTCTTGAAGCCCTGCATTTCGGCGTGGCCGATTATGCCGCCTCCATGCGCGCCCGCACCATCAATATCGGCGGCCTGAACCCGCATTACCCGGGCGATCAGTGGCATGCCGCGATTTCCCGCATGGTCATCGCCTGCCGCGCCTATGGCCTGCGCGCGATTGACGGCCCGTTCGGCGATTTCTCGGATCCCGAAGGCTACAAAGACGGCGCCCGCCGCGCCGCCGCCCTTGGGTGTGAGGGGAAATGGGCCATCCACCCCTCTCAGGTCGACATGGCGAATGAAGTCTTCAGCCCGACCGAGGCCGAGGTGACCAAAGCCCGCCGCATCATCGAAGAGCTGCGCATCGCGGAAAGCCAAGGCAAAGGCGCGGCCAGCCTTGATGGCAAGATGATCGACGCCGCGTCCGAGAAGATGGCGAACAACGTGCTGGTGATCGCCGAGGCGATTGCCAACAAGTAAACCGCCCCAACGGGATTCAGGGAGGAATACCGAATGGACATTCACGAATATCAGGCCAAGGAAATTCTGGCGCGTTTCGGCGTGCCGGTGCCGCGCGGCGGGCTGGCCTACAGCCCCGAACAGGCAGGCTATCGCGCCCGCGAACTGGGCGGCAGCGCCTGGGTGGTCAAGGCACAGATCCATTCCGGCGGCCGCGGCGCGGCAGGCGGCGTAAAACTCTGCCGGTCCGAGGCCGAAGTGCAGGATTTCGCCTCTACCCTGTTTGGCAAGCAGCTTGTCACCAAGCAGACGGACGCGAACGGCAAGGGCGTTTACCGCCTCTGGGTCGAAGGCGCGTCCGACATCGCGCAGGAAATGTATCTGGGCTTTGTGCTGGACCGGAAATCCGAACGCATCATGATCGTCGCCTCAGCCCACGGCGGGATGGAGATCGAGGATCTGGCCGAATCCGACCCCAACTCGCTGCGCCGCATGACCGTTGATCCCGCAGTCGGCCTGTCCGAATTTCAGGCGCGCGAACTGGCCTTTCAGCTTGGCCTGAAAGGCGGGCAGATCGCGCAGATGGTGAACATCCTCAAAGCCTGCTACCGCGCCTATCGCGATCTGGATGCGATGATGGTAGAGATTAACCCGCTGGTCATCACCCATGCGGGCGATCTGGTGGCGCTGGATGCCAAGATGTCCTTTGACACCAACGCCCTGTTCCGCCGCCCCGAAATCGCCGAACTGCGCGACCGGTCACAGGAAGACCCGCGCGAAAGCACGGCGGGGGATCACGGCCTCGCCTATGTCGGCCTTGATGGCGATATCGGCTGCATCATCAACGGCGCGGGTCTGGCCATGGCGACCATGGACATGATCAAACTCGCCGGGGGCGAGCCTGCGAACTTCCTCGATATCGGCGGGGGCGCATCGCCCGAGCGCGTCGTCCGCGCCTTCCGCACCGTGCTGGCCGACCGCAATGTCAGCGTGATCCTTGTCAACATCTTCGCGGGCATCAACCGCTGTGACTGGGTGGCACAAGGCGTGGTGCAGGCCTATCGCGAACTGGGCCTGACTGTGCCGGTCGTGGTGCGTCTGGCAGGCACCAATGTCGAAGAGGGCAACCGGATTATTCAAGACAGCGGCCTGCCCCTCATTACCGCCAACACTCTGGCCGATGCTGCCGAAAAGGCCGTCGCCACCCGCCACAAACTCGCCGCGTAAGGGGGAACCGCCATGGCTATTCTCATCACCGAAAAGACCCCCGTGATCGTGCAGGGCATGTCGGGTCGCATCGGCCAGTTCCATGCCGAAGACATGATCAAGCACGGCACGAATGTCGTGGGCGGCGTAACGCCGGGCCGGGGGGGCGAGTCGCTCCTTGGCCGGCCGCTGTTCAACACCGTGCGTGAGGCGGTCGAGGCGACGGGGGCCGAAGCCTCGCTCGTCTTCGTGCCGCCACCCTTTGCCGCGGATGCCATCATGGAGGCGGCGGATGCCGGCATCAAAACCGCCGTCTGCGTGACCGACGGCATCCCCAGCCAGGACATGATGAAGGTCAAGCGCTTCCTGAAACGCTATCCGGCGGATCGCAAGATGCGCCTGATCGGGCCGAACTGCGCGGGCATCATCTCGCCCGGCAAGGGGTTCATGGGCATCATGCCGCCCCATATCTACATGCCCGGCCGCGTGGGCATCGTGGGCCGCTCCGGCACGCTGGGCTATGAGGCGGCTTCGCAGATGAAGGCGCTTGGGATCGGCGTGTCCACCTCTGTCGGCATCGGCGGCGATCCGATCAACGGATCCTCCTTCCGCGACATTCTGGAACTGTTCGAGGCAGACCCGGAAACCGATGCCGTGATGATGATCGGCGAAATCGGCGGCCCACAAGAGGCCGAGGCCGCGATCTATGCCCGCGACCACATGAAGAAACCGGTGGTGGCCTATATCGCAGGGCTCTCCGCCCCCAAGGGCCGCAAGATGGGCCATGCGGGCGCGATCATTTCCGCCTTTGGCGAAAGCGCGCAGGAAAAGGTGGAAATCCTGTCCGCCGCCGGCATCACCATCGCGCCGAACCCGTCCTCGATGGGCGAAACCATGGCCCGCGTCCTGTCCGGCCAGCGCGCAGCGGCATAAGCCTTTTCATCGTAACCTCATCGGGCGGCTTCCGGGCCGCCCCTTTTTCTTGGCCTTACAGCTTCATCTTGGCCCAAATACCCAAAAATTTACGCTCTCCACCCGCACCGTCAGGCGAATTTGAGCGCGATGATCCCGGCCAGAATCAGCAAAATGCCGATCACCCGCCACAGGCTGACTGGATCGCCGAACAGGAACACCGCCAGCACTGCCGTCCCCACGGCCCCGATCCCCACCCAGACGGCATAGGCGGTGCCCACCGGCAATTCCTTCATCGCGATGGAAAGCAGCCAGAAAGACGCAATCGCGCCAAGGATCGTCAGCACCGACGGGATGGGTTTGGAAAACCCGTCCGAGTATTTCAGGCCCAGCGCCCAGCCGGTTTCCAAAAGCCCCGCGATCAGAACGATCAGCCAGGCGTTCACGCAGCCAGCCCTTTCGACCCCATGTCGATGAACTTGGTCCGCCGATCCTTGATCAGCGCGTCGGGCTTCTTGCCCGACAGGTCCTTCAGCATCGCCTCGATGCCCTTGCCCACGGCTTCGATCGTTTCCTTGCGGCCGCGCTGCGCGCCGCCCAGAGGTTCCTTGATGATCCGGTCGATCACGCCCAGCTTTTGCAGATCCTGCGCCGTCAGACGCAGCGCCTCGGCCGCCTCGCGCATCTTTTCGGCATCCTTCCACAGGATCGACGCACAGCCTTCGGGGCTGATCACCGAATAAACAGAATGCTCCAGCATCGCCACGCGGTTGGCCGTGGCAAAGGCCACCGCGCCGCCCGACCCACCCTCACCGATGATGACGGAAATCAGCGGCACGCCGATCTGCAGGCATTTCTCGGTCGACCGGGCAATCGCCTCGGCCTGACCGCGTTCCTCGGCGCCCTTGCCGGGATAGGCGCCGGGCGTATCCACCAGCGTGATCACCGGCAGGCGGAACCGATCCGCCATATCCATCAGGCGGATCGCCTTGCGGTATCCTTCGGGCCGCGCCATGCCGAAATTTCGCTCGATCCGGGTCTTGGTGTCATTGCCCTTTTCATGGCCGATGATGACGACCGGCTGATCGTTGAACCGGGCCAGCCCCCCCATCACCGCATGGTCATCGGCAAAGTTCCGATCCCCCGCCAGCGCGGTGTATTCGGTGAACAGCGCGTCGATGTAATCCTTGCAATGCGGGCGGTCCGGGTGACGCGCCACCTGGCATTTCCGCCAGGGCGTCAGGTCCTTATACAGGTCCTTCAGCAGCACCTCGGCCTTGCGGTCCAGCGCATCCGCCTCTTTCGACACGTCCATGCCGGAATTGGTGCGTGCCATCGCGCGCAGCTCTTCCGCCTTGCCTTCGATTTCGGCCAGCGGCTTTTCAAATTCCAGATAGTTCATGCGGCACACTCCTTACGGACGCCCCTATATGGCCAGAGGCGGCGCAAGATGCAACTCGCCCTTGGGTGACAGGGCCGTGTTCAGCCGGTGGCCGCCCCCTGATCCAGCGCGATCAGATGGGCCACGTGATCCGGCCCGCATGACAATTTGGCGGCCACCTTGCTACCGGGCAGCACCACGCGCCAGAACGGCACCACCTGATCCAGCGCCTTGCCCTCTGCCAGATCGGTCAGCGCCACCTCGGCCACCACCCGCAGATAGATGGCCGTGGTCACCGGGCACATGGCATTGGCCCCGGCCTTGCGCGCCAATTCATTCCGCAGCCGGTCCATCGTCCGCGTCTCGCCCTGCGGGATGCGCGCCACGTAATTCGCAATCTCACCGGGCGAGGAAATCAGCATCATATTCCCCGCCTTCACCCCCGCGAAATCGGCGTGCAGCATCACCACATGCGGGTCCTTCGCCGCGCCAAAGCGCTTGCGCCAATCGGTCGGTTTCTTTTTCCGCTCGGCCATCCCTCACCCCTCCACACGCGCCTTGAGTGCCGCAAGATATGTGGTGGCAAACGCCTCCGGATCAAAGAACAGCCGCGCCAGAATCCGGCCCAGCGGCGCTGGGATTTCCGCCCGTTCGACCACGGCAATCCGCGTGCCCTCTGCTTCCGGCGTCAGCACCGCCTCCCAACTGCCCGAGTATCCCGCATCCGAGGCGAAGCGCAGGCGGATGCGCGCCTCCCCCATCTCCTCCGTCACGAAAGAGATCCGTTCGCCCCGCGCCGTCACCTCGACCCAGCCATCAGCGGTCCGCTCAATAGCGGAAATCCCCTGACGCCACTCTGTCTGTGCCTCCACATCGGCGATCACCGCCACGATGCGCGCGGGCGTCGCCGCGATCACCACCTCGGCCCGCCCTTCGCGAGTGGCGGGCAAAAGCCAGCCAAGCAGAAACACCAGCCCCGCCAGCAAGAACAGGACCGCACACATCCAAACCAGAAACCGCATCGAACCCTCCGGAAAACCACCTCTCCCGGTGCTAGCAAAACTGCAGGGGTTGCCGAAGTATCCCGTATTTTTCCACGCGTTATCATGGGGATGAATGAAATCTGCACCACGCTCCGCCCGGAATGTCCGGTTGGCAGGGGCGCGGATACGGTGGTCTTGCCCTCGCCGTCTCGGGGCCAGAAACAGCAGCGCCCCGTGGCCGGGCCACGGGGCGTGCATCCTCCCCATTTGCTGCGAGGGGCCTCCTCTCCCCTTGGTCGCAGCGCGGGTGTTCTTTTCAAAGCGGCGCATTTTCGCGCTTTGGTTGGCAGAGCCTGCCCGCATTGCAGGCGGGCTGTCAACGATTCATAACTGACGCAAGGTCAACCCGCGATCAATTCCGCCTGCCGCACGATCACCTCGGCCTGTTTGATGCTGGCGATATCGACCAGACGGCCCTTGTAGACCGTCGCCCCCTCGCCGCGGGCCTTGGCGGCATCCATCGCCGCCAGAATCTCCCGCGCCTCGGCCACGGCGGCATCGGATGGGGTGAACACCTCATTCGCCAACGTCACCTGCTTTGGGTGGATCGCCCATTTGCCCACCATCCCCAGCGTGGCCGACCGCAGCGCCTGCGCGCGGAACCCTTCATCATCGCTGAAATCGCCAAAGGGGCCATCGACCGGCAGGATTCCATGCGTCCTGCAGGCCGCAACGATGGCCGCCTGCGCCCAATGCCACGGGTCCGACCAATGCCTCATTCCCTCGCGCAGCATGTAGTAATTCTCCTGCGTGCCGCCGATCCCGGTGGTCTGCATCCCCATGCTGGCCGCGAAATCCGCCGCGCCCAGGCTCATGGCCTGCAAGCGGGGGGAACCCTTGGCGATCTCCTCGACATGGGAAATCCCCGCCGCCGATTCGATGATGACCTCGAACCCGATGGGTTTCGTCCGCCCCATCGCGCGTTCCACCGCCGTCACCAGCGCATCCACGGCATAAAGGTCCTCGGCGCAGCCCACTTTGGGGATCATGATCAGATCCAGCCGCTCGCCGCCCTTTTCCAGCAGGTCCACCACATCGCGATACCACCATGGCGTATCCAGCCCATTGATCCGCACCGACAGCGTCTTGTGGCCCCAATCCACCCCGGAAATCGCCTCGATCACATTGGCCCGCGCGATGTCCTTGTCCGACGGGGCGACCGAGTCTTCCAGATCAAGGTTGATCACATCCGCCGCGCTTGCCGCCATCTTGGCAAAGATCGCCGGGCGCGATCCGGGGCCAAACAGCTGGCACCGGTTCGGGCGGGCGGGGGCGGGGGGTTGCAGGCGGAAGCTCATGGTCGGTCTCGCAATGAAATTACGGCTGGTGCTGCGTCAGCGATATATTCTTGCGCTGCACCGCGCAAGCTCCTTTTCGCAGGTGCAGCATTCGGCCCGATGGCTTGACACGGCAACCGCCCTGCCGCCCCTTCGGCCCTGACAGATGGAGCGTCCGATGATCACCGCCACCCTTGAAACCTTCCCCCTCGCCCGCGCCTTCACCATCTCGCGCGGGTCAAAGACAGAGGCGCGGGTGATCACCGCCACCGTTACGCACAATGGCGTCACCGGGCGGGGGGAGGCGGTCCCCTATGCCCGCTACGGCGAAACCCCCGAAAGCGTGCTGGAACAGATCGCCAGCCTGCCCGAAGGCATCACCCGTACCGCGTTGCAAGGAGCGCTTCCCCCCGGCGCGGCCCGCAACGCCGTGGATTGCGCGCTCTGGGATTGGGAGGCGAAAGCAGCGGGTCGCCGCGTCTGGCAGCTGGCAAACCTGCCCGCACCGGGGCCGCGCGTCACGGCCTTCACCCTGTCGCTCGACACGCCCGATGCCATGCGCGCGCAGGCGGCCGAAAATGCCCACCGCCCGATCCTGAAGATCAAGCTCGGCACCCCCGATGACATGCCGCGGCTTGAGGCCGTGCGCGCAGGCGCGCCACATTCCACCATCATCATCGACGCCAACGAAGGCTGGACCCCCGAAATCTATACCCACCTCGCCCCCCATCTGATCCGTCTTGGCGTGGCGCTGGTGGAACAGCCGCTGCCTGCCGGGGCGGATGACCTGCTGGCGGAAATCCCTCACCCCCTGCCCATCTGCGCCGATGAATCCGCACATGACCGCGCCAGCCTTGCCGCGCTGCGGGGCAAGTATGACATGGTCAACCTGAAGCTGGACAAGACCGGCGGTCTGACCGAGGCGCTGCTGATGGCCGGCGCCGCCCGCGCGCAGGGGTTCGGCCTGATGGTGGGCTGCATGGTCGGCACCTCGCTCGCCATGGCCCCCGCGATCCTGCCCGCCCAAGGCGCAGCCTTCACCGATCTGGACGGCCCGCTTCTGCTGGCGCAAGACCGGGCGCACCCGCTGCAGTACGATGAAGGTGGCGTCCATCCCCCAGATGCGGCGCTGTGGGGGTAGTTGAAAACCTAACGCTGATAGGTTATATATGGTAACGGTTCACAGGTTCGAAAGTCTCCGCTTCGTTATCTACTCGAACGATCACGATCCGGCGCATGTCCACGTATTGCGGGCGGGATGCGAGGCAAAAATCCAATTGGTCGGGTCATCGCCGATCCTCCTTTGGCAGCATGGCTTTGGCCCCGTTGAACTGCGGCGGATCCTTGAAGAAACGCGCAAAGAACGCTTTCGTCTGTTGAAAAGATGGGGAGAAATCCATGGCTGACCCGATTGAAACCCTCCTGAAACAGGCGACCGACACGGGAAACGCCCTCCTTGCCGATGGCACGCTCGCGCGGACGGTCAGTTACAACCGATCAACCGGGCATCTGTCGATCACACTCGCCAACGGCGCCGCTGTCACCATCCCGGCTCACCTGATCGAAGCACTGCGCGATGCGCCGGAAGTGGCCCGCGAAACGGTCGAAGTGGCGGGTATCGGCTATGGTCTTCACTGGCCTGACATTGACCTTGATCTTTCCGTCCCTGCGCTGCTGGCAGGGGTCTTTGGCACGCGCCGCTGGGTTGATACGCAACGCGCCGGGCGTGCAGGCCGGGCAACCTCTGCCGCCAAGTCGTCTGCGTCCCGGCAGAACGGGGCAAAGGGGGGCCGCCCCCGCAAACCCACCTCGCAATTCCCCACTTGACCCTGCGCGCCCCTGCCCCCAAACCCTTGCAAACCGCAATGTAGGGAGCCCCCCATGACCCGCACCGTCTTTGTCAACGGCACCTATCTTCCCGAAGATCAGGCCACGGTATCCGTCTTTGACCGGGGCTTCCTGATGGCGGACGGGGTGTATGAGGTGACATCGGTTCTGGATGGCAAGCTGATCGATTTTGACGGCCATACCCGCCGCCTGCACCGCAGCCTGGATGAGCTGGACATGCAGGCCCCTTGCTCGGATGCAGACCTGCTGGACATGCACCGCGAACTGATCCGCCTGAACGGCATTGATCAGGGGATGATCTACCTTCAGGTCACGCGCGGCAATCCCGGCGACCGGTCCTTCCTCTTTCCCGATGACAGCGTAAAGCCCACCATCGTGGCCTTTACCCAGAACATCCCGAACCTTGCCGATGCGCCCGCCGCAAAGACCGGGTTCAAGGTCATCTCGATCCCCGATATCCGCTGGGGCCGCCGCGACATCAAGACGGTGCAGCTGCTCTATCCGTCCATGGCCAAGATGATGGCCAAAAAGGCCGGCGTGGATGACAGCTGGATGGTCGAAGACGGCATGGTGACCGAAGGCACCTCGAACAATGCCTATATCATCAAGGGCAACCGCATCATCACGCGGCAACTGACCAATGATATCCTGCACGGCATCACCCGCACCGCCGTGCTGCGCTTCGCCGCCGAGGCGCAATTCGAGGTGGAAGAACGCCCCTTCACGGTGGCCGAAGCACAGGCGGCGGATGAGGCTTTCGCCACCGCTGCGACGATTTTTGTGATGCCTGTGGTGGAAATCGACGGCCATCCCGTCGGCGCAGGCAAGCCCGGCCCGGTGGTGGCCCGCCTGCGCGAGTTGTACATCGAAGAAATGCGGAAGGTGGCGGTCTGACCGCCACCTTCCGTATCAGGCCACCCCCTGTATCAGGCCGCCAGCCGGGTGAAGGTAAAGTTCACACCCTGCATTGACGCCAGGGTCTGCCCTTCCAGACGCAGCGCAGGCTGGCCGTCCAGCTGCACGATCACCGCGCCATCCACCTGCTGCAAGGTCACCGCCGGCGGATTGGTGCCGTTGTAGCCGATCTCGATCTTGTCCTCGGCCGGATTGAAATCCGTCACCACCATGTTCTGCGCATTCGCCACGAACAGCTCATCCGACCCTGCACCCAGCGTCACCCGGTCTCCGCCATCGGCGCGGATGATGTCGTTCCCGGCTCCGCCATCCAGCGTATCCGTACCGGACGGGCCGCCCTGCGCGCCGGGGGCGCGACTTGCGCCATCGATGACGTCATTGCCATCCCCGCCAGACAGGCTGTCATTTCCCGCTCCACCGTCCAGCGTGTCGGCACCGGCGGCCCCCAGCAGCGTGTCATTGCCTGCCTCGCCACGCACGGCGTCGTTCCCTTCGCCGCCGGTCATCCGGTCATTGCCGTCACCGCCCCACATGCGGTCGGCGCCATCATCACCGCTCAGCAGATCATCGCCAAGGTTGCCAAAGACGTTGTCATCCCCCGACCCGCCCAGCACCGTGTCGTTCCCGGACCCTGCGGCAATGCTGTCATCTTCGCTCGCCCCGTCGATCAGGTCATTTCCGGCCCCGCCAAAGATGCGGTCCTCACCAAAGCCACCGGACAATTCGTCATTCCCGCCATTCCCGGACAGGGTGTCATTGCCCAACTCGCCGAACAGCGAATCTGCGCCCCGACCGCCGGTCATGTCGTCATTGCCCGCCCCGCCGCGCGCAAGGAAACCAGTCAGCGCAGGTGCACCCGCCAGCAGGTCATCCCCATCCCCAAGGAATACCCGGTCGGACCCGCTGTCGTCGAACATCGTGACGGTGTCGTTCCCATTCCCGCCATAGACCGAATCGACACCCCGTCCTCCGGACAGGATGTCTTCATCATCCCCACCCAGCAGCGTATCTTCGCCATCGGTGCCGAACAGGCTGTCACGCCCGGCCCCACCGCTCACAAGGTCATTGCCTGCCCCA
The DNA here is from genome assembly GCA_035192965.1 of Fuscovulum sp. Taxonomy (NCBI): domain Bacteria; kingdom Pseudomonadati; phylum Pseudomonadota; class Alphaproteobacteria; order Rhodobacterales; family Paracoccaceae; genus Fuscovulum; species Fuscovulum sp. The sequence goes on along the minus strand of CP136571.1, from coordinate 625,382 downwards.
CCGTACAGGCGATCCGCCCCGAGGCCCCCGTCAACCGAATCATTGCCCAGCCCCCCGACGAGCAGATCGTTGCCCGCTCCGCCAAGGCCGGTATCATTCCCCGCACCGCCAAAGAGATTGTCATCGCCTGCGCCGCCCTGCAGCGCGTCCGCGCCGCCCGATCCGATCAGGGTGTCATCGCCCAGCAGCCCGGAAAGGCGGTCCGCCCCATTCGTCCCGCGCAGCACGCTGCCTTTGTTGTTGGCCTGCGGCGCAGCCTCTGGCGCGGCCTCCGGCGCTGCGTCTGGTGCATCGCTCTGCGGGGCCATACGGGAGTTATCGAGCCCGTCCTCCTGATCCGGATCATCATCGTCGGACGACGGACCGTCAAAGGAACTCGCCAGTGCCGCCAAGGGCAGGGCCAGCAACAACAACAGGGCACTCATGACTCAAAACTCCGGACTGGTAATTCACGGCCCTACATTGCCGAAGAATCACGCAGCGACAAAGGAATTTTGGCAAAACCACGGCACTGTTCACCCCGCGTTAACAATCCACGGAATCGCCTGCCACCGTCCCCGCCTTCACCACGGTTCGATTCGGTCCGCCTCCCGAACCGCGGTCAGCCGTGTGTCTTGAACGACTCGGTAAAGGCGGCTTTCTGGCTGTCGGACGCCTCGGCCTGATGCAGCGCCTTCCAGTCGTCATAGGGCATCCCATAGACCAGCGTCTTGGCCTCTTCCTTGCCCAGCGGCACGCCCGCCTCGGCGGCCGCTTCGGCCATCCAGCGGCTCAGGCAGTTGCGGCAGAACCCGGCAAGGTTCATCAGATCGATGTTCTGCACATCGGTCCGGTTGCGCAGATGGTCGCGCAGGCGGCGATAGGCCGCCGCTTCCAGCGCCTGCATCGTTGCGTCATCAATCTGCGGGTCGGTCATGGCGGCACTCCTTGCATTCGCTGCCAGAGTGCCGCGCCTTGGCCGAAAGAACCAGCCCCCGCACTGGACCCCGCACTGGCCCCCGCACTGGCCCCCGCACTGGCCAGACGCCCCAGCCAGCCCCCGCCTGCGTCCTAGAGCCGCGTCAGCGTGATGTCGTTGACGTTCACCTGATCGGCGCGCAGCCCCGGCAGGAAGATGCTATCGACACCGTTCACCCTGACCATCACGCCCTGATCGCGTTGCTCAACCGCGATGTTCACATCGCCCTGCGCCCGCGTCTGCACCTCAAGCTTGTCTTCTGCCGGGTTGAAATCCGTCACCCGCACCACCTGCCCAAAGGTCGGATCGGACGGAGCAACCGGCGTTTGTGGGGTCAGCGCCGAAAACACATCCGACCCGGCCCCGCCCGTCATCACATCGCCGGCATCCCCGATCAGCAGGTCATCCCCGGCGCCGCCGCGCATCGTGTCAAAGCTGGGCGCGTTCTCCAACGGCAGGACATTGCGCAACAGCATCCGGTTGAACGAATCCGACTGCGGCCCGAACTGCGACGTGACCCCGTCGATAAAGCCGTTGGTGTTCAGCTCTGTCACAGCCTCGTAAAGCTGCCGGTCATTGCCCAGGCCCAGCCCGACCAGCGTGTCATTGCCCGCGCCGCCATCCATTTCGGCGCTGCCAGACGTATCGATCAGAAGGTCATCTCCGCCCTCGCCCTCCAGCCGGTCTTCGCCCTGACCGCCGATCATCAGGTCGTTTCCGGCCCCCCCTTGCAGAAGATCCTCACCCCGGCCACCCAAGAGCAGGTCCTGACCATCCCCGCCAACAAGGACATCATCGCCGGTATCCCCGACCAGCAGGTCTTCGCCCCCGCGGCCAGTCAGGGTGTCATCCCCCCCAAAGCCTGCCAGCAGGTCGTCGTCGCCATCGCCTTCAAAGTTGTTGTCGCCAGAACCGCCTGTCCGGACGTCAGAGGTGCCATCACCATCATCCGTCACGGTCGCAGGATCATCATCCCCGCCACCAAGAACGCCAAGCAGCGCCAGGGGCACAAGGGACAGCAGCAAAAGGAAACCCATGATCTTACTCGCACAAAACACAATCCAACTTAGGTAATATGGAATCAGTAACTTGAGTCAAACTTAGGGACGATTTGTGTCTAACTGTGGATACAAACGTCCCCCCGGCGGCCAACCGTTTCTGTATGTCGGATCAGTCCAGCGTCACGCGGGCAAGCGCTTCCTGCAACATAGGCACAAGCCGCGCCGCCCATGCCGCCTGATCCGCCGGATTGGCGATCAGATCGTTACGCAGTTCCACCAGCGTGTTCAGCCGCCCCTGCTGCAAGGCATGGCGGTCGATGGCGTCGCCGGGCAGGTGGCCGGAATAGGGCTCATTATCCCCGATGCACAGGTCCGGCTCGGCCCGCAGCCTGTTGATTAGGGCGCGCGACAGGCGTTCGTCCAGATGCGAATGCAGCACCCCCACATGCCACGGGCGCGGCGCGCGGCCCTTTAGGCAGGGGGTAAAGGAATGGATGGCCAGAATCACCATATCCGGCCGCCGCCCCGCCAGCCGTGCCAGCGCGCCGTGATAGGGGCGGTGCAGCCGGTCCAGCCGCTCTGTCACCCCCGCCGCATCAATATGCCGGTTCGCCGGGATGATCGTGCCGTCATACAGCTTCATCACCAGCGTCGGGTCATCCTCGCCCCGGTTCGGGTCTATCACCAGACGGCTGAAATCCGACAGGATCACCGGGCTATCCAGCCCTGCGCCCAAAGCCTCGGCCAACCCGGCCGCGCCCACGTCATAGGCGATATGGCGGCCCATATCCGCAGGCCCGATCCCCAGATCGCCACCCGCCACCCAGTCCGGCACCCGGTTCGATGCGTGGTCACAGGTGACCAGCCACCGCCCCGGCCGATCCTCTCCGATGATCCGATAGGCACTCACACCCGGTTTCCTTTGGAGCTTTCATCAATTCGTCATTTATTCTGACGAAAGGAAAAGCGCCAGTTGCGGCAAACCACCGATTGCGCCATAACACGCGCGGCCCACGACAAAATGATGAATTACATAAGGAACGAGGCATATGAGACGCCTTCGGAACGTGAAGATCGTGGCCACGCTTGGACCGGCCTCCAATGATTACGCTACAATCCGCGCCTTGTTCGAGGCAGGGGCCGATGTGTTCCGCCTGAACATGTCGCATGGCACGCATGACGATATCCGCGCGCGCCACGTGATCATCCGCCAGGTCGAGGCAGATACCGGCCGCCCCATCGCCATTCTGGCCGATCTTCAGGGGCCGAAGCTGCGCGTCGGTGCCTTTGCCAACCCGGCCGGCGAGGAACTGGTCGAAGGCGCGGCCTTCCGCATGGATCTTGACCCGACACCGGGTGACGTGACCCGCGTGCAACTGCCCCACCCCGAGATTTTCGCCGCGCTGGAACCCGGATCGTCGCTGCTGGTCAATGACGGCAAGATCCGCCTGCGGGTGGAAACCTGCGGCAAGGATTTCGCCAATTGCACCGTCACGGTGGGTGGCACGATTTCCAACCGCAAGGGCGTGAACGTGCCGGACGTGGTGCTGCCGCTGGCCGCCCTGTCCGACAAGGACCGCAAGGATCTGGAATTTGCCTGCGAACTGGGCGTGGACTGGTTGGCGCTGTCCTTCGTGCAGCGCCCCGAAGATGTGATCGAGGCGCGCGATCTGGCCAAGGGCCGCGCGGCCGTGCTGTCCAAGATCGAAAAACCCGCCGCGGTAAAAGCCTATGACGCCATTCTCGCCGTGTCTGACGGCATCATGGTGGCGCGCGGCGATCTGGGCGTGGAACTGCCCGTCCATTCCGTGCCGCCGATCCAGAAACGCCTGATCCGGGGCGCACGCGCTGCGGCAAAGCCGGTGATCGTGGCCACCCAGATGCTCGAATCGATGATCGAATCCCCGATGCCCACCCGGGCCGAGGTGTCGGACGTCGCCACCGCCATCTACGAAGGCGCGGATGCGATCATGCTGTCGGCAGAATCCGCCGCCGGCAAATACCCGATCGAAGCCGTGCAGACGATGAACAACGTCGCCATCTCGGTTGAAAGCGATCCGACCTACCGTCAGGTGATCGAAGCCAGCCGCAGCGTCGCCCGCACCTCTGTCGCCGACGGCATCGTCGCCGCCGCGCGCGAAATCGCGGAAAGCGCGGATATCAAGGCGATCTGCTGCTTCTCGCAATCGGGCACCACCGTGTCTCTCGTGGCCCGTGAACGGCCCCGCGTGCCGATCATCGCGCTGACGCCGCTGATCGAAACCGCCCGCCGCATGTCGCTCACCTGGGGCGCGCATTGCGTCATCGCGGAAGAGCAGGACCGCTTCAAAGGCGCCGTGATCGCCGCCGTGCGCGCCGCGCGCACCTACGGCTTTGCGTCGGAAAAGGATCAGATCGTGCTGACCGCAGGCGTGCCCTTCAACGTGCAGGGAACGACCAACATCCTGCGCGTCGCGCCCTGCGACGAAAGATTGATCTACAAGGCCGATCCCGAGTAATCTGACACGGCCCGCATCACAGATGCGGGCCGTGTTCGTTGCGGGGTGCTGTTGTGATAAACACCAATGATCTTTCGCTAGTGATCGGCGTCATTCTCGCCGTGCTGTCCATCCCTTCCCTTCTGAACGCTTGGACCGAAGATCGCGCGCCGCGCTTTGGCGCGATCATCGGCCTGACCGGCGTGGTGCTGATCGGCCTTGCCATGGCGCGGAACCCGTCGGGCTATGCCCTGAATGATATCCCCCCCGCCTTTGGCCGTGTCTTCCGCGCCCTGCTGTTCTGACACCGTCCCGCAGCGCGCCTGCCCCGAAGCGGTGGCTTGATCGCCGCGCCGCTTCCTGCAAGGCTTGGGCGGTGGTGGTGGCCCGTTCGGGCAGGGTGCAGGTGGCAGCATGGATTACGACCTTCTTCTCATCCTCGGGCTGGTGTTGCTGTTCCTGTCCATCCCGTCGCTGATGTCTGCCCTGATCGACGACCGCCCGCCTTTGGTGGCGGGGCTTGGCATTCTGCTGGGCATCGGCATGGCGGCCTGGGGCGTGATCGGCGGCAATCAGGGCCTGAACCCCGCCGCCCTGCCGCATCTGTTCTTCGAGGTGCTGGGCCGCTATCTTCCCTGACAGCGCCGCCTTTCCTTCGCTTTTCCCCTTGCGCCGCGACCGACCCCCGCCTATACGGCACACCTTGCGATACCCGCGCGTCCGGCCAAAGTGGCATGCCGAGTCGCGCCTGCAACCACGGAGATGGAAATGCCCAAGATGAAGACCAAGTCGGCGGCCAAGAAGCGTTTCAGCTTCACGGCTTCCGGTCGGGCCAAAGCCGGCGTCGCCGGCAAGCGCCACGGCATGATCAAGCGCACGACAAAGTTCATTCGCGATGCTTCCGGCACGATGCTGCTGTCCCCCTCGGACAGCAAGATCGTCAAGAAGTACATGCCCTACGACCGGTAAGGAGAACACCAGATGTCCCGCGTCAAATCCGGTGTCGTGACCCACGCCCGTCACCGCAAAGTCATCAAGGCCGCTGCCGGCTATTACGGTTCGCGTTCGCGCAACTTCCGTACCGCCACCCAGGCAGTCGACAAGGCCAACCAGTACGCCACCCGCGACCGCAAGACCCGCAAGCGCAACTTCCGCGCGCTGTGGATCCAGCGGATCAACGCGGCCGTGCGTCTGTTCGATCTTGAGATGACCTATTCCAAGTTCATCAACGGTCTGGCGAAAGCCGGGATCGAAGTCGACCGCAAGGTTCTGGCCGATCTGGCCGTGCACGAACCCGAAGCGTTCAACGCCATCGCCGCGCAGGCCAAGGCCGCGCTGGCCTGATCCACCCGGATCAGATCGTCTTATGAAAAGGCCGCCCCTCGGGCGGCCTTTTTGCTGTGCCATGGCCAGCATCGTTCCGGGCAACAAACAGTTGGCCCGTGCCGCGTAAACCTTCCGGCACAGCGTCCGTTCTTCCCTGTATCGCGCCACGGGAAGGGACCCCAAAATTGCATTGACCGCATCCCTTGATTGCAGGCCCCAATTCCGTTTTCATTCCGGATGGCACCTTGTTTCCCCAGCTTTGCCTTTATCCCTCCGCACTTCGCCCGCAACCTGCGCGCGAACATTTGACCGAAAGACCCCGCATCATGCTGCGCCCTTTGATCGCCCTTCTGTCCCTTTTCCTGCTGCTTGGCTGCGGCGAAACCGTCACCGCCAGCAGCAAGGATGCCCGCATCCTTCTGATGGGTGATTCCATGATGGCAGCCAACCGGACATCGGGCCGGGCCGTCGCCAATGCCATCGAAGCACGGCTGGGCGAAGAGGTGATTGATCGGTCGGTGGTTGCGTCGCGTTATTTCTATTACCTGCCCATCTCGGGTGCGGCGGGGCTGCGGCTTCCGGCGCAGTTCAAGGCCGGGAACTGGGATTGGGTGGTCATCAACGGCGGCGGCAATGACCTGCTCTTTGGCTGCGGCTGCGGGATGTGCAACGGCATGGTGGACCGGCTGGTCAACAAGGACGGCACCGCCGGTGCAATCCCGGAACTTGTGTCGCGCATCCGTCAAAGCGGGGCAAAGGTTGTCTATGCGGGCTATCTGCGCAATCCGGGGCTCTACACCCCCGTCCGCGCCTGCCGCCCTTACGGCGATGAGCTTGACCGTCGCCTCGCCCGCATGGCCGGCCGTGATGCCGGGGTGACGTTCCTGCCCATGTCGGACCTTGTCCCCTATGGTGACCCGTCGCTGCATCAACTGGACATGATCCACCCATCGCCCAAGGGCAGCGCCGCCATCGGCGCACGCATCGCAGCCGCCATGCGCGGCTGACCCGCAGGCGCGGGGAAGGCCAGCCCTCCCCTCCATTCCCCGGCCTTCCCCTTGCATCGCGGGTTCCTTCCCGCTACCACCCCTCCGCACCCTCAGGAGGCTTTCATGGACGGGCTCGACACGCTCAAGGCCAAGTATCTGACCGCCGTCGCCACGGCCGCGGACGAATCCGCGCTGGAAGAGGTGCGCGTCGCGGCCCTTGGCAAAAAGGGCGAAATCAGCGCCATGATGGCCACCCTCGGCAAGATGGAACCTGATGCCCGCAAGGCCGCCGGGGCCATGCTGAACGTGCTCAAGGATGAAATTGACGCCGCCCTGCGCGCCCGCAAGGCAGGCCTTGCCGATGCCGCGCTGGACGAACGTCTGCGTACCGAATGGCTGGATGTCACCCTTCCCGGTCGTCCGCGCCCGCGCGGCACCATCCATCCCGTGTCTCAGGTGATGGAAGAACTGACCGCCATCTTCGCCGACATGGGCTTTGCCGTGGCCGAAGGCCCGCAGGTGGAATCCGACTGGTACAACTTCGATGCGCTGAACATCCCGCCGGAACACCCCGCGCGGCAAGAGCATGACACCTTCTTCATGCACCGCGCCCCCGGCGACAACCGGCCGCCCCATGTGCTGCGCACCCATACCAGCCCGGTCCAGATCCGCGCCATGACGGAACAGGGCGCACCGATCCGGGTGATCGCCCCCGGCCGCGTCTACCGCATGGATATGGACCAGACCCACACCCCGATGTTCCATCAGGTCGAAGGTCTGGCCATCGACCGCGATATCTCCATGGCCAACCTGAAATGGGTGCTGGAAGAATTCTGTCGCGCCTATTTCGAGGTGCCCTCGGTGGAACTGCGCTTCCGCGCGTCGCATTTCCCCTTCACCGAACCCTCGGCCGAGGTGGACATCCGCTGTTCCTGGGAAGGCGGCCAGCTAAAGATCGGCCAAGGCGACAAATGGATGGAAATCCTCGGCTCTGGCATGGTGCACCCCAAGGTGCTCGCAGCCGCAGGGGTGGACCCGAACGAATGGCAGGGCTTTGCCTTCGGCATGGGGATCGACCGCATCGCCATGCTGAAATACGGCATCCCCGACCTGCGCGCCTTCTTCGAATCCGATCTGCGCTGGCTGCGCCATTACGGCTTTGCCGCGCTGGACATGCCCGATCTGCCGGGCGGACTCAGCCGCTGATCCACCACGCCGCGCTCTAATGGAAAGCCCCGCCAAGGCGGGGCTTTCTGCGTTTTCAAATCGCTGTCTGGCTTCAGATAAACAAAAGCAGCAGCGCAAGCAGCGACAGGCCCATGATCAGGATCAGTCGCCATGCCGGAACACGGCGGGTTTGGTCGGGTACTTTAAACATCGGGTCCATAGACAAAGGGATGCCACCCATCCGGTTCGAAAATGTGGCACATACGCGCCCCATGACAGGCACGGCAAGAACAACCCGTTTCCATTTGCGAAACCCCTTCCGCCGCACTTTCCCCCACCTTCCCCCCCACCTTCCCATCGCCGCGCCTTTGCGCTAATCCCTGCCCTGCACTTCCGAAGGGACCGGCACGATGAAGTTCACCCTCTCCTGGCTCAAGGACCACCTCGAAACCGAGGCCCCGCTGGATGACATCCTCTATGCCCTCACCGATCTGGGGCTGGAGGTCGAGGATGTGACCAATCCCGCCGCCCGGCTGGCCCCCTTTACCCTTGCCAAAGTGCTTCATGCCGAACAGCACCCCGATGCCGACAAGCTGCGCGTTTGCCGCGTGCTGACGGATGAGGGCGAAAAGCAAATCGTCTGCGGCGCCCCCAATGCCCGCGCGGGCATCACCGTCGTGCTGTGCAAGCCGGGCGACTATGTGCCCGGCATCGACGTGACGCTGGGCGTGGGCAAGATCCGCGGCGTGGAATCCCACGGGATGATGGCGTCGGAACGCGAACTGGAACTGTCCGACGAACATAACGGCATCATCGAACTGCCCTCGGGCGAGGTCGGCCAGCGCTTTGTCGACTGGCTGGCCGTGAACCGCCCTGCGGCGGTGGACACGATGATCCATATCAAGATCACCCCCAACCGCCCCGATGCGCTGGGCGTGCGCGGCATCGCGCGCGATCTGGCCGCGCGCGGGCTGGGCACGCTGAAACCGCTGCCGATCCCCGCCATCACCGGCGGCTTCCCCTGCCCGATCCGGGTAGAGATTGACCCGTCGCTCAAAACCAAAGGCTGCCCCCTTTTCGCCGGCCGCCTGATCCGCGGCGTCACTAACGGCCCCTCACCCGCCTGGCTGCAAGCCCGCCTCATGGCCATCGGCCTGCGCCCCATTTCGGCGCTGGTCGATATCACCAACTTCTTCACCTTTGCCCTGAACCGCCCGCTGCATGTGTTCGACGCGGCCAAGGTGAAAGGCGCCCTGCGCATCCACCCCGCCCAAGGCGGCGAAGAACTGCTGGCGCTCGACGGCAAGACCTATGCGATGCAACCCGGCATGATGCTGATTTCCGATGATACCGGGCCGGAATCGCTGGCCGGGATCATGGGCGGTGAGGTATCGGGCTGCACCGAGGCGACGACCGATGTCTTCCTCGAATCCGCCTTCTGGGACCCGATCACCATCGCCGCCACTGGCCGCGCGCTGAAGATCAACTCCGATGCCCGCTACCGCTTTGAACGCGGCGTTGACCCCGCCTTCACCCTGCCGGGGCTGGACCTTGCCACGCAGATGATCCTTGATCTCTGCGGCGGTGAGGCGTCGGACATCGCCATGGACGGCGCGGTCCCCGACACTGCCCGCGCCTACCGGCTGGACCCGGCCCGCGTCATCTCGCTCGTCGGAATGGACATCCCCGCCGACGAACAGCGCCGCACACTGGAAGCGCTGGGCTTCACCCTGAACGGCGACATGGCCACCCCACCCACCTGGCGGCCCGATCTCCTGGGCGAGGCCGATCTGGTCGAGGAAGTCGCCCGCATCGCTAGCCTGACGAAACTGGAAGGCAAACCTCTCCGCCGCAGCGCGCCGGGCGTGCCCAAACCGATCCTGACGCCCCAGCAGATGCGCGAAAAGGCTGCGCGCCGCACCCTCGCCGCGCTGGGCTATAATGAATGCGTCACCTACAGCTTCATTGATGAACAGGCAGCCGCCCTCTTCGGTGGTGGCGCGGATGCCGTGCGGGTGGACAACCCGATCTCATCGGAAATGACCCACCTCCGCCCCGACCTGCTGCCCGGCCTCCTGCGCGCCGCTGCCCGCAATCAGGCGCGCGGCTTTGCCGATCTTGCGCTGTGCGAAATCGGCCCCGCCTTCCAGGGCGGCGAACCGGGAGAACAGCACCTGCAAGCGACCGGCCTGCTGGTCGGCCACACCGCCCCGCGCGATCCTTTCGCAAGCCGCCGCCCCGTGGATGTCTTCGACGCCAAAGCCGATGCCGAGGCGGTCCTTGCCGCCCTCGCCGCCCCTGCCCGCGTCCAGATCACCCGCAAGGTGGCCGCATGGTGGCATCCGGGCCGGTCGGGCAATATCGGCCTTGGCCCCAACACGCTGGCCACCTTTGGCGAGGTGCACCCCCGCGTGCTCGCTGCGCTTGGCGTGAAAGGCCCTGCCGTGGCCTTCACCATCCTTGTGGCCAATGTCCCGCAGCCAAAGACGAAAACCCCCACCCGTGCGGCGCTAGCCATCAGCGACCTTCAGGCGGTGGAACGCGATTTCGCCTTTGTCGTGGATAAAGGGGTCGAGGCGCTGACCGCCCTCAACGCCGCCCAAGGGGCCGACAAGGCGCTGATCGAAAGCGTGCGCCTGTTCGATCAGTTCACGGGTGAGAAGGCCGAGGCGCAGATGGGACCGGGCAAGAAATCCATCGCCCTGACCGTCCGCCTGCAACCCAGCGAAAAAACCCTGACCGAGGCCGAGATCGAGGCCGTTTCCGCCAAGGTCATCGAAAAGGTGACCAAGGCCACAGGCGGCACCCTTCGCGGGTGACCCCGCGAAGCACGCGCCCTGTTACGGGGTCAAGCGGGCCGGTTGATCGGGTCAGCGGCACCACGCCGCTGGTCCACGCGTTTGGGCAGGCATTACTCACTTATGGTGGTAGGCTTTTATGCAACAACGCGCATAAGTTGTTATGTTTACATTTATTAATACCTCCACGCCTCCTACGCATGGCCCCGTGCAGACGCCGAAAATGGCGCTGTCGGATACAGGCGAAGGGAGTTTCGAATTGCCAAGAATGCATACTGCTCTGATCTTTGGGGCGCTTGCCGCTGTCGGATCGGGAAGCGCGGCGCTCGCGCAATCGGCAGGCTGTGCCGATATCAACGGGTTCAGCAGCCCTTTTGTGGCAGTTCGCGGTTTCCAACAGATTTCGGCGCTTCCGCTCAGTGCAGGCGAAACCGTCCGGATTAGCGGGTCGCAGGTCACGCGTGCTGGCGGCGGCGCTGATGGCTGGTACGTGTCTGACCCGGCTTCTGGACCTTCTTCCTTTGGCTCAGGCGCCCTTTCTGCCATCTTCACCGCGACAGGTGTGCCGTTCTCCGAAACCTTCGTTGTGCCTGTTGGCGGCATGCTGTCCTTCGGGCTTTCGGAAACAGGCCCACTCGTGCTGGACATGTTTAATGTCAGCATCATGTGCTCCGGCGGCGGATCGAACCTCGCAGTGTTTTCCAGCGTCGCCCAGCAGCAGGCCATCACCACCTCGCTTGGCCGGAACTACCGCAACCGTTTCGGCAATGCAGGGGCCGCAGACCAACCTTCTGACGGCATCTTCGCCTCGACCAAAGGCCAAAGCGAAGACATCTCCGCCTGGGTTGCCATGTCGGGCCGCACCTATTGGGATGGCTATGATGGCGATTCCGTCGACCTCACCTTCGGTGCCGATAAATTCGTGTCCGCCAACACGCTGCTTGGCGTGATGCTTGGGGTGAACCGTCTGTCCGTCAGCGATGCAACCGGTGCCTCGACGGATGCGAATGCTGCGATGCTCGGCGTCTATGCCGCCCACAGCTATTCCGATGGCACGCTGACCGATGCCTACCTTGCATGGTCGCGCGTGTCCTATGATGCGTCGGGCAGCAGTTTCGACACGGATCGCTGGTCTGCCGGGGTTGCCGTCACCGGGTCCATCGCACAGGCTGCGGGCACGTTGCAGCCGCGCGCCCGTCTGGCCGCCTCGTGGGAAGATTTCCCCACCGGCGCAACCGGCGTCGTTGCGGGCACCTCGCAGCAGGTCACCGCGTCGATCGGGGGTCGCTTTGACTGGAAAGAAGCAATTTCCGGCACGGCGCTGAAGCCTTTCGCCTCGGTCGATTTCGAATATGGCAGCATCAAGGATACTGCAGGCGTCCGTGATACCTTCATCGCCCCCCGCTTTGGCTTCGGCGTGAATGGCATGGTCGGCGCCGGCGTCCTGACGGCCAGCTTTGATGTCGGTCAGACCACATCGGATGTCTATGACGCTGGGATCGACCTGAACTACGAATTCAGCTTCTGATCCACCGCCGTGATGGCGGCGTCTGCGCGCAAACTTCCCTCCCCCCTCATCGGGGGAGGGCCTCGTCGCCCCACCACCCTCTGTGCACTGGCGCAGCGTTAACCACGATTGGGCGTCCATATCTGCCCAAATTTGTATGCACGGCCGTCTGCACCATCATCTGCACCGGGCGCTGCACAGCCGCCGCGACGTAACGCTTCCCGATTTCCCCGTCCTGCGAATAGGTTAACCCGTGGCGGGAGGTGTCGATGGATTACGATTACATCATCGTGGGTGGCGGTTCGGCGGGGTCCGTCCTCGCCGCGCGCTTGTCCGAAGATCCCGCCGTTTCCGTCTGCCTGATCGAGGCCGGGGGAAAGGGAAAATCCTTCCTTATCAATACCCCAGCCATGGTTGCGGCCATGGTGTCGGGGCGGCCAAAGCTGCACAACTGGGCCTTCCACACCACGCCCCAACCCCATCTGAATGGCCGCGTCTGCTATCAACCCCGTGGCAAGGCGCTGGGTGGGTCTTCCGCCATCAATGCCATGCTCTATGTGCGGGGGCATCCATCCGATTACGACGATTGGTCCAACCTCGGGGCCGAGGGTTGGGATTGGCAATCCGTCCTGCCTTACTTCTTGAAATCAGAGGGAAATTCGCGCGGCACATCGGCCCTGCATGGCGCAAGCGGCCCCTTGCAGGTGACCGATCAACACAGCCCGCACGCCATCACCAATGCCTTCGTGCAGGCGATGGCCCAGCAGCAAATCCCCGAAAACACTGATTTCAATGGCCCCGAACAAGCCGGGGCCGGGCTGTTTCAGGTCACCCAATTCCACACCGGCGCGCGCAAAGGCCGCCGCTGTTCGGCAGCCGCGGCCTTTCTGCATCCGGTGATGGATCGCCCGAACCTGACAGTGCTGACTGGCGCGCTGGCCGAGCGGATCGTGATCGCGGATCGCCGCGCCAAGGGATTGATCCTGCGGCATAAAAACCACCGCCAGACCCTGACCGCGCGGCGCGAGGTGATCCTGTCGGCAGGCGCATTCGGTTCGCCGCAACTGCTGATGCTGTCCGGCATCGGCCCCGAAGATGACCTGCGCCAGCATGGCATCGCGGTGCAGCACGCATTGCCGGGGGTCGGGCAGAACCTGCAAGATCATCTGGATCATACGCTGATCTGGCGGTCGCTGCGGCCCGATGTCGTGGGGTTCAACCCGGCAGGGCTGATGCGGCTGATCCGGGGCTTCGGGCCGTTTCAACGGCAGGGGACGGGGGTCCTGACCACGCCGGGGGCGGAAGGCTGCGCCTTCTTCCATTCCCGCCCTGGCCTGCAACGCCCTGATCTGCAAGCGCATTTTGTCATCGCTATCGTGGATGACCACATGCGCCGCATCCATCTTGCCGATGGATTTTCGGCCCATGTCTGCGTGCTACGCCCCCACAGCCGGGGCCAGGTCGGCCTGCGGGATGCCAACTCCGCCAGCCCGCCGCGGATCGACCCAAACTTCCTGTCAGACCCCCGCGATCTGGAAACACTGATGGCCGGGGTGCGGGTGATGGAACAGGCCATGGCCGCCCCGCCCCTTGCCCCGTGGCGGGGAAAGCGGCTGTATCCCCATGACGGCAGCGATACCGCGATCCGGGCCGATATCCGCGCCCGCTCTGACACGATCTACCACCCGGTCGGCACTTGCCGGATGGGGCAGGATGACATGGCGGTCGTCGACCCCAACCTGCGCGTTCACGGGATCGCCGGGCTGCGCGTGGTGGATGCCAGCATCATGCCGACCCTGATCGGCGGCAACACCAACGCTCCTACGATCATGATCGCAGAAAAAGCGGCTGACCTGATCCGAACCAGTCACGCACGTTAAGCGGTAAGAAGTCCTATTTCCGCCGGAAGGTGCGCGCGAACCAGCCGCTGATCCCCGCCTTGGCACGATCGGCCCGCGCATCAATGTGATCAAGCGTTTCCTGCGCCTCGATCACCGCGGGTTCGATCATCCGCTCGCGGAATTGCAGCCACATCCGGCGCGCCATGAAGATGATCCCGGCCAGCAGCGTGAAGATCACGATGTTGACCCAAGGGATGATCCGCGTGTCCGGCCCTTCAACCTGCCGCAGCGCGATGACGTTGGGAAAGATAGTGAACAGCTGGTTGCGCCAGCCATAATGCGTCACCGCCACCCATTTCGGCGCGGCGGTGGTGGATTGCAGCTCTTTCGCCTCGGTGTTCATCGACGACGAGTTCATCTTGAAATAAGGCGGCCAGCCCCAGCCGGTATCTTCGTTGCGGTATTCCATCGTCTTGCCGTTGGGAAAGACAGCGTTGATGAAAAACACGTCGCGGCTTGCGCCCGATCCGGTGCCCACATCCGGGGCGGCCCAGAACCAGCTGTTTTCGCCCAGATCCATGCGGCGGTTCTCGGTCCCCACGATACGGACGATGTCATGCTGCGGAAGCGTATAGTGCAGGAATGACAGCACAAAGAGCGTCAGGATGCCGAAGAAAGACCATTTCAAATAGCGCATGTTCGCCTCAACTGAAGTTCAGAATCCAGACCAGCGCCACGACGACACAAGTCGGGATGACGAAGACAAGCCAGATCAGCCGCCGCCGCAGGCTGTTTTCATAGGCGGACAGCCCCTGTTCGATATAGGCATCGCGCGGCCCGGTGACATCACCCGCATCATAATGCTTTTCAAGCCGCTCGCGTTCCACCGACCGGGAATAGATCGCCAGCAGCCAATAGATGATCGTCAGCCCGATATAGCCGAACAGCGCCAGCTTGAAGAACCCGATCATGCGGCCCACCCCCGTTCCAGCGTTCACCCCTTTTCTTGCTAACCATTGTCACCCGGCCCCGTCCCGGCTGCAAGCCATGATGGGCTTTTTGCCTTGGCATCGCGGCGGGAAGCCCGCACGATGCCGCGCATGACCAGCGCCATCTTGTCCGCCATCGATGATCGCCGCGCCGCCCTGATCGGGTTGGCGCAGGATCTGATCCGGATTCCCACGCTGAACCCGCCCGGTCTGCAATATCGCGACATCTGCGACTATCTGGCAGCGCGTCTGATGGCGCAGGGCTGGACGGTGGAATTGATCCGCGCCACGGGCGCGCCGGGCGACAGCGACACCTATCCGCGCTGGAACATGGTTGCGCGGGTCGAGTCGGGACATCCGGGCGATTGCGTGCATTTCAACAGCCATCATGATGTGGTCGAGGTGGGGCATGGCTGGACGCGCGATCCGTTCGGCGGCGCGCTGGAGGGCGACCGCATCTATGGCCGCGGCGCCTGTGACATGAAGGGGGGTCTGGCCGCCAGCGTGATCGCGGCCGAGGCGTTTTTGGCCGCCACCCCCGACTGGCGCGGCAGCATCGAGATCAGCGCCACAGCGGATGAGGAGTCGGGCGGCTATGGCGGCGTGGCCTATCTGGCCGAGCGGGGGTATTTCGCACCGGAAAAGGTGCAGCACGTCATCATCCCCGAACCGCTTCACAAGGACCGCATCTGCCTGGGCCATCGCGGGGTCTGGTGGGCCGAGGTGGAAACCCATGGCCGCATCGCGCATGGGTCCATGCCGTTTCTTGGCGACAGCGCCATCCGCCATATGGGCGCCGTGCTGGAGGAGATCGAGCATCACCTCTACCCCCTGCTGGCCACACGCACCACAGCGATGCCCGTCGTGCCCCCACAGGCCCGACAAAGCACGCTGAACATCAACTCCATCCACGGCGGAGAGCCGGAACCGCCTGAGGGTTACACCGGCCTGCCTGCGCCCTGTGTCGCGGATCGTTGCCGCATCATCCTGGACCGACGTTTCCTGATCGAAGAGGCCGTCGATGAGGTAAAGACCGAATTGCGCGCCGTGCTGGATCGGGTGCAGGGCCGCCGCCCCGGCTTTGTCTATACGATCCGCGACCTGTTCGAGGTGCAGCCCACCCAGACCAGCCGGGACGCGCCCATCGTCCGGTCCACCGCTGCCGCGATCGAACGGGTTCTGGGGCAGGTGGCGGATTATGTCGTCAGCCCCGGCACCTATGACCAGAAACATATCGACCGGATCGGTCGGTTGAAAAACTGTATCGCCTATGGCCCCGGCCTGCTGCATCTGGCGCATCAGCCGGACGAATGGGTCGGCGTGCAGGATATGGCCGACAGCGCCAAGGTGATGGCACTGGTGTTGCAAGACCTGCTCACTTGACCCGGGCACACCCGATATTTTGAAGTTTTTCCCCTATTGTTCCCGAACAGGACACAATTCCGCCAAAAGCCTTGGCTAGCCCGACGATCAAAGGACGCTGCCAAGCCGCAGATGCGGGCGGCAGCCGCACAGATACAGAAGGGGCCGATCCGTGCCGAACGAACCGACCGTACCGCCGAAGGGAACCGTGCTGCTACTGGGCGCACGGTCCGATGTTGCACGCGCGACCGCCCGCCGCTTTGCCGCTGACGGGTATGCGATCCAACTTGCCGCGCGCGATCCGGATCGGCTTGCCGCGGAAAAGACGGATCTGGAACTGCGCTATCGGGTGCCTGTAACCTTGCTTGCCTTTGACGCATTGGATGTTGCGGCGCATGCGGAATTTGTCCGCACCCTGCCCGTACTGCCCGATGTGGTGGTCTGCGCTGTGGGCCTTCTGGGACGGCAGGCCGAGGACGAGGTCGACATCGCCGCCGCCATCACCGTGATGCGCAGCAATTTCGAAGGCCCGGCCAGCATTCTGAGCCACCTTGCCAATGCCTTTGCCGCCCGCCGTTCTGGCACGATCATCGGCATCAGTTCGGTCGCCGGGGACCGGGGCCGCGCGACGAATTACATCTATGGATCGGCCAAGGCGGGGTTCACCGCCTTTCTGTCCGGCCTGCGCAACCGCATGGCGCGCCTTGGCGTGCATGTCGTGACCGTATCGCCCGGTTTCATCGCCACCCGCATGACCGCCGGGATGGACCTGCCCGCGAAGCTGACCGCCAGCCCGGACGAAGTGGCCGAGGCGATCTTCAAGGCGCAGGAAAAGCGCCGCAACACCGTTTATGTCCGCCCGATCTGGTGGCTGGTGATGCTGGTGATCCGGAACATTCCCGAACCTGTTTTTAAACGACTGAGAATCTGAACAAGGGTTTTCGCCTATGTTTCAAACAAGTTTTTCAAGCCAACCCACCGCAGCCATGGCAGCACCAGACCTTGTCAGCCGTCGCACGATCATCGTGATGGCGCTTGTCTGCCTTGTCGCCGGGTTGAAGACGGTCTTTGACCTGTATCTGAAGTCTGCCGGTCTGGTCGAATACGTGATGACCGATATTGATACGTTCTGGCTGGTCGGCTGGCTGTATTGGGATGGCCGCCTTGCGGATGCCTATAGCGCTGCCACGCTCTTTGCCGCGCAGAACGAAGTGCTTCAGACCGAATCCTTCATGCCCTACACCTATCCGCCGCAGTATAACTTTGTCACGGCAGCCCTGGGTGCTGTGCCGGTCTGGCTGGCCTATGCGGTGTTCGTTCCCGCGACTTTCGCGCTTTATCTCAAGGCCGTTCAGCAGATTTCGGCCCGGCATCTGGCCTTTGTCTTCGTGATGATCTTTCCCGCCCTTCTGGTGAACATCCGCAGCGGGCAGAACGGGTTTCTTGTGGCCGGGATCGTGGCGCTGGCGGCGCAGGGCATTCTTGGCACGGGCCTGAATGCGGGCCTGCGCGGGGGCGTGGCGCTGGGGCTGGCGGCGATCAAGCCGCATGTGGCCATCGGGATCGGTGCTGCGGCGCTGCTGACCGGGCGCTGGGGGGTGGCAGCTTTGGCCATGGCCACCTGTGCGGCCACTTTGGGTGCGGCGGCGCTGGTTTTCGGAACCGATCTGTTCACGCTGATGCTGGCTGCATCGCAAGAGGCGCTGGGTTTCCTGCGCGCGGGCGATTATCCGTTGCACCGCATGGTTTCGGTCTATGCCTTCGCGCGCACCTTCGGGGCTTCGGCCGATATGGCGATGATGGTTCAGATCGTGGCGGGCGTGGCCATAGTTGGTTCCGTCGTCCTGCTGGCCCTGCGCCGCAGCGACAAGACGGTGATCGTTGCCGCGGCGATGATCGCCCCGCTGTTCATGAGCCCCTACGTCTATGATTATGATATGACGTTGGCCGGGGTGGCGCTGGCGCTGGTTGCGCCCCGCCTTCTGGCTCAGGGTCGCTCTTGGGAAATGATGGCGCTGCTGGCGATTGCCTGGGTTGCCACGGGCTGGGGGATTGCGATGTCCTTCCTGACCGAACAAGACGGGGTGCGGACCACGGCGGAGAACCTGACGTTCTATCCGTCGATCCAGGCCCCGCTGAATTTGGTGTTGGTTCTGGTGATCGCGCATGTGCTGCGCCGTTCTTTCCGTGAGGTGCGCCCATGACCGCCCAAACCGCCCTGAGCCCCGCCACCGGGGATCATCCGCAAGACATGCCCGAAGCGCCGGTCCTTGTGGTGGATCTGGACGGCACGCTTGTCTGTTCAGACATGCTGCATGAAAGCTTCTGGTCGGCCTTCGGGCGCAACTGGCGAAGCCCGTTCCGGGCGATTGCCGCACTTATGGGCGGGCGTGCCGCGCTGAAGCGGCTGCTGTCCGAAGCATCCCATGTCGATGTCGCCACCCTGCCCTACAATGAGGCGGTGCTGGACCACATCCGCGACTGGCGGGCTGGGGGCGGGCGGACCGCACTGGTCACGGCCGCCGATCAAGGCCTTGCCGACCGGATCGCGGCCCATCTGGGCCTGTTTGATGAAACCCATGGCTCCGACGGGCGGACCAACCTGAAAGGCAGCGCCAAGGCCGCCTTCCTGACCCGCCATTTCGGCGCCGGGCGCTTTGCTTATATGGGCGATGCCACCGCCGATCTGGTGGTCTGGGCCGAGGCAGGGGCGATCATCACCGTCAATGCCCCCGCCGCGCTGGCCCGCAAGGCCGAAGCGTTGGGCAAGCCCATCGAACATATCGTCACCGCCGAACCGATCCTGCGCCCATTGCTCAAGGCGATGCGTCCGCATCAATGGCTGAAGAACATTCTTGTCTTCGTGCCAATCCTTGCGGCGCACCGCTTTGATACCGCAACCCTTCTGCTGGGCGCGCTGGCCTTTGCCGCCTTCAGCTTGGTCGCTTCTGGTGTCTATCTGCTGAACGATCTTCTCGACCTTGGCCCCGACCGCGCCCACCCGCGCAAGCGGATGCGGCCCTTCGCCTCCGGCGCGTTGCCTGTGGCCATGGGCACCTGGCTGGCCCCAGCCTTCATTCTGGCGGGGTTGTGCCTGTCGATCCCGCTTGGCCTGCCCTTTGTCACGCTGATGGGCTGCTATTTCGTGCTGACCACTGCCTATTCGCTGCATCTGAAGCGGCAGATCGTGATCGATATCTGCGTTCTGGCCGGCCTCTATACGCTGCGCATTCTGGCGGGCGGAGTGGCCACCGGCATCACGCTTTCGGTCTGGCTGTTTGCCTTTGCGATCTTCTTCTTCTTTGCCCTCGCCGCCGTAAAGCGGCAGGCCGAATTGGTTGATCTTGCCCAGCGTGGCAAGTTGGCGGTGGCCGGGCGCGGCTATCACGTCGACGACCTGCCGATCATCAGCATGATCGCCTTGGGCGCAGGGTTTGTTTCGGTGCTGGTCTTTGCGCTCTACCTCAACAGTCCGGATGTGCGCGAACTTTACGCGCAGCCAGCCACGCTTTGGGGCGTCTTCGTGATCCAGCTCTACTGGATCACCCGGATTGTCCTGATCACCCATCGCGGCCAGATGCACGATGATCCGGTGGTCTATGCCGTCAAGGACAAGACCAGCCGTATCTGCCTTTTGGCGGCGGTCGGTTTCATCTTCGGGGGAACACTGCTGTGACCCGCACCACCCTTGTGCTGCGCTATACGGCCTTTGCCATCCTTGCGACGCTGGCCAATCTGGGCGTGCAGCGGATCGTGCTGATGGGGGGCGAGGGGGCGGTGATCTTTGCGCTGGCCATGGTGGCGGGAACCGCCGCCGGGCTGGTGCTGAAATACATCCTCGACAAGCGCTACATCTTTAACGACTCCACCACCGGGCTGCGCGCCAGTGGGCAGCAATTCCTGCTGTACACGGTAATGGGTCTGGTGACGACCGCGCTGTTCTGGGCAACCGAAACAGCCTTCTGGCTGATCTGGCGGACGGATGCGATGCGCGAACTCGGCGCGGTGTTGGGGCTGAGCGTGGGCTATGTTGTGAAATACAAGCTGGACAGCAAATACGTCTTTACCCGGACAGAGGCGACGGCATGAAACTTTCCGGCTGGGGCCGCACACCCGTTCAGGACACCCGCCTGCTGCAACCCGATGCCGAAGGGGAACTCCGCGCCGCCCTGTCCCAGGGGCCGCTGATCGCGCGCGGCAATGGCCGGGCCTATGGCGACAGCGCCGTGGGCCGCCAGACCGTCGACATGCGCCGCTTTGACCGGGTGCTGGGGTTTGATCCCGCCACCGGGCAGCTGGTGGCCGAGGCGGGCATCCTTCTGGCCGATATCATCGCTGCCTTCCTGCCGCAGGGATGGTTTCCCGCCGTCACGCCCGGATCGAAATTCGTCACTCTGGGCGGCATGATCGCCGCCGATGTACATGGCAAGAACCACCATCGCGATGGCGGCATGCGCGGCACCGTCGACTGGATCGATCTGATGGATGGCGAAGGCAACGTCCACCGCTGTACCCCCGCCGATAACAATGATCTGTTCGACAGAACCGTGGGCGGCATGGGCCTGACCGGCATCATCCTGCGCGCGGCCATCCGGCTGCGCCCCGTCGAATCCGGATGGATCCGGCAAACCACGCAGGCCGCGCCCAACCTTGCCGCCGCGATGGACCTGCTGGATGCAGAAACTGACGCCACCTATGCCGTGGCCTGGATCGATTGCCTTGCCACCGGCGATGCGATGGGCCGATCCTTGGTGATGACGGGCGAACATGCCAGCCGCAGCGAATTGGGCCGTCACCCCGTGTTGCCAAAGCCGCGCGGCAAGAAATCAGTGCCGATCGACCTGCCCGGTTTCGCACTGACTAGCTTTACCGTGCGCGCCTTCAACGCGCTTTACTGGCAGGCGGGTCTGCGCCAGCAAGGCACCCGCATGGTGGACTGGGACAGTTATTTCTATCCTCTGGATGCCATCCTTGGCTGGAACCGCATCTATGGCCGCAAGGGGTTTTTGCAATTCCAATGCGTCTTGCCCGATGCCTCGGCCCGGGCAGGAATGACGGCGCTGCTCACTGCCATCTCGGCCAGCGGGCAGGGATCTTTCCTTGCAGTGCTGAAACGGCTGGGGGCAGAGGGGACAGGGATATCCTTCCCGCAGCCCGGCCATACGCTGGCGCTGGATTTTCCGGCCACGTCACGCGCGCACGCCTTGATCGACCGGCTGGAGGCGATCACGATTGATCACGGGGGCCGCTTTTATCTGGCCAAGGACGCGCGGCTGTCGGCGCGCATCCTGCGCGCGGCCGATCCGCGGATCGAACCCTTTGCCGCCCAGCGCCGCACCACGGATGAGGCGCGGCATTTCGCATCCACTCAATCCGACCGCCTGCAGCTTTGATCGGCTGCGGCGTTAGGTGGGATCACACCGCGATATTGTCGATCAGCCGCACGTCATCCAGCCAGGCGGCCGCCAGCATCCGCAACGGGCGGTTCGGATCGGTGACCGCGCCCAGCGTTTCGGCATCGCGCAGGGCAAAGTATTCCACGCTGTCGAACCCTTCGGCCAGCGCTGCCTCTGCCGCACGGGCCATCGCCTGATCTTCGGGCAGGCCCGACCGGAAATCCCGCGCCGCCGCCAGCATCGCGGCATAAAGCGCGGGTGCCTTCCGCCGCCCTTCTGCCGTTAGGCGCACATTGCGCGATGACATGGCCAGCCCGTCAGGATCGCGCACCGTTTCACAACCCACCACTGTGACCGCAAGGTTCAGGTCGGCCACCAGACGCTGCACCACCTGCAACTGCTGCCAATCCTTCTGCCCGAAATAGGCCCGATCCGCCTGCGTCATCCCGAACAGTTTGGCCACCACTGTCGCCACACCTTCGAAATGCCCCGGCCGCAGCGCACCTTCCAGCGGTTGCGACACGCCGCCCACGGAAACCGTGGTCACAAAGCCTTCGGGATAAACCTCGTCGGGCGCGGGGGCAAAGATCGCCTCGACCCCGACCCAGTTCAGAAGCGCCGCATCGGCATCCTCAGTGCGGGGGTATTTCTTCAGGTCGTCCGGGTTGTTGAACTGCTTGGGGTTCACAAAGATCGTGGTGATCACCCGCCCACATTCCGCCTTGGCCCGGCGGGCCAGGCTCAGATGCCCTTCATGCAGCGCGCCCATCGTGGGGACCACGCCCACAATATGCCCCTCGGCCTTCCATCCGCGCACCAGCGCGCGCAGGTCGGCCACCGTGCGGATGATTTCGGTCACGCCTTCACCTGATCCGCAAATCCATGTTCCGGCCCCGGAAAGGCGCGCGCGCGCACATCGGCGGCATAGGCGGCAATGGCCTCATCCGCCGCGCGGCCCAGATCGGCATAACGCTTTACGAATTTCGGGCGGAAATCGGTGAACATACCCAGCATATCATCAATCACCAGCACCTGCCCGTCGCAATCCAGCCCCGCCCCGATGCCAATGGTTGGGATTTTCAGCTCTGCCGTGATTCGCCCGGCCAGCCCGACCGGCACCTTTTCCAGAATGATGGAAAAGGCCCCCGCCGCCTCGCAGGCCTTGGCGTCGCGCATGACCTTGACCGCCTCATCCTCGCGGCCCACCACCTTGTATCCGCCCAGCGTGTTCACCGACTGCGGCGTCAGCCCGACATGGGCCATGACCGGCACGCCGCGCGCGGTAAGGAAGGCGATGGTCTCGGCCATGTGCTGCCCCCCCTCCAGCTTCACCGAGGGCGCACCCGTTTCCGCCATCAACCGCGCGGCGTTGCGATAGGCCTGC
The DNA here is from genome assembly GCA_035192965.1 of Fuscovulum sp. Lineage (NCBI taxonomy): Bacteria > Pseudomonadati > Pseudomonadota > Alphaproteobacteria > Rhodobacterales > Paracoccaceae > Fuscovulum > Fuscovulum sp. The sequence continues at coordinate 602,187 of CP136571.1, read as the reverse complement.
TGCGGGCTTTCCTCATAGGTGCCAAAGGGCATGTCGATCACGGCCATTGCCTTGGACAGCCCACGCATCACCGCGCGGCCGTGCAGGATCATCATGTCCAGCGTCACCCCGATGGTGGACGGCATCCCGTGCAGCACCATGCCCACGGAATCGCCCACCAGCGCGATGTCGCAATGGGCATCGACCAGCCGCGCCATGGGTGTGGTATAGGCCGTCAGCGTGACCAGCGGCACCCCGCCCTTGCGGGCGGTGATGTCGGGCGGCAGCACGGGCCGGACGGGGGCGGTGGCGCTCATGGGCGGGTCCCTCTCTCAATTCTGCCCGTTATAGAGGCACAGCCGCGCCGCAACAGCAAGATTGCACCGCTGCAATGCGGCATTGCCCGGATGCGATGCCCCCGCAATCCCCTCTTGACCGGGCGCGCGCCCTCGCCTCCCATTACACGGCAAAACGTGGAGCCTGACATGTCCCTCACCCAACGCATCACCCGCGACGGCATCCCCCCCGAGGTGGACCGCCCCGCGCCGGAAAAGGTTCTGGCGGGCGATCCCGTCCACACCACATGGAGCATCGAAGATCGCGACGGGATTGCTTCCGGCATGTGGCAATCCACACCCGGGAAATGGAAGGTCAGCTATGCGGAATGGGAATATGTGCATATCCATGCCGGCCATTCGATCCTGACCGCAACGGACGGCACCGCGATCCATCTGAAGGCCGGTGACAGCTGGATCATCCGGCCGGGGTTCGTTGGCACATGGGAAGTGGTGGAAACCACGCTGAAAGATTATGTCATTATCTGACGGGTCTGCGAATTTTCTGCGAAAATTCCCGCCCGGCATCGGGGTTCCAAACAAAAGGGCGAGGGTTTCCCCTCGCCCTTTCTGATTTTTCGCAAAAAAATCGTGGCCTCAGCCCGCCAGTTCTTCCAGCGTCGGGCATTCGGCCTCATCCAGACCGCGGTTGCGGCAGATGCGCAGGCGGCGGCGTTCGTCCCGTGCGGCCTGTTCTGCGGCGGCTTCGGCGGCGGCAAGCTGCTCCTGCTGGCTGCGAGCTTCGGCGGCGGCGATGGCCGCTACGTCGTTATCAAAACGTTCGCGGTTTTCAGGCGTGTCCGGCACGGCGCGGCCATAGGCATCATCCATGTATGGACCCTCGGCCGCGAGGCTCTGCTCCAGCGTCCGCACGACAATACGGTCACCGGATTCGGCGCGGTTGAACAGGTCGATGGCATCCTGATTGAACAGCCGGATACAGCCTGCGCTGGTCGCCCGCCCGATCGAGGCATTGTCGATCGTGCCATGGATGCGGAACATCGTGTCCCGTCCCCCGCGATAGAGATAGAGCGCCCGCGCACCCAGCGGGTTGTCCAGCCCGCCCGGCAGGCCGCCTGCGAATTGCGCATAAAGATCGGGCCGTGTCCGCACCATGTTCGCGGTCGGCGTCCAGGACGGCCATTCCGCCTTGCGCCCCACATAGCCGGTGCCGCGGAAGGAAATCCCCTCACGCCCTACGGCGATGCCGTAGCGCAGCGCGCGGTTGCCTTCCATGACGTAGTAAAGCACCCGCGCATAGGTATCAACGACGATGGTCCCCGGCTCTTCGGTTCCGGCGTAATCAACCTCGGCCCGCGGGTTGGTGCCGAACAGATGCAACGGCTCCACCGCCGGGATCAGGTATTCACCATCCTGCACCGCCTGATAATGGGGCGGCACCTCGGCGGCGGGCGGCGGGTTTGCCGCGCTATTGGGCACATCGGCGCAGGCGGCCAACCCCAGAAGGGCCAGCAAGGCGGTCAGGCGGATCAGGATGGATTGCACGTTGGAGACTCGGGTCAGGGGAAAGCTGGGGCCTAGAAGCACGTTTGAATGGTAAACCGTCAAGCCCTGCCGCCCCATGCGCCGCCGATTCACGCGCGTTTGCCCCGATTGCGGCCTTTCTGCCCCGGACTCCGCCCCGAATCTGCGGCGACCTGCCTTGCAGATCAGGCGCGGTTCCCCATTTCAGTCGGGTCCGCAACAGGAGAGCCAGAGTATGAAGTGCCCCGTCGATAACGAAACCCTTGTGATGGCAGACCGAAACGGCGTTGAAATCGACTATTGCCCGAAATGCCGGGGTGTCTGGCTGGACCGGGGCGAGTTGGACAAGATCATCGACCGCGCCGCAGAAGCGGCCCCCGCCGCGCCCATCCCGGCGCCGCAGGCCCAGCATCGCACGGCACCGCCGCCGCCGCCGCCCGCCTACGGCCAGCAACCGGGTCATTCCCCGCAATCTTGGCGCAGCGATGATGACAATGACGATGAATACTACCGTCGCACGGGCCAGCATAAGAAGCGCAAATCCTTCCTCGGCCAGATGTTCGACTTCTGATCGACGCCCCGGCCTTGCCTGCCAGGCGATGCCGTGCCACCCATCAGGCATGGTCATTGTGAAGGCAGGGCCGGGGGACGCATGAAACCGGGACCAAGAAACCTGATCACCGATGTGCCAGGCCTGTCGGTCGGCCATGCCCATGATCCGCGCCTGAGATCGGGTGTCACGGTGCTGACGGCCCAGCGCCCCTTTACCGCTGCCGTGAACATCATGGGTGGTGCCCCCGGCACGCGTGAGACGGACCTGCTTTCCCCCGACAGGCTGGTGCAGCAGGTGGATGCGCTGGTGCTTGCTGGCGGGTCGGCCTTTGGCCTTGATGCCTGCTCTGGCGTGGCAGATGGCCTGCGCGCGATGGGGCGGGGCTTTGCTGTCGGCGATCAGCGGGTGCCCATCGTGCCGGGCGCGATCCTGTTCGATCTGTTGAATGGCGGTGACAAGTCATGGGACCGCAATCCCTATCACGCGCTTGGCCTTGCTGCGCTGAACGCCGTTGACGACCACCCTGCCCTTGGCAGCGTCGGTGCAGGCTATGGCGCATTGACCGGGCGGTGGAAGGGCGGGCTTGGCTCTGCCTCGGCCGTGCTGGACAGCGGCCATCGCATCGGCGCCTTGGTGGCGGTCAATGCGCTGGGGTCGGCCACGGTGGGCAACGGCCCGCATTTCTGGGCCGCCCCATGGGAGATGGGGGCGGAATTCGGCGGCTTTGGCCCCGCCACCGCCCATGACCCAGGCGATGAACCCCCGCCAACCAAGGGAAGGGGTGAGGCGACCACCATCGCCATCATCGCAACCGATGCCGCCCTGACACAGGCGGAATGCCAACGCCTTGCCACAGCGGCGCAGGATGGCATGGCGCGTGCGCTGGTGCCGTCACATACCCTGCTGGATGGCGATCTGGTCTTTGCTGCCGCTACCGGAGACCGTCCCCTGTCAGACCCGATTGGTGATGCCTTCAGGCTGGGCCATGCGGGGGCAAGCTGCCTTGCCCGTGCCATCGCCCGCGCGGTTTATCTGGCGCAACCCATGCCCGGCGATGTGCTGCCCGCTTGGCAGGCGCGGTTCACCAGCGGGTAAGCGCCGCCTCATCCGCGTCCTTGGCCGCGACCCAAGCCGCACCATCCGCGCCGATTTCCTTTTTCCAGAACGGCGCGCGGGATTTCAGGTAATCCATCAGGAACTCAGCCGCCGCAAAGGCATCTGCCCGGTGCGGTGCGGCGGTGGCAACCATCATGATCGGCTCACCCACCACCAGCCGCCCATACCGATGGATCACCAGCGCATCCACCAGCGCCCAGCGCAACACGGCCTCATCCACAATCGCGGAAATCGCCTTTTCCGTCATGCCGGGATAATGCTCGATCTCCATCGCGGCCATGCCGCCATCGCCGCGCACCACGCCGGTAAAGGTGACCACCGCGCCCGCGCCCGCGGCACCCGCCGCAAAGGCCCGCGCCTCATCTCCCAGATCGAATGCCGTCTCTTGCACGGCGATCCGCATCTTCAGCCCCCCGTCATCGGCGGGAAAAACGCCACTTCACGCACCCCGGCCAGTGGCGCATCGAAAGACGCAAGCTGCTGGTCCAGCGCCACGCGCAGGCTGGCCAAATCGGCGAATGCCGCATCATACCGGTCTTCGCGCGCCCGCAGTTCGGCCACCAGATCGGCCACCGTCGCGGCCTGCGTGTCGATCCGTTCGCGCGGCAGGCCGATGCGTTCGCGCACCCAGGCGAAATACAGCACGTCGATCATTTGCCATCCTTCAGGAAGGGCAGCGATTTGCGGAAGTAATCCCAGCCGGTGATCATCGTCAGGATCGCCGCGACCCAGATCAAAACCAGCCCCACCAGCGTGGCATAGGATGAACAGCCTCGCGTCCCGCAGGACCGGATCGGATCGGCCAGGCCTTGCGTCACCAACTCGGCATATTGATCCGTCGTCATGCCTTGCCGGGCGATCCCTTCGACATGTTCCAGCCCGGTGCCCAGAAATAGCACCGCAATCGCCACCATCTGCGCCGTGGTCTTCCACTTGGCCAGTTTTGTTACCTTCAAAAGGCCCGCCTTGGCCCCAAGAAATTCGCGCAGGCCGGATACGAACACCTCACGGAACAGGATCGCGGTCACGGGCAGGATCAGCCAGGGGTTCATGCCGGAATAGCCTGTGATGATGACCAGCGCGATCACCACCATCGCCTTGTCGGCGATTGGGTCCAGCATCGCGCCGAACTTGGATTCCTGCTTCCACGCCCGCGCCAGATAGCCATCAAACCAATCGGTGATCGCCGCGCTGACAAACAGCGCCAAAGCGAACCAATCCGCCCAAGGCCGGTGGAAATACAGGAACAGGATGGCCACGCCAGGTGCGGCCAAAAGGCGGATCACCGTCAGGATATTCGGCAACGTCCATGTCATGTGCGCAGGCATAGCAGGCCAAGCCCGCTGGGGGAAAGAGTAAACGCGACCTTTTCTCGGCGGTTGACGCCCGACCCTGCCTTCGCTAGCACGCGCTGCTTCACACAGGGGATGGGCATGGCGCGCACGAAAAAGGGCAGGGCGGTTTCGGGCTGGCTGATTGTCGACAAACCGGCGGGCATCACCTCGACCTCAGTGGTGAACAAGGTGAAGTGGGCGTTTCAGGCGCAAAAGGCCGGCCATGCCGGCACGCTGGACCCCGCCGCGACCGGGGTTCTGGCCGTGGCCTTGGGCGAAGCCACGAAAACCGTTCCCTACATCACCGATGCGCTGAAATGCTATCGTTTCATGGTGCGTTTCGGGGCAGCGACCACGACCGATGATGCCGAAGGCACGGTCATCGACACCGCCACCACCCGCCCGACAAATGCCGAGATCGAGGCGGCCCTGATCGCCTTTCGCGGGGATATTCAGCAGGTGCCGCCACAGTTTTCCGCCGTCAAGGTGGATGGCGAACGCGCCTATGACCTTGCCCGCGAAGGCGAACAGATGGACCTTGCCGCCCGCCCGCTCTGGGTGGACAGCCTGACGTTGACCGACCGCCCCGATGCCGATCATGCGCTTCTGGAAATGGTCTGCGGCAAGGGCGGCTATGTCCGGTCCATCGCCCGCGACCTTGGCCGCGCCCTGGGCTGCCTTGGCCATGTGCAATGGCTGCGGCGCGAATGGTCGGGGCCCTTTGTTGCCAGCGACGGCGTCAGTCTGGAAGAGATCGACCGTCTCGCCCGCACGGATGAAATCGACAGCCTGATCAAACCGCTGGAACTGGGCCTGACAGACCTGCCGCAGGTGATCGCCACGCCCGAAGGCGCCGCCCGCCTGCGCAACGGCAATCCGGGTATGGTTATCGCTTCGGGCATCGAATGGGGGACGGAGGTTTGGGCCTCATATCAGGGGCGCGCCTTGGCGGTCGGGCGCTATCAATCGGGCGAATTGCACCCGACGCGCGTGTTCAACTGATCCCTTTGCCATCTCACCTTGGGTCAAATACGCTGCAAAGGTCAGCCAAAGGCAATGCCGCATGATCACCCGCACCCATCAGAAAGGCGATGCCGCCAGCACGGCGGTCTATTCCCCATGTGAGGCGTATCGCTATCTGTTGACGCGCGTCTGGGATCCGTCAGGGGAAAAGGCGCTTTTCGTGATGCTGAACCCATCCACGGCGACCGAAGTGCAAAATGACCCCACGGTAGAGCGTTGCGAACGCCGTGCGCGGGCGCTGGGGTTCGGGGCGTTCCGGGTGACCAACATCTTTGCCTTTCGCGCCACCGATCCCCGCGTGATGCGCGCGATGGCCGATCCCATCGGCCCCGGCAATGACGCCGCGATTGCCGACAGCGCGCAGGGCTGGGCCGATCGCATCATCTGCGCCTGGGGCACCCATGGCGCGCATCTGGGGCGGGGGGCGCAGGTGGAACGTCTGCTGCGCGCCACGGGCCGACCGCTGTACACGCTTGGCCTGTCGCAGGGGGGGTACCCCAAGCACCCGCTCTATATCGGCTATGACCGCCAGCCAGAGCTTTGGCCATGACCACGATCCCCGGTTTCACCCGTGACCGCATCGCCCTACCCGGCATCACGCTTTCGGTGCAACAAGCAGGCAAGGGCGCACCGCTGATCCTGCTCCACGGCTTTCCGGAAAACGGCCTGTGCTGGGCGAAGATCGCGCCTGCCTTTACTGACCGGTTTCATGTGATCATCCCCGATCTGCGCGGCTATGGCCAAAGCGATGCGCCGCCCGATGATGCCACCCATGACGCCTATTCGAAACGCCAGATGGCTGCCGATATCGTGGCGCTGATGGATCAGCTTGGCCTGCCATCGGCCCATATCCTTGGCCATGATCGCGGCGCGCGGGTGGCCTATCGGTTGGCGCTGGATCACCCTGCGCGGGTTCGTCGCCTTGGCATCGTCGAAATCGCCCCCACCGCCGAATACTGGGACAACTGGGGATATGACCTTGGCATGTCCGCCTGGCATTGGACGTTTCTCGCCCAGCCTGCCCCGGTGCCGGAACGGATGATCGCCTCTGATCCCGTGGCCTGGGTTGACCATACACTGCAAGGCTGGACGCGAGAGAAATCGCTGTCGGTCTTTCCGGCCTTTGCGCTGCAGTCCTACCGGGAACAGGCATCAGACCCCGCCCGCATTCACGCCATGTGTGCCGACTACCGCGCCGGGGCCACCACCGACCGCGCGCATGACGTGGCCGACCGCGCCGCAGGCCGCCGCATCACGGCACCGCTGCATTTCCTGTGGGGGCGGCACGGCTTTCCCGCCCGCACCGGCGATCCGGCGGGCATCTGGCGGCGCTGGGCCGATACGGTGACGGATGACGCCTGCGAGTCCGGCCATTTCGTGATGGAGGAAAACCCGCAGGCCGTGCTGGCGGCCTTTTTGCCCTTCTTTACCGGGGATCAGGCCGCGCGCAGCTGAATATCCGCGGGCGTCAGCCCGGCCCCGTTGGCGACGCGGGCCAGCACCTCGCCATCCAGCAGGATCAGGGCATCTTTGCCATCCGTCTGCACCGTGATGTCTGGCATCCCGCCATCGGCGGGCGGTTCATAGACAACAACCAGACTGTCCTCCTCCGGATTGAAATCGGCGATCAGGGAACTGCCCGGCGCCATCATCTCGAACCTATCTGCCCCACCATCGCCGGTGGCATAAGTTTCGCTCGACAAACGCAGCACATCATTTCCGGCCCCAGCGTTCAGGTAATCCGCCCCTGCCCCGCCATCCAGCGTGTCATCGCCCTCGCCCCCATCCAGCGTATCCGCCCCCTTGCCACCTGTCAGCGCATCCGCACCCGCGCCACTGGAAAGCCAGTCATCCCCGAGGCCACCCCGCAGCACATCATCACCCGCACCGCCCAGCACGCTGTCGGCCCCGGCCCCTCCGGCAAGAAGATCATCACCCTCACCCCCTGCCAGATAATCCACCCCGCTGCCCCCGCGCAGCAGATCATCCCCCGCCCCGCCAGTCAGCCGATCTGCGCCAAGGCGGCCCAAAAGGCGGTCATCGCCGCTGCCGCCGTCAATATCATCATCGCCCGCCCCGCCCAGCAGCCGGTCATCGCCGCCACCGCCGCTGAGAGCGTCCCGCCCTGCGCCACCCGTCAGCAGGTCATTGCCGCCCGCCCCGTTCAGGATGTCGCTGCCGGATGTACCATGCATCACCCTGTCGTCATCCGGGGTGTCGGGAATGTCGTCACTGATGGGCATCCCGTCAGCGTTGCTGTCGGCATAGGTCAGGGCCAGCAGATCGGCGGTCGCGGCCTCATCCGCCGGTTCGCCACCCTTGGCTTCGGTGGGATCAGCTTCGGGATCGTCGTCCTCGGTCCCGGGATTCACGGTGGCATCGGCCACCATCCCGGCGACGACCAGCCCGACAAGACCCAGCAATCCGAACATGGATGGCACCCCTTACACCGACCGCGCGATACAGGCCCCCCAGCCCGTATCCACCGGTGTTACCATGCCAGAATCACCGCTTTCTTTCCAGCAGCGCAGCGCCAATCCACCCCGGATTCCGCAGGCGTGGTTAACCCACTTCCGTTTGACGCTTTTCTTTTCGGACATTTTCTCCTATACGCCGCCATCCGCGCGGGTCTGCCGACTCGCTGCGGTTCTATCGGCCTTGCTGGACGACATCCCGGCTTGCGCCTTCACCCTCTGAACAGGAGACATCCGATGTCGATCACTGTCGAAGAAAAAGCCCGCGTTATCAAAGACTACGCAACCAAGGAAGGCGACACCGGTTCGCCCGAGGTTCAGGTTGCGATCCTGTCGTCGCGCATCGCGACGCTGACCGAACACTTCAAGACCCACAAGAAGGACAACCACTCTCGCCGTGGCCTTCTGATGCTGGTCGCCCAGCGCCGCAAACTGCTGGACTACCTCAAGACCAAAGACGAAGCGCGTTACACGTCGCTGATCGGCCGTCTGGGTCTGCGCCGCTAATCCTTCCCGCAAGGGTTGCCCGAACGCCCGCGACCCGCAAGGTCGTGGGCGTTTTGCGTTCCTGGCGACGCCGGTCCGACCTTGGCGATGTTTGACGCAGGGATCGCCGCCGGGTTGGCGTCAAACTCCGCTTGCGCCCACGCCCCACTCGGTGCTTTCCAAACCCCCTGTTTTCCTGTATGCGCCCCCCATCTGCGACGTGAGGCCATGCCCCCGGCCACATGCGAAGGATAGGGGGCGGCGGCAATGGGGCCGCCAGGAAAACGGAGGGTCGGCAGGGGCCGATATCCTCCAGATAGGATCCGCTGATGTTCAACGTTATCAAGAAATCCATCCAGTGGGGCGGTGAAACGCTTACCCTGGAAACCGGAAAGGTTGCCCGTCAGGCCGACGGCACCGTGATCGCCACCCTTGGCGAAACCTCGGTCATGGCCAACGTGACCTTTGCCAAGCAGGCAAAGCCGGGGCAGGACTTTTTTCCCCTGACCGTGCACTATCAGGAAAAATACTACGCCGCTGGCAAGATTCCGGGCGGCTTCTTCAAGCGCGAAGCCCGTCCTTCGGAAAAGGAAACGCTGACCTCGCGCCTGATCGACCGTCCCTGCCGTCCGCTGTTCGTCGACGGCTTCAAGAACGAAGTCCTCGTGATGTGCACCGTGCTGTCGCATGACCTGCACAACGAACCCGATGTCGTCGCCATCATCGCCGCCTCGGCTGCGCTGACGATTTCTGGCGTTCCCTTCATGGGCCCGATCGGCGCTGCCCGCGTCGGCTTCTCGAACGGCGAATATGTTCTGAACCCGTCGGTCGACGATCTGCAGAACCTGCGCAACAACCCCGACCAGCGCCTTGATCTGGTCATCGCCGGCACCAAAGACGCCGTGATGATGGTGGAATCCGAGGCCTATGAACTGACCGAGGCCGAAATGCTTGGCGCGGTGAAGTTCGGCCATGCCGGGATGCAGCCGGTCATCGACCTGATCATCGATCTGGCCGAAGATGCCGCGAAAGAGCCCTTCAATTTCGAAGCGCCCGATTACTCGGCCCTCTATGCCCGCGTCAAAGCTGCCGGTGAAACCCAGATGCGCGCTGCCTTTGCGATCAAGGACAAGCAGGACCGCACCAATGCGATCTCTGCCGCCGTGACCGCGATCAAGGGCGCGCTGGGCGAAGAAGACCTGGCCGACATCAACCTCGGCTCGGCGATCAAGAAGCTGGAATCGTCCATCCTGCGCGGCGACATCATCAATGGTGGTGCCCGCATCGACGGCCGCGACAACAAAACCGTCCGTTCCATCGTGTCGGAAACCGGCGTCCTGCCGCGCACCCACGGTTCGGCGCTGTTCACCCGCGGTGAAACGCAGGCGCTGGTCGTGACCACGCTGGGCACCGGCGAAGATGAGCAGATCATCGACGCCCTGCATGGCAATAGCCGTTCGAACTTCCTGCTGCATTACAACTTCCCCCCCTATTCGGTGGGCGAAGTTGGCCGCGTGGGTTCGCCCGGCCGCCGCGAAATCGGCCACGGGAAACTGGCATGGCGCGCGCTGCAGGCTGTCCTGCCCGCACCGACCGATTTCCCGTACACCGTGCGTGTGGTGTCCGAGATCACGGAATCCAACGGTTCCTCCTCGATGGCATCGGTCTGCGGCGGTTCGCTGTCGATGATGGATGCAGGCGTTCCGCTGAAAGCGCCGGTCGCCGGTGTGGCCATGGGCCTGATCCTGGAAGATGATGGCCGCTGGGCCGTGCTGACCGACATCCTCGGCGACGAGGATCACCTCGGCGACATGGACTTCAAGGTTGCTGGTACCGAAAACGGGATCACCTCGCTGCAGATGGACATCAAGGTTGCCGGGATCACCCCGGAAATCATGGAACAGGCACTGGCACAGGCCAAAGACGGCCGTCTGCACATCCTGGGCGAAATGAACAAGGCGCTGTCTGCCCCGCAAGGCTTCAGCGAATACGCGCCCAAGATCGAAACCCTGCAGATCCCCACGGACAAAATCCGTGAGGTCATCGGTTCGGGCGGCAAGGTTATCCGCGAGATCGTGGAACTGTCCGGCGCCAAGGTCGACATCAACGATGACGGCATCATCAAGATCGCCTCGTCCTCGGCCGATGCGATCAAGCGCGCCTATGACATGATCTGGTCGATTGTGGCCGAACCCGAAGAAGGCAAGATCTACACCGGCAAGGTTGTCAAACTGGTGGATTTCGGCGCCTTCGTGAACTTCTTCGGCAAGCGCGATGGTCTGGTCCACGTGTCGCAAATCGCGAACAAGCGCCTGAACCACCCGAACGAGCATCTGAAGGAAGGTCAGGAAGTGAAGGTGAAACTCCTTGGCTTCGACGACCGCGGCAAGGTTCGCCTTGGCATGAAGATGGTCGATCAGGAAACCGGTCTGGAAATCACTGAAACGAAGGAAGAGGCTGAGGCGTAAGCCCGACCCTCTTTTTCGAAATCCCTGGAAAGCCCCGGCAGCACTGCCGGGGCTTTCCCTTTTCCGGCCCAACGGCGCTGCTATGCCACCAAGACAGCAGAACCTGCGCTTTGCTTGCTCCACCCCGTGCGATGGATTATGCACTGCCCTGCGGGACGGTCCAAACGCCACATATCGTGCCGAACGACCAAAGGCCGAACATTCGCGGGATCAGGCAAAGATGACATTCATCCGGGATTTCCTACGACGCCGCCGTATCGCGCGTCATGTTGCCCGGCACGGTTATACCTTTGATTTCCATGGACTGTCGGTTCGCATCCCATCAGACAGCCCCCCCGGTGTGGGCAACGCCCTTCTGCGCAAGAAGTATGAGATGGAAGAAGCCGAGTTTGTGCAGCGCCATCTTGATCCCTCCTTTCCGGTTGTTGAATTGGGGGGATCGATCGGGGTTCTGTCCAGCCTGATACAGTCGCGTTTGGCAGCGGGTGTCCGGCATGTCGTGGTCGAAGCAAACCCCGCGCTCATCGACATCTGTCGTCAGAATGCGACGCAGCGGCCAGACAGCGGCGCCGAGGTGATCAACGCGGCCGTCGGCTATGGGGCATCACACCTTGCCTTTGCCATCGGCGACAACATCCATTCCAACCGGCTGGCAAAGCCAGGCGATACGCGCGAACAGGTCATCAAGGTTCCTGCGATTACGCTTGCCGAACTGGTGAACAGCCTTGGTGATACGGCAGGATACAGCCTTGTCTGCGATATCGAGGGCGGGGAACTTGATCTGATGCGGAACGAGTGGGACCAGGTGAAGAAGGCAACGCTCGTGATCATGGAGCTGCATCCAAGGGTTTATCCGAACGGCTCGGACGACACCCAGATGATCGAAACACGGATGCAGGACGCGGGGTTCAGGCAAGCTGAGCGCCTGAACGACGTGTACCTTTGGCGGCGCTAGCTTCAACGCGATCGACCGATAACCACAGCAAAAGCAACGCGGGACGATTCTGAAGATGATGGATGGAAAGACGATCCTTGTAACCGGCGGCACCGGTTCGTTCGGCCACGCATTCGCCGAAATGACGCTCGCTCGTTTCAATCCGCACAAGCTCATCATCTTTTCCCGCGATGAGATGAAGCAGTGGGAGATGGCAAAGCTCTACAACAACGATCCTCGCGTCCGCTTTTTCATCGGCGACGTGCGTGACAGGGAACGGCTGTTCCGCGCCTTCCAAGGCGTTGACTACGTCATCCATGCCGCGGCGACCAAAATCGTGCCAACTGCGGAATACAACCCGTTCGAGTGCATAAAGACCAATGTGAACGGCGCGATGAACGTGATCGACGCCTGCATCGGCTGCAATGTTAAGCGGGTCGTGGCGCTTTCGACAGACAAGGCCTGTAGCCCCATCAACCTGTATGGCGCATCAAAACTGGCGTCGGACAAACTGTTCGTGGCGGGGAATGCCTATTCAGGCGAACATGGAACACGGTTCTCTGTGGTCAGATATGGCAACGTTATGGGATCGCGTGGATCGGTCATCCCGTTCTTCATGTCCATCAAGGACAGTGGCGTTCTGCCGATCACGGACCCCCGGATGACGCGCTTCATGATCACCCTCGATCAAGGGGTCAAACTTGTCTGGCACGCGCTGGAAGATATGGAAGGGGGCGAGATCTATGTGAAAAAGATCCCGTCCATGAAGGTGACAGAGATTGCATCTGTCGTCGCCCCGGACGCGCGCCAAGACATCGTCGGCATTCGCCCCGGCGAAAAACTCCACGAGATGATGGTCAGCGTGGAAGATGCCCCTTTCACCTATGAATATCAGGATCATTTCAAGATCCTTCCGGCCATCAACAACTGGTCTTCATCGCCAGCCCGCATCAAGGATGGTGTCCGGGTGAGCGAAGATTTCTCCTATTCCAGCGATACGAATCCGGACTGGATGCAGCCGGCCGAACTGCGCACCTGGATCGACGCGCATTCATCCAAGATGGGGGCGATCTAGGTGATCCCGTACGGCCGCCAAGACATCAACCAGAAAGACATCGACGCCGTCGTCGATGTGCTGCAATCGGATTTCCTGACGCAGGGGCCCTGCGTTCCAAAGTTCGAGGCCGCCGTAGCGGGGTATTGCGGCGTTGCCCATGCGATTGCCGTGAACAGCGCGACATCGGCCCTGCATATCGCCTGCCTGGCCCTTGGCCTGCAAAAGGGGGATATCCTCTGGACCAGCCCGATCACCTTTGTGGCGTCGTCGAATGCGGGCCTCTACTGCGGTGCCGAGGTCGATTTTGTTGATATCGACCCGATCACCTGCAACATGTCTGTGTCCGCGCTGAAGCAAAAGCTCGATCAGGCCGCTGCCCAGAACCGCCTGCCAAAGATCGTGGTTCCTGTCCACCTGTCGGGGCTTTCTGCCGATATGGCCGCGATCGCCGCACTGGGCCGTGAATATGGCTTTCGCATCATCGAAGACGCGTCTCATGCCATTGGCGGAAGGTATGGCGATCAACCGGTCGGGTCCTGCCAGTACAGCGACATCACGGTCTTCAGTTTCCACCCTGTGAAGATCATCACGACCGGCGAAGGTGGAATGGCGCTGACCAATGACGCCGGGCTTGCACAGAGCATGCAGTTGCTCCGGTCGCACGGAATAACGCGCGACACGGCGCTGTATGAGGGCCCGAATGAAGGGCCATGGTACTATCAGCAGCTGGAACTTGGCTTCAACTACAGGATGACAGACATCTGCGCCGCCCTTGGCCTTAGCCAGATGAGCAGGCTGGATGCCTTCGTCTCTGCGCGGGCCAAACTTGCCGACCGGTATGACAGCCTGTTGCAGTCGACGGGTCTCATCCTGCAAGGCCGGTCATCCGAGGCGTCATCCGCGCACCATCTGTATGTTGTGCGATTGCCGCAAAACCTTGAATCTTCACATCTGTCCATCTTCAACGCGCTGCGTGGCGCAGGGATTGGCGTGAATTTGCATTACATTCCGGTCTACCGGCATCCCTACTATCGCAAGCTGCGGTCAGATTGGGGCGATTTTCCACAGTCCGAAGCATATTACCGCAGCGCGATCAGCCTGCCGCTTTTTGCAACCCTGACCATGCAAGACCAGAACGCGGTCGTCGCGGCATTGAAAGGCCTGTTAAACTAACCCGCTTATTCTGGGGGCCCGCTGCAAAGCTGGCTCAAAATGTTGCGCCACACTTCTTGCTGAAGTACTGGAAACGCATTAGTAGTTTTTACGGAATGACGGTTTCAGGTGGGGTTTTCTTGAGATGCGGGTCTGCATAATTCCCGCTCGTGGTGGATCGAAACGCGTCCCAAGAAAAAACGTGCGCCCGTTCGGCGGCTTGCCGATGATTGCGCACCCGATCCACGCCGCCGCCTCATCCGGATGCTTTGATCGCATCCTTGTTTCAACAGATGATGCGGAAATCGCGGAAATCGCAAAACAGGCTGGCGCCGAAGTTCCCTTCGTGCGGCCACCAGAACTGTCCGACGACCATGCAACGTCAATCGCCGTCATCGAACATGCCACACGGTGGTTGGCGCAGAACGGGCCGCAACCCAGCCATGTCTGCTGCCTTTACGCAACCGCCCCTTTTGTTACGCCCGAACACCTCAGACAGGCCTATGACCTGCTGAAATCTTCTGGCGCGAATTACTGCTTCCCCGTGACGACTTTCGCCTTCCCGCCCCAGCGCGCCTTGCGGCGGCTGGAAAACGGCGGCGTGACAATGCTTGAACCCGCGCATGAACTTACTCGGTCACAAGATCTGGTTGAAGCCGTGCATGACGCCGGGGCATTCTATTGGGGAACATACGAAGCATGGATGGGCGGCATCTCCATCTACGGCCCGGGCTCAACGACCATCATTTTGCCAAGGCATCTGGTCCAGGACATCGACACCGAAGAAGACTGGAACTTCGCAGAAATCCTTTACCGCTGCCTTCGTCAAACCGAGGAAAAACAATGAGTTACTCAACCGAACAAGAGGCGTTCTGGGCAGGCGAATTTGGGCGTGACTACATCTCCCGAAACAACAGCCCGCAACTTCTTGCGTCGAACCTCAACTTTTTCTCGCGGGCGCTGCGGCAGGCCTATGGGATCAAAAGCTGCATCGAGTTCGGCGCGAATATCGGGATGAACCTGCGCGCTTTGGGCCATCTTTTCCCGGGCATGGCCTTTGAAGCGGCCGAGATCAACGAAGCCGCCGCCGCGCAGCTTGGTGAACTGATCGGGAAAGAGAACGTCTATTGCGGGTCGATCATCGACTTTACGCCCAAGGCAAAGGCCGATCTGGCGCTGATCAAGGGCGTTCTCATTCACCTCAATCCGGATTTGCTGCCCCAGGTCTATGACCGGCTTGTTGACAGCACCAAGCGTTGGCTGCTGGTCGCGGAATACTACAACCCGTCGCCGGTTGCGATTCCTTACCGCAACCAGACCGACAAGCTGTTCAAGCGTGATTTCGCAGGCGAAATCCTCGACCGGCATCCGAACATGTCGCTTGTGGATTACGGCTTTGCCTATCGGCGCGATCCGCAGTTTCCGCAAGATGACGTAACTTGGTTCCTGATGGAAAAGCGCACGGGGTCTGTCTGAAATGTTGAAGTACTGTTCACGATGCATCATGCCGGACACCAAGCCAGACCTGATGCTGGACGATGAAGGTGTCTGCAACGCTTGCCGTGCCTATGAAGGCCGCAAGGACGTGGACTGGGACAAGCGCTATACCGAACTTCTGGAAATTCTCGACCGGTATCGCCAGAAAGACGGCAGCAACTGGGATTGCATCGTCCCCGTCAGCGGCGGCAAGGACAGCACCTATCAGGTCATCCGGATGCTTCAGCTTGGCCTTAATCCACTATGCGTGACGTCAACCACCTGCGACCTTTCCGATATCGGGCGTCAGAATATCGAGAATCTGAAAAGCCTTGGCGTTGATTATGTCGAGGTGTCCCCGAACCCGAAGGTGCGGGCAACGCTGAACCGGATTGGCCTGACTCAGGTCGGTGATATTTCCTGGCCCGAACATGTGGGCATTTTTACCATCCCCGTCCGCGCGGCGGTTCAATTCAATGTTCCGTTGATTGTTTGGGGTGAAAACTCTCAAAACGAGTATGGCGGTCCAGCAGCTTCGCAGACGAACAATATTCTCAATCGCAGATGGCTTGAGGAATTTGGCGGTTTGCTTGGCCTGCGCGTAACCGATTTGATCGGCCAAAACGGCATTCAGACGAAAGACCTGATCAATTACACTTATCCCACCGATGCTGAATTGGCACGTGTTGGTGTAACGGGGCTCTTCCTCGGGCATTATATTCCCTGGGATGGACTGTCCAACGCCCTGATATCCGGCGCGAACGGTTTCACGACTTATCATAAGGCCGTCGAAGGCTCGATCGTGAATTACGAAAACCTGGACAATTACCAGACTGGTATTCACGATTACTTCAAGTTCCTGAAGTTCGGCTTCGGCCGCGCAACCGATCTGGCCTGCCTGCACATCCGCCGTAACCGGCTTAGCCGCCAGGACGGTCTGGATGCCGTGATGCGCCATGATGGCAAGTTCCCTTGGGAATACCTTGGCAAGCCCCTGAAGGATATTCTCGAACCCCTCGACATGACGGTCGATGACTTCATCCGCGTGTGTGACCGCTTCACCAACAAGAAGTTGTTCCTGCGAAATGCTGACGGGTCCCTGCAAAAGGACGCGCGCGGCAACCTGACCAAGATCAACTACGACAATACCTGAAAATGAAGGTTGGCGTCATCGATTACGGCAGCGGCAATCTTGGATCAGTTCTCCGCGCATTCGAAAATCTTGGAACGAATGCCGACCTGATCGAAGATCCGTCCCGGCTTGCCGATTATCGTGCCGCCATCCTGCCGGGTGTCGGCAACTTCACATCCTCCATGAACGACCTGCACCAAAGGGGCTGGGTTGATGCGCTTCGCGATTGGGTCGCTGGCGGAAAGACGGATCTGCTGGGCATCTGCGTCGGGATGCAGCTGTTGGCCGATTTTGGCGACGAAGGGGCTGGCGCCGAAGGCCCCACCAAGGGGCTTGGCCTGATCCGGGGAACGGTTCGGCACCTAGCCAGTTTCGGCTGCACCGAACGTGTTCCCCATGTCGGCTGGAACTCGATCCAGCATTCCGGTGATCCGCTCTTTCGCGGCATCCGGCCGGGAACCGATTTCTACTTCGTCCACAGCTACGCCATGGACGTCGTTCAGGAAGACGATCTGATCGCCGAGGTTCATTATGGCGCCAGATTGCCAACGGCAGTCAGGTCCGGCAGGGTCTATGGCACGCAATTCCACCCCGAGAAAAGTGGCCGCGCGGGCCATGCCTTGCTCCGGAATTTCTTGGAACTGGCGACATGGTCAAGATAAGGGTCATACCCACCCTGCTTTGGAAAGGCGTCGGATTGGTCAAGGGGGCCAAGTTCGACAGTTGGCGTCGTGTCGGGTCCGTCCTGCCCGCCATTCGTGTCTATAATCAGCGCGAAGTCGACGAACTGATCCTTCTGGATATCTCTGCCACGCAGAACGGAACCAAGCCGGACCTTGAAGAGCTGGCCGATGCGGGCAGCGATTGCTTTGTTCCGCTCACCTATGGGGGTGGCATCAGCAATGCGGATGAGGTGCGCTTCCTTCTCCGGTCGGGCGCAGACAAGGTCAGCGTGAATTCTGCCGCATACTCCAACCCGGGACTGATCAGCGAAATCGCGGCACGCCACGGGTCGCAATGCATCGTGGCAAGCATGGATGTCCGAAGCATCGGCCCGGATCGCTGGGAATGTGTCAGCCATTCCGGAACGCGCCCCACCGGGCATGATGCCTTGGCATGGGCAAGAACGATGCAGGACATGGGGGCAGGCGAAATCCTGATCACCTCGATCGACCGCGACGGAACGATGGAAGGCTATGATCTGGACCTCGTCGCCGCCATCTGCGCCGCCGTATCCATTCCCGTGATCGCATCGGGCGGTGCCGGAAGCTACGCGGATATGGTGAATGCCGTCCGGGCCGGAGCTTCGGCCGTCGCGGCGGCAAGCATCTTCCACTTCACGGAACTCACCCCCGCAGGGGCAAAGGCCGCAATCGGAGAAGCCGGTTTCCCGACGCGGGTTTCCTATGTCGAAGGCTGACATCGCCTTTCGGACCGATGCTTCGGTCAGCATTGGGACTGGCCACTTCATGCGTTGCCTGACCCTTGCAAATGCCCTTGCGGCACGTGGCGCAAAATGCTCGTTCTTGTGTCGCAACCTGCCGGAATCCCTTGTGGCAAGACTACGGATCGAAGGCCATGATCTGATCGCCCTGCCACAGGCGGGTGCGGGGCAGGATGATCTTGCTCATTCTGCATGGCTTGGCACCACCATGGCCGAAGATGCGCGGCATGTGTTGCCGATCCTGCAAAAGCTGCACCCGGCATGGCTGGTCGTTGACCATTACGCGTTGGACGCGCGGTGGACGGACCCCGTCCGCGGCACGTCCAGCGTGCTTGTGATTGATGATCTGGCAGATCGCATGCTGACGGCTGACCTGTTGGTCGATTCCACGGCAGGGCGCTATCCCAACGCGTATGATCCGGTCCTGTCCAACGACGCGCCGCGCCTGATCGGACCGACCTTCGCCCTGCTTCGCCCCGAATTTGCTGCCCTTCGTGCCACCTCTCTGGCAAGACAGCGCGATCCGGTGCGCCGCATCCTCATCACAATGGGCGGGGTTGATGCTGGCAACGCAACGGGCATGTTTCTTGAAAAACTCACGGGCCGCGGCTTTGCCCTGACAGCCGTGATCGGTGCTGCCTCACCGCATATCGCGTCTTTGACAGATCAGGTCGCAGCGCTGCCTGACGCGCGCCTGATCGTCAACGCCCCGGATATGGCGACCCTGATGGCAGAGGCCGACCTCTGCATCGGTGCCGCCGGGTCCACCGCTTGGGAAAGATGCGCGCTTGGCCTTCCGGCGCTGACAGTCGTTCTGGCCGAAAACCAAAAGACCGTGGCGCACGGCCTTGAAGCCAGCGGCGCGGCACGGACAATCCAACTGTCGATCAGCGCAGCAGACCTGTCCGCCCTGATCCAGACCCTTGACGTCAAGGCCATGTCAGACGCCGCCAGCGCCCTGTCGGATGGCAAGGGCGTCGACCGCGTGGCCGCGATCATGCAGGTGCTGCCAGATCTGACACTCCGTCCTGCAACCCTGAACGATGCCGAAATGATCTGGCGCTGGCGTTCTTCCGGTGGGGCAGAACGGTTCTACAAATCTGGGCAGGCCGTCAGCTTGCCTGATCATCTGGAATGGTTTGCCCGCGCCCTTGCACAGCCAGAACGTCGGCTGTTTGTCGTTGAAATGAACCAGGCACCTGTTGCCCATGTCCGCATCGATCTTGCGGGCACGGTGGGCCAGATATCCATCGTCGTGGACGAAGCGATGCAAGGCAAACGCATTGCCTTTGCGGCCTTGTCGCTCGCGATGAGCAGATGCCGGGGCGTGGAACGCTTTGATGCTGTCGTCCACAAGGACAACCTGTCGTCGATGCGTCTGTTTGAAGGGCTTGGCTTCCAACCCGCCGGCCTTGATCCGCCCTTTTGCCAGTTCAGCCGGGATTGGGTCAGCCCCAAGCCGCGCTGACACGCCCTGGCGCCAACCAAGTTCCGCCGATCCCGACAGGCGGCCTTGGGTTCAGGCGTCATTCAATTGCCCACCTGCCTGCGCGCTGCTAAAGCAATGGCGGCTGGATGCAGGGCCACACAGCCCGACACCACTTCAACCCGGACTGCCAGAAAGTAACTCATGTCACATAGTCGTCCTGTCATGCTGGTCGGGTTCGGATCAGCCGAGTTCCGCGAATTCGATCGGGCCGGCGTGAATGTGAAAGTCTGGATTGAGGCCATGCAACGAGGCGATCGATTTGTCGCGCAGGGCGTGGAAACCTATCCTCATTTCAGCACGGTCAGATGCGAACATGCGGTGGATATGCGGCCTGACGTGCCGGATAACCTGATGATTGATTTGTACAAAGTGGCGTTCCCTGCCTTTCGTCGCCATTTCCACAGGATCGCCTTTGCCCGCAAGAACCGGCTGAAAAGCTGGGGCCATGTTGATTGCCTGTTCCACATTGCCGCCAACTTCTTTTTCGACATCCTGAAACGCAACAAGATCGAAACCGTGATCTTTTCGAACTTCCCGCACGAAGGATCACTGATCATCCTCTACCATCTGGCCAAGACCCTTGGGATCGAAACGATCCTCAGCATGCAGTCCAACTTCCCGTCCCTGCTTTGGATTGTTCGGGATATCCGTGATTTCGGCCATTTTCAGACGACCGACGGCTATGGTGAACCATTAGAGCTACCAGCCGCACCCGAAACGCCGTTCTACATGAACCGGGGCGGCAAGTTCAAAAAAGCTGCCGTGTCCTACGCCTATATCACGCTGGAGTTCGTGAAACTGGCGTTCAAGATCCTGACGCTGCACTTTATTGTGCGTCCGCACGCCTTAGAGCGGAACTTGAACCGGTTCTTTCACTCCATCGAAAAGGCGAATGGTGGGCATCCCAACCCCTCGGCCGAGGAAAAGGTCAGCCTTGACGAAGATTTCGTCTACTTCCCGCTGCACCTACAACCCGAACTCACAACCGATACGTGGGGCTACGAATACGGCGACCAACTCTTGGCGCTCGAAGCGCTGTCCCGCAAGCTTCCGGCGGGCATGAAGATCTATGTCAAAGAAAACCCTATGCAGACGACCTTCATGCGCGAGGAAAGCTTCTTCCGCCGTTTGAAATCCATTCCGAACACCTTCTATGTCTCATCTGAAATCTCAAGTTTCGAACTCATCAGGCGCTGTTCCTTCCTGGCCACCATTTCCGGCACAGCCGGATGGGAGGCATGCCTGATTGGCAAAGGCGTCGTCATCTTTGGTGTCACTTGGTACACGCGCGTTGACGGCGTTTTCGAATGGACAGACCCCGATTGCATCCAAAAGGCAATCAACCACCAGCGTGATTCCGAACGCCTGAAACAGTCATTCGACGCGGTCAGCAAGGCGCTTTACCCGGGCACGGTGGACCGCGACTATGAATCCATCGTGCCAGATTACAACGTGCAGAAAGAGGCAGAGCGTGCGGTGACCTCGCTCGTGTCCGTGATGAACGACGGTCGCTGGCGATCAGTCGAATAGATCATCGCGAACGGGTGTATTGGCCTGCACATCGGTCAGAACAGTGCGTCCGATCACCCGATCCAGATGCTTGGGTGCAAGCCCATAGCCGGGCCGCACGCTGCGAACATCCTTGGGGCTGATCTTATCCCCCTTCTTCAGGTCAGACACAAAGTAAAGTGACCTGCGGAAAATCACATTGCCCTGCTCGCTGGACTTTCGGCCGTAATCCACCTTGCCCAGCGCTTCCCAGGCTGTTCGCGCCCCTGCACAAAGCTGGGTGAAATCCTTGGGCTCCAGTGAAAAACTGTCATCCGGCCCGCCGCCGGACCGATCAAGGGTAAAGTGCTTTTCGATGATTGCAGCACCCATCGCAATCGCGGCGATGGCGGTTGTATTGTCCAGCGTATGATCAGAAAGGCCTGTTACACAGCCGAACCTTTGCATCATGTCGGACACCGTCCGCAGATTGTAATCCGAGGCAGGGGCAGGATAACCGCTTACGCAATGCAGGATTGCAAGATCCCTGCATCCCCCATCCCTCGCCGCTGCGATGGCTTCGGCAATCTCTTCTGCATCTGCCATCCCTGTGGAGATGATCATTGGCTTGCCGGTCGAAGCGACATAGCGGATCAACGGCAAATCCACCGCCTCGAACGACGCGATCTTGTATGCCGGAGCCCCCAGATCCTCGAGCAGATCTACAGCGGTTGGATCAAAGGGCGACGAAAACATCGTTATCCCGATCGACCGCGCCAGATCGAACAGCGGCTTGTGCCATTCCCACGGGGTATGCGCTTCGGCATAAAGATCGAACAGGCGTTTTCCGTCCCACAGGCCGCCCTTAATCAGGAACTCATCATTATGGCTGTCCAAGGTGATGGTGTCCGGGCGATACGTCTGAATTTTCACGGCATCCGCACCGGTCGCCTTTGCCGCCTTGACCAGTTCAAGCGCCTTATCCAGGCGGCCATTGTGGTTGGCAGACAGTTCGGCAATCACATAGGGCGGCTGGTCAGGGCCGATCAAACGACCATTGATCTTGAAATCCAAGGTTCTCTTCTCCGTTCCTGTCCTGCGCGGCCATTCCATTAGTCTGATCCGTGATCAACTGCGCGGGGGCTGTGCCCGGCCATTGGCAGCCTGTTGCCATGCCAACACCCCACGCCATCGCCCCATCAGACGCGCGATCATCCGGGGAGAGAACAGAACACACCGCAGCGGCAGCGCAAGCGTGGTTTCAATCATCAACCGTCGCCACAAGCGCGACGCTTCCTCGGCACCGTGATGCTTGGCACTGTAGGTCAGCTTTGATTGCGCGTGATGGTATCCCCGCCAGAATTCACCCTTGATCGGCGCGTTGCCCTTGACCGAACGCCGCGCCAGATGAACCGCGGATGCGGCCGGCACGATGATCAGCGGGCGCTTTGCATCAAAGAACTTCAGACACAGGTCATCATCTTCATAATAAAGGAAGAATCTCTCATCAAAGAATCCAAGCGGCGCGCAGACATCCATCTGCAACAGCATGACGGCACCGCTCAGGAACCCGACACAGGCCGGGCCTTCTGCCGCCGGGCCTTCGGATTTCCACCGGTTCGCGGCCCAACGGTAATTCACCTCGGGCCGTCCCTTGCCATCAAGGATCTGCGGCCCCAGGATCGATGCCTCTGGAAAGGTCTGCGCCGCGTCCACCAGCCTGCGCACATCTTCAGGGCGGATCGAACAATCCGGGTTAAGCAGCAGGGCAAACCGTGTCTTCACACGGGCAAGCGCCCGATTGTTCGCCGTGCCAAAACCCAGATTGCGGTCATGTGCCAGAACCTCTGCTTGGGGCAAAAGCTCATGGACACGCTCCACAGTCCCATCGCCGCTGGCATTGTCTGAAACAATCACATGGGCATAGCCTGAAAGACAGTCCGCCAGATCAGAAACGCAATGCGCGCTGTTATAAGTGACTACGACAGGCGTAACACTTTTCCAGAAGTCCGCATCAAGGCCCGTGTTTGTATCCACCGCCGTGACCACCTCAACCCATGCCCACGGTGATCGCGCGCCGGTACAGGGAATTGTTGCGCGTCCGTGCCACCAGAACATAGCCATGCCGTTGGAACGCGGACGTGCAGCCCGGATAATCCACATCTGCCCCGGCCTTTTCGATCACGATCCGGTCTGGCCGCAACTCGGGGGAGCATCCGTCCAGAAACGGAACAAGCGCACGGTCCTCATGGCCTTCGATGTCGATCTTCAATCCGTGAATGCGCCCAAGGCCAAGCTCGTCGACAAGAGATTGCAACGTGCGCAGCGGCATGCTTCCGCCTGTGTTCTCCTGCACGGCCACGATGGCCACATCATCCTTGCGGATCACAAGGTCGGCGGTGCCTTCATGGTCGCTCACCGCCGCATGGACAAAGGACAGGTTCGCCTGCGCGCCGGCAGCGGCATTCCAGGCGATCTGCGCCATCATCCTCGGGTTGGCGTCAATGGAAACGACGCGCCCTTTGGGCCGGGCTGCCGCAAGCGGCAGTGAATAAAGGCCAATGTTGCAGCCAAGGTCGAGGAAGACCGCATCCTCGGGGGCATCCTCAAGCAGGAAGTTGATGTCAACGCGGTTGTATTCAGGAACAAGCAGAAGGCCGTATTCAATCAGGTTGCGCTCTCCGTTCAACCGAAAGGCAGCACCCCTGAAGTGAATGTCCAGCTTGCCCCGCCCAATACCAAGGATCAGGCCCGTGACTTTGCTTCTGAACAAGCCACGCCTCAATACGGATCCCCGGGCAAGCCGGATGATCGCACGTTGGATGAAGTTTGGCGCAAAAGTACCAAAGGGCGGTTGACCAAGGGCAGCAACGCCAGCTTCCGCTTCGGTCAACTTGCGCCAATCCGATTGCATCGTGAACCCCTCAACTTGCTCCCCAACCTTTGAACGCAAATGAGGCGAAAAGCCAAGGGATGCCGAAAGCTCCTCCGCGACCGGTGCCGCCTGGGGGAGCCTTCGGGATGGCGGTTACTTCACCGCCACCTTTGCAAACCGCAGATAAGGAAGCTTGATGTCCAGCTCCCCAAACCGCTCGCGCGCCTGATCGTCGTTCAGCGCCAGCGCCACGATCATATCCTGTCCGGGCACCCAGTTGGCGGGCGCGGCCAATGGCACACCGTCGGTCGCGCGCACCGCATCCAGCGCGCGCAGGATCTCGGCAAAGTTGCGGCCCACGCTCATCGGATAGGTCATAGTCAGCCGCACCTTCTTGTCCGGCCCGATGATATAGACCGTCCGCACTGTCGCCGAATGCGCCGGCGTGCGGCCTTCGGTGGGAAGGTAATAATCGGCGGGCAGCATGTCATAGGCCTTGGCCACGCTCAGCGACGAATCGTCGATGATCGGGAAATCGGCGGGGGCGCCGCCAAATGCCTCGATGTCGCGCTTCCACTTCTGGTGATCGCCAACCGAATCGACCGACACGCCCAGCACCTTGGTGTTGCGCTTGGCCCATTCCGGGGCCAGCTGCGCCACCGCACCGAATTCCGTGGTGCAGACGGGCGTGAAATCGCGCGGATGGGAAAATATGATGCCATAGCTGTCACCCAGCCACTCATGGAACCGAATGGTCCCAGCGGTAGAGTCGGCGGTGAAGTCGGGGGCGATGTCGTTGATGCGAACGGACATGGGAAAACTCCTGTCGATGTCGTTGGGGCAATACATACGCGCTTTGGAACAAGGTTTCACCCCCCAAGGCCATATCGCCCGAAGTTCAGGAAATTCATCGCTCAGCCCATCGGAACACAGACGAAATTTCCTATTCCGGCCAATCGCCGCAACCATCCTTCACCGCTTTTGCAGCCCGGCAAACCGTTCTCCCACCGCACCAGACCCGCCAAGCGCGACAGCGCCTGTCGGTCCTGCGCTTGCCAGCGCCGTCCCGTCCTGACAAGTTATGATCAAATTCCGCCCAACGGAGGCTCCCATGCTCATCAAGCGCGATTTCTATATCAACGGTCGCTGGACCGCCCCGCTTGCGCCGAACGATCACGCCGTGATCGACCCGTCGACCGAAGACACCTGCGCCATCATCTCGCTGGGGTCTGCCGCAGATACCGATGCGGCCGTCGCCGCTGCCAAAGCCGCCTTTCCGGCCTGGGCCGCCACACCCCCTGCCACCCGCAAAGCCTATGTCGAGGCGATCCTCGCCCAGTATGAAGCGCGGGCCGAAGAAATGGCGCAGGCCATCAGTCTGGAAATGGGCGCGCCCATCGACATGTCGCGCAGCGATCAGGCGCCCTGCTTGCCTTGGCATCTGAAGAATTTCCTGACCGCCTTCGACCATATCGAATGGGTCCGCCCGCTTGGCCCTCATGCCCCGAATGACCGGATCGCGCTGGAACCCATCGGTGTGGTTGGTCTGATTACCCCATGGAACTGGCCGATGAATCAGGTCACGCTGAAGGTGATCCCCGCCCTTCTGGCAGGCTGCACCTGCGTTCTGAAACCGTCCGAGGAATCGCCGCTCTCCTCCCTCCTTTTCGCCGAGTTTGTCCATGATGCGGGCGTTCCGGCAGGCGTGTTCAACCTTGTGAACGGTGATGGCATGGGCGTGGGCAGCCGCCTGTCCACCCACCCGGATGTGGAAATGATCTCCTTCACCGGCTCTACCCGCGCCGGAAAGGCCATCAGCAAGGCCGCGGCGGAAACGCTGAAACGCGTCACGCTGGAACTGGGCGGCAAGGGGGCAAATCTGATCTTCGCCGATGCCGATGACCGCGCCGTTGAACGCGGCGTGCGGCATTGCTTCAACAATTCCGGCCAATCCTGCAACGCACCGACGCGGATGCTGGTGGAACGCCCCGTCTATGACCGCGCGGTGGAAATCGCCAAGCAGGTGGCCGATGCCACAAAGGTCGCCTCGGCCCATGAACCCGGCCGCCACATCGGCCCGGTGGTCAACAAACGCCAATGGGATCAGATTCAGGGCTACATCCAGAAAGGGATCGAGGAAGGCGCGCGCCTTGTCTCCGGCGGTCTTGGCCTGCCTGAGGGCATGAACAAAGGCTATTTCGTCCGCCCCACCGTCTTTGCCGATGTCAAACCCGGCATGACGATCGAGAAAGAGGAAATCTTCGGCCCCGTCCTGTCGATCATTCCCTTCGATACCGAAGCCGAGGCCGTGCAGATCGCCAACGACACCCCCTATGGGCTGACCAACTATGTTCAGTCCCAGGATGGCCCCCGCCGCAACCGCCTCGCCCGCCAACTCCGCGCCGGGATGATCGAGATGAACGGCAAATCCCGCGCCGCAGGATCGCCCTTTGGCGGCGTCAAAGCGTCCGGCCGCGCGCGCGAGGGCGGCGTCTGGGGGATTGAGGAGTTTCTGGAGGTGAAGGCGATCTCCGGGTGGGACAGCGGGGCTGATTGAATCCCACCTGTTGATTTCCGCTCTCTACCACCTTTCACAGAACCAAATGCTTTCGTCAGTACGTGCCATGGGCTAAGGCAAGCCTGATGGGGAAAAGTGGTGTGAAGTATGGCTGAACGTACGAAAGGGCTTCATTGGATCGTAACTGTCCCAGCCCTCTATACTCGCATCCAGTCAGGGCTTGCTGGGCCGCAAGCCAAAGAACGTATCGCGCATGAGCTTTTTTCAGGGCTTGAGAACAAGCGAGTGGTTGAAATTGGCTGCGGTCCAGGATTGTGGTCAACCAACCTACAGCATGCAGGCAGCTATGTCGGCGTTGATCGCAACGAACGGCACATCGCGGCGGCAAACAGCCGTTTTGGCACGCCGCACACAACCTTTCTTTGCGGTGATCTCGCAGATGCTGGTGTCATCGCGGCCATCGGGGCCTGTGATGCTGTCGTCGCAATTGGCATCCTTCACCATCTAGACGACGCGGTGGCAAAATCTGTGCTGGCGCAATCTGCTGCGCTGCTGCGTCCCAACGGCGTCTTTATCGGACTGGAACCAGTCTACCATGATCATCAGAACCCGGTGGCACGGTTGCTGAAGTGGCTTGACAGCGGGAAGGACATCCGGCGCGAAGAGGGATATCGCTCACTATTTCCAAAGCATCTGGCGCTAGAGACGCAGGTGAAAACAAACCTGATGCGTGTCCCTTACTCTCACATCCTCATCAGGGGCATCATGCCGTGACAACGGTGGTGGTCCTACAATCCAATTACGTGCCATGGCGGGGCTATTTTGACCTCATTCGCAGGGCAGACGACTTTGTCTTCTACGACACGGTTCAATTCACCAAGAACGATTGGCGTAACCGCAATAGGATCGTCACGCAGACCGGGCCAGTCTGGCTTACGGTTCCGGTGGCGACATCCGGACAGTTTGGGCAAACCATTGAAACGGTTAGCGTCTCTGATCCACGCTGGCCGTCTCGGCATCTGAAGACCCTTCAGTCAGCGCTTGGCAGTGCACCTTGCTTTCGGTCGCAATTGAAACCGCGTCTGGACGACTGGTTCGCCGCTGCTGCCGAAATGCACAGACTCAGCGCAATCAACCAGTATCTGGTGGCGCAACTGATGCAACTACTTGGGATCGCCACGCGCCTTCACGATGCTGCCGACCTGCCGCAAAAGGGCGACAGGACCGGGCGGTTGGTGTCGATTTGCCAATCGCTTGGTGCAACACGCTATCTGTCAGGCCCATCAGCACGATCCTATCTCGACGAGACACAGTTCTTGGCCGCAGGGATAGCGGTAGAATGGATGGCCTATCCCGCCTACCCCGCCTATCGGCAAATGGATGGCGGTTACGAGGCCGGCATATCAATCCTCGATTGCCTGGCTCATCTGCCGCACGATAAGGTGTTCTGAGATGACAATTCAGCCGTCCCACCCTGCACTTTCCATCGTCGCAACGATGTATCGGTCGGAAGCCTTCATCGAAGAGTTCTGCGACCGCATCAGCCGTTCTGCCGCCGCGATCACCCCTGATTTTGAAATCATTCTGGTCAATGACGGTTCACCTGACGCTTCACTGGATCGGGCCAAGGCAGTAGCCAATCAAAACCCCGCTGTCGTCGTCGTCGACCTATCGCGCAATTTCGGGCATCACGCCGCGATTCTTGCAGGTCTAGAGAATGCTGAAGGAAACTGGATTTATCTGACTGACATCGACTTGGAAGAGCAGCCTGAATGGCTGGCTGACTTCTGGAATATAGCTCAGACCGAAGGGCATGATGTGGTCTTTGGGATTCAGAAGCAACGGATCGGCTCTGCCATGGGCAATTTCGCAGGAAGCGCCTTTTGGTGGGTTCTGAACGCCAGTTCAACGGTCACAATCCCAGCGAACCAGATGACGTGCCGGATCTTTTCAAAGCGCTACCGCGACGCTTTGCTATCCGTGGGGGACAAGGTGATTTACCTTGGCGCTCTTTTCCCATGGGTGGGTTTTAGCCAGAAAGCGCTTGAACTGGTTAAAACGCCTCGACGCGCCGGGACCAGTTCAACCTACAATTTAACGCGAAAATTGCGTCAAACCATCGACTCGTTGACCTCATTCACCGCATCTCCGCTGGTCTCCTTCTTCTTTCTTGGTCTGGCAATCTGGATTGGCTCGATGCTTTATGGTGCTTGGCTTGTCTCTGTTAGGTTAATCTGGCCGAACGAGATATTGTCAGGCTTCACCGCAATAATGTTTTCAATTTGGTTTTTGGGAGGTTTACTCTTGCTTGGTATCGGAGTTGTAGGCTTGTACGTGTCTAAACTTTTCCAAGAGGTGAAGGCCCGCCCGAGATTTATCATCCGGTCGGTCGTGCGGGGGAAAAAAAATGAAATCTAACCTTGATCAGTTTCTCGGCGCCTACGGTGAGGATTTCGCCTATGCTTTTGATAATGCGATCGTCCTCAACTGGTACCCTCAGCGCCTTGTCCAAGCGCATCCTGCAAACTCGCGTGTTCTGGAATTAGGCATAGGACATGGCTTCACTTGCGAACGCTTCTCACTGCACTTTGACCACTACGAGGTTGTCGACGGCTCGCCTGCTATGATCTCCCAGTTTCGGAAAAGCTATCCCAGTTCATGCGCCTTGGTTCATGAGGGATATTTCGAAACCTTCGAACCAGAAGGTCTGTTCGACCTGATCGTCATGGGTTTCGTCCTGGAACACGTAGATGATCCGGAATTGATCCTAAAACGCTTTCTGCGGTTCCTCGGGCCTGGCGGAAAAATTGCTGTGGCAGTGCCGAATGCAGAGTCTTTGCATCGCCGCTTAGGCCACGCCGCTGGCCTATTGCCTGACATGATGGCTTTAGGCGACGGCGACCTCGCGCTTGGCCATCTGCGCACTTACACAGTAGCGACGCTTGATCAGCTTCTCACAGATTGCGGGTATTGCGTCACGCGACGCGAAGGCATCTTTCTGAAACCATTCACGACTGGGCAGCTATCGTCTCTGGATCTTGGGCCAGATGTGCTTAACGCAATGTGCGAGGTTGGGCTCGGATATCCCGAATTGTCGGCGGCCCTGTTATTCGAGGCAACAGCGACATGACAACCGTTCTGGTCACGGGCACCGGGGCAGTGATCGGCTATGGCATCTTGCGCTGTCTGCAGGGGATTATGCAGATCCGTACAGTTGCGTCTGACATCTATGTTCATGCGGCCGGCCAACATTTTGCAGACGTTTTTCATCAAGCGCCGCTGACGCGTGATCCCAGCTATCCAGACTGGTTGTCCAATCTTATCAAGAAGGAAGGAATCGACCTCGTCATTCCGGGCATTGAACAGGATGTAGCCTGGCTCGCCTCAGTCGCTGGCACCCCGAAAGAGCCCCCGACGCTTCTTAGCCTGAATCGGCCCGAGTTTGTCCGTCTCTGCATGGACAAGATTGCCTTTGACAAATTCCTGGCAGATTCAGGGGATCCCGTGCGCATTCCCTCGTCTCTCGAAATGTCTTACTCGCGACTCGTGGCTGACCTAGGCACACCGTTCCTGCTGAAGCCGCGGGACGGCTACGCTGGAAAGGGCATCATTCGGGTACATAGCAAAGCGGAATTCCTGCCCCACGCAGATGAAGTTGGCAAAAAGTATCTTGCGCAACGCATTATCGGAGACGAGTCGCAAGAATACACAGTTTCCGCCTTTTGCGTGCAGGGTGAGATCCGCGCTGTCATTGCGCTGCGGCGGTTGCTTTCGCCCGAAGGTGCTACAGCTTGGGCCGAAACCACTTCTGTTGATCCATTTCTTCCGTCAATGAAGCGGATTAGTGAAAAACTCGGCGCTGAGGGGCCAACCAATTTTCAGTATCGGATCTGCGAGGGGATGCCCATGCTTCTAGAGATAAATCCGCGAATTTCTTCCGCTACATCTATTCGCGCTGCCTTTGGTTTCAATGAGGCTGCAATGTGTGTCGATCACTATTTGCACGGCAGAGCAATCCATCAACCTGAGTTGCGGAACGGGACTGCAGTAAGATATCTAACCGAATTCGTTGCACACTAAGATGATTGCGATTATTTCTGACATTCACGGTAATCTTTCGGCACTTCAGGCCGTTATTGAACGGATTGATAGAATCGGCATCCGTCGGATCGTTTGCCTTGGTGATGTCGCTGGATATTATCCTGATCTGGATGCCTGCGCAGATATCTTGCGAAACCGCAACGTTGAAACCTTGATGGGAAATCACGACTATTACATCGCAAACGGCACAATGTGCCCACGGTCAGATAGCGCAAATCGATGCCTTGATCACCAGCGGCGGACGATGCGGTCGGATACTCTGGAATGGCTTCGCTCTTTGCCAAACAGAGTTCAGTCAGACGGGTTGAATATGGTGCATGCCGGCTGGAATGATTGGTCCGATGAGTACATGGTTCCGTCAAATGAATACTTCTTGACGGTCGAGGGCTGTGCCTTCGCGTCTGGCCACACACATGTACAATACTTGTGGACTGGCACGTCGGCGGTCTACTGCAACCCAGGCGCAGTTGGCCAACCCCGTGATGGCGATCCGCGTGCAGCGTTTGCAACTTGGAACGGAACAGACTTCAGTCTTTTTCGGGTGCCCTACGACATTGGCCGCACCGAAAGGTCGATGCAGGCTGCTGGGTTTCCCGAATACTTTTATGAGAACCTTCGGTCTGGCAGCCGGATCGGCGGCAAAATAGACAAGGCTCCCCTTTAATGAAACACATTGCTTCCGCTGGGCGCAAGTTCATCATCACCGGAGTGCTGGTGAATGCTGCTCTATTTGGGCTATTGGAGCTGCTCTTGCGGACTGGACTCGACTACCGCATCGCCGTCACGATGATTTATGTGCTAGGCATGGTTTGGGGCTATGTACAGAACCGCCTCTGGTCATGGGAAAGTTCTGCGCCCGTTTTCCAATCTTTCGCACGCTACATTTTCGTTTATGCCTTGATCTACGTACTTCACATGATGTTCGTGATGTTTCTGGTGGACGGGCTTTCCATACCTCCTCTGCTCGCAGCAATCTTATCGGCAGTTGTGCTGATCCTCCCGGTCTTCTTCATGCTGGACCGTTTCGTATTTGCAACGAGGACGCCATGATGCATCCCGACACCGAAGCTTTGTTCACAGATCCTGTAGAACGGGCGCGTATCCGGAACGAAGCTGAATTCGGACTGAATGAGATGAAGGCGGCGATAATGGCGCTTCCATCCGGCGCACATGTGCTGGAGGTGGGCTGCGGCACGGGCTACTTGCTCGCAACCCTGTCGTCGCTGCGGCCTGATCTTTACTTTAGCGGCTTGGAACCGATCGGGACGGGCTTTGCCGCTTTCAATGCGACGCTGACAAGGATTGAAGCGGCCTATCCCAATCTTTCCATCCATCGCGCAGGCATAGAGGATTTTCAGTTGCCCGAAGGCACCAAGCGATTCGATCTGGTGTTTTCCGTCAACGTCTTTGAACATGTCCAGAATTGGCGCCGCGCGATACTAGCAGGGGCATATTTGCTATCACCTGCCGGTCGGATGACAATCCTATGCCCGAATTATGCAGTGCCATACGAACCGCATTTCCGGATTCCTGTGATCGTATCTCCATCTTTGACGCGGCGTGTCTTTGCCCGCCACATCGAGCGCGTCGAGACCGAGATCGGGGCGCAGGGGTTGTGGACTTCGCTGAACTTCATAACGGTTCCAGCTGTCCGGCAGTATTGCGGCACGCATGGCCTCGCGGTCGAATTCGACACGGGTGTAATCGCGCGGATGCTGCAAAGGTTGGACACAGACCCTGAATTCGCCCGCAGGCAGGCTGCCGTCGCCGGCGTAGCCCGTCTTTTGCGCCGCATCGGGGTGGGGTGGCTTTTGCAACGCTTCCCGGCAGCCTTCAGTCCCTATATGAAAGCGCTTATTCGGCGTGCCTAGTTGTCGAGGTAGGCTTTTGCAAAGGCGATGACTCCTTCCTGCTCCTGCTGGCTGAGTGTGTAAAACAGGGGCAACCGCACAAGCCGCGCAGAAACATCGTCGGTCGCAGGCAGGGCACCCACATTACGCGCATGAATTCGCCCAGCGGGAGCACTATGCAACGGTACGTAATGGAATGGCGTCGTGATCCCCTTGGCTCGCATATGCGCGATAAATGCATCGCGATCTGCGATATCCCGCATCAGAAAATAGAACATGTGCCCGTTTGACGTACGGTCCAATTGCGGGTGAGGCAGGCGTACGCGCCCGGAAGCCTCATAGGACGCAAACGCTTCGTGATAACGATCGCAGATTTCAAGGCGACGCATGTTCAATGTATGGATATGTTCCAGCTGGCCCAAGAGGAATGCCGCGATCAACTCTCCGGGCAGATATGAGGATCCGATATCCACCCAAGTGTACTTATCTACCTGGCCTCGAAGGAACCTTGATCGGTTGGTGCCCTTTTCACGGATGATCTCTGCCCGCTCGACAAGATCGGGACGATTGATGGTCAACGCCCCCCCCTCCCCCGAAACGATGTTTTTCGTCTCGTGGAAAGAAAAAGCCGCGAGGTCACCCAGACTGCCTGCCGCACGATCCCTGTAGCGCGCGCCCAGTGCCTGCGCTGCATCTTCAACCAGGATTAAGCCGTGTTCATCGCGAATGTGCCCGAGTTCATCCATATCGGCGATCATGCCCGCATAATGGACAGCAAAGATAGCCTTAGTCTTGCTGGTAACGGCTTTCATGGCTTGGGCTGGATCAATGTTAAGCGTGTCTGGGTCAATGTCGACAAAAACGGGAACCCCGCCACGCAAAACCACGGCATTGGCCGTTGAAACAAAGGTAAACGATGGCATGATCACCTCGTCTCCCGGGCCTATACCGGCGAGAAGTGCAGCCATTTCCAGTGCTGCCGTACAGGAATGTGTCAATAGCGCCGCATGGGATTCCGTGATGCGAGCGATGGCGGCATTGCAGAGGCGGGTATAGTGCCCATCTCCTGAAAGTTGCCCTCGCGAAATTGCGTCGCGAATGTAGTCCAGTTCATGACCTACGAATGCAGGACGATTGAAAGGTGTCATTTCAGTACCCCAAAAGCCAAGTTTATCTTTTGCCTTAGTTTGGTGTGTTCGGCAATTGATCTGTCTTAGGGAATCGCCCCTAGGCAAGATCGGCGCATCCAAGGCGGCAAGCGACGGCGACCCTTGGCTTCCACCCGTGGCAGTCAGGAAGGAAAATCACGTAACATCCTGAAATAGCGACCGCAGTCTTTCAGCTGAGCGATCTGTTCCGAATGGTGACGCACTGAGGGAAACACCACCAATCTGGCCGTGCAAATTGCGCCAGCAGGACGAACGGAACAGGCTTTGACACAGGTTCGAATGTCCAAGTATGCTCTTCCACTCGAAAAGCACGTGTTCGCGCGCGTTAAACATAAGCATTGCCAAGATGTACGCCCATAACAGGCGCAGAAAAACAAACACAACATCCGCATGCACTACACGCCTCTGTCCGTCCAGCAGGGTTCAGGTTACTATAGCCAGACATAGTTGGCCAAAATGCCACAAGTTGGCCGAAGCACGCAGTTTAGCCATGATTGACCGCTCTATCGCCATGTGCAATTCAAGAGATCATATTGGACTGTTGACGTTGTTTTTCGGGGAGGGGTGTCGGTGCTGAGCACAAATGAGGACGGAAAAAGGGCGCCAGATACGGCGTTTCTGCTTGCGACGCTCTTTGGAACGCTGCTGTCTTTGGGCGGTGGAATCTTCTTGTTCTGGATACGAAACGCATTCGGGAGCGAAGATTTCTCCATCCCAACCACTGCTTATCTGCGTGCATTTTTATTTTCTGGTGCAATAATGCTCCTCCCTGTCGCCTTCGGGGTGCGCCATGGCTTGCGATCAACTGCCGCACTGCTCTTTGTGCTGCTCGCTTGCGCTTTCATGCCTTCGTGGTTTAAATTTTCCTTAGATATTGCCACAGTGTTGATCTGGTTTTTTGGGATCAGATTGCTTTGGGGTCTGAAGCTTCCAACGGCTACCCAAAGCCTGACAGTTTTGGCCATTGCCACACTTTGCTCTGTAATTTACGGCTTTGTGAACCTTGCGCTAAACTATGCAACTCCCATCGTATTGGAAGCAGCGCTGGTAGGACTAGCGCATCATGATACCTTGTTCCATGCCGCGATAGCAGAGAGCCTCACCAGATTCGGAGTCGCAAGCATCGGTGTCGACGGCCATATTCCCCTCGTCTATCATGTGTTTAGCCATCGTGTGATCGGGGGCTTTGCAGAATGGTTGGGCGTTCCCGCATTACAGGGTTACAGCTTGTTTGTGGGGTTCGTTGCTGTCCCCGTCCTCGTCGCATTGCTACTCCAGGCCTCAGCGCAACTTCTCCCTGCAAAAAGTCCAAACGTCGCCCGTCCGGTGGCAACCTTTTCAGTTCTAACTTGGCTCGCTCTCGGTGGTGCATTGATGTGGCACTCCTACTATGTGTCAGAGTCGTACAATATTTCCCTTTGGTTTCTTATACTTGCTGTCCTTGTGTTCCAAAGAATGTCCCTTGCCTCAACCGAAAAGACCGAGCATATCGTTGCTTTGACTCTACTAGCTGGTCTTGTCGGTCTGGCAGCCCTCAGCAAGATTTCCGTTGGTTTTGTCCTTGGTGCGGCGGTCGCTGCGGGCCTTGCGTTTCAAGGGCAAAAGAAACCGTGGTTCCTGCTCGCATCAGTTCTCGCAGGACTATTGCCACCAATCGCGGTTTATCTTTCCTACCCGGTTTCTGGCGGCACCAACGAACCCATGTTTGTGCCATTTGCCTTCTTTGCCTACGAACGACCAGCCGTTTATGCGCTATTGCTGGCTTCTGTCTTGACTGTGCTTGCCTTGCGTCGAATGCCGGCTGATTCATCACGAAAATCGTTGGTCGTGGCGCTACTCAGCGGAATGTGGGCCGGACTTGGGGCAAGCTATGTGCTGAACGCACCTGCCGGGGCGCAATACTACTTCTCAGACCCGGGCAGTTGGCTGGGAATAATGGTCATTCCAGTTCTGGGCATGGTTCCGCGCTGGATTTCGGATAGGACACCAAAAACTGGCTTTTTGATTGTTTCTGGTATGATCATTGCGCTTCTGGCGCTTCATGACGATAATTTGCGCGGTCTTGAACAGATCAGAACTTGGAGGGCGGCTTTCGCCAGCGCAACTGAGCCTAATGCATCTACACTAAGAGAAGCGTCACTCAAAGAGACCCCCGTAGGAAGAGTCGTCACTTCCGTCATTGACCATAACACCGCTGTGGACGCTGTTCTTATCGATGCCAACTTTAGTGAATTTTGGATGTCCCAAAAAACGTGCTGGGCCGCAAGCATTGTTGTACCCGCGCTCACTGGCAAGCCCATGCTAATGGGAATTGTGCCTCAAAAGTATGGTTGTGAAGTTACGCCATACTACGGATTTGCCGACTACTCTTTATCTGATGGACAAGCATTGGCTAACCCAGATCAAGAAGAAATCTGTCAAATCGCCGCCAAAAGGGATTTTGGGCGAGTACTGCTAATTACCGCAGAAAATTCGATGGTCATCTCCTGCGCTTCTGACACAAATTCGCCCTAGAGTCAGTACTCGTTATTGTTTCATAGCCAGAACACGACAGTTGCTGCGAGAGCGCCGGAGGATTTGAAGACCGTCGGGCATCGGTCGTAGCGGCTAGCGACCAGTCGCCCGTCTTGCAAACGCCCGAACATGATTACGCCCGACAAAGTGCGATGACCTGCCACGGGATTTTTCCTCCATCTGTGATTAGAGTCCCGCCCACAGAGGTAGCGGACGATGAAGAAAACACAACTGACGGAAGAGCAGATTGTTGGCATCCTGCAGGAGCATGAGGTTGGCGCGAAGTGCGCCGATCTCTGCCGCAAGTACGGGATGTTTTAGGGCACATTCTATGCATGGAAGACGAAGTATACCGTGATGACGGTGTCCAACGCCAAGCGGCTGAAGGCGCTTGAGGACGAGAACGCGAAGCCCAGAAAGTTTCTGGCCGAGCAGACAATCAACATGACGGCGATGAAGGAGTTGCTGTCAAGAATGGTGACGCAGAGCCACGAGCCGCCACTGGTGCAAAGCCAAGGCGATACCGTGAAGCGCGAGGCTGTCGCGCATCTGCAGGTCCATCTCGGTCGGTCGGAACGGTGGGCTTGCGAGATTGCGGGTGCGGAGACCGCAAGATGGTGCACCACCGGTCGCAGCGCTCGCCAGACACGGTGCTGCGGGGGCGGTTGCAGCATCTGGGAACGAAGCAGGTTCGGTTACCGGCGACTCTTCGTGTTGCTCAGGCGAGAGAGAGGCGTCGGGATCAACCATATCTATTCCGAAAAAGGGTTAAGGGTGCGAAAATACAAAGCACGCCGCAAGGCATTTGGCGAAAGGGCCTCGATCCGGATCGAGACGCGGGCCAATGCCCGTTGGTCGCTCGACTTCGTGCATGACCAGTTCGGCCGCGGGCGGCGCTTCCGGGTGTTAATCGTGGTCGATTAAGTCACGCGCGCGTGCTTTGCGGTGATCACGGACACATCAATCTCGGGCCGCCGCGTGGCGCGGGA
This sequence comes from Fuscovulum sp., assembly GCA_035192965.1. NCBI lineage: Bacteria > Pseudomonadati > Pseudomonadota > Alphaproteobacteria > Rhodobacterales > Paracoccaceae > Fuscovulum > Fuscovulum sp. Next base: position 564,746 of record CP136571.1, on the reverse strand, counting down.
AATGACAGCCCTGATCGAACGCCGCAGGAAGCCCGGAATGATCGGCAGCTAAGACGGCACGGAACTGACCTCAAACGCGATCCTGAAGTAGCGCGCCGAGCGCAAGGTCGAATGGCACGACAGCGCGTCTGTAAAGCCGAAGCAGAACGGCTTTGTCGAAAGCTTCAACGGCAGGATGCGGGATGAGTTTCTCAACGAGACGCTGTTTCGCAACCTTGCCGATGCCCGCGGTCTCATCGCGGCCTGGATCACCAAGTACAACACTCCTAGGCCCCACTTGGCCCTCGGCTACCAGACCCCCGCAGGCTTCGCACTGCACCTGACCACAGCAATCGCGCGCCCCGCTGCACGCGACGAAGGTTCCGCGCGCCGGGCGATTGCTCAATCCGGGCGGAAAGGCGTAAGCCATCTACCGGCTCTGATCGCAGCTGGATGAAAGACCAGTGGCAGGTCATTCAGCCCCACAACACCACCCGCTTGCCTGACGAATCCGTTGCCGGATGTGCCGTCGGCGCATAGGGTTTGTTGGTAATCTAAATTAATTTCCGGTGGCGCGCGACGTGGCTTTGGAAGGGCGGGATCTAAGGCAGTCGCGTGGCTTTTTCGGGCGTGCATCCGCGTGACCCAGGGCAAGCAATCAGATCGGGCCGCACAGAACACCGCAGACCTGCTGCGCCAGTCGCCGGTGCTTTCCGGCGCTGATGAGGCCAGCCTGTCCGCCCTTGCCGAAATGGCGCGCAGCCGCATCTGGGCCGAAGGAAAGACCATCTTTCAGCGCGGCGATACGGATACTTTTCTGGTGGCCATCCTGTTCGGTCGGGTGCGTCTGGCGCTGTCCACGGCGCGGGGGCGGGAACTGGTCCTGAAACATCTGGGCCCGGGCGAAGTGATCGGCGAATTTGCCCTGATCGACGGCGAACCCCGCTCGGCCGATGCCATCGCGGTGACCGAGGTGCGGGGAATAGTCCTCGAACGGCAGGCCTTTCTGCGCGTGGCAGAGGCGCATCCAACCCTTGGCCTTGCACTGGCCCGGCACCTATGCGGGCTGTTGCGCAGCACAAATTTCCAGATGGAATCCATCGCGCTTTATGATCTGCAGATGCGCGTCGCGCGCTTCCTGCAACTCAGCCTGCGCGAAACGCCCGGTGCCGAAGGGCAGGCGCTTGTCCCGGTGCGCTGGGGCCTCAATCAGGGGGAACTTGCGCTGATCGTGGGCGCAAGCCGCCCCAAGGTGAATCAGGTCATCCAGTCGTTTCTCAGCGACGGCATCCTCGTGCGTCAGGGCAACCAGATCCTCTGCGCGCGCTTGGCGTTGGAAAACTACATCGACGCCTATGACATGGGTGCGGATTGACCCCGCCCCAGAACGACCTTCCCCAATCCGCCCTCGCCCTGCCACGGCACCAGAGGCGCGGACCAAAACAAGACTGATGCGTCAGACCACCATTTGAACCAAAGGGAGCATTTCGGAATGGAGCATAACCCATATGACGTCATCATCGTAGGGGCTGGCCTGACAGGCCTGGTGGCCGCCGACACGCTCTTGCACGCCGGCAAAAGGGTGCTGGTGCTGGAAGCGCGCGACCGGGTCGGCGGGCGCACCTACAGCGTGACGGAAACCCAAAAGGGTACCACCGGCACCTTTGATTTCGGTGCGCATTTCGTGGGCAATGAACCGTTTCAGAAGCCTGTGATCGACCTGATCAACACGCTCAACCTCGACATGTTCGAACAATACGAAGGCCCCGAACAGTCCATGCCCACGCCCGAGGAATTCTGGGCCGGTCTGGGTGCAAACCTGCTTTGGGTGGACAAGACCATTTCCGCCTATATCGGCACGACCATTCCACCCGAACCCTCTTCGCTGGCCGCGCTATCCTATCTGCTGGGCATCGCAGACAGCGTCAGGCTCGATTCCGTCGATCTGACGCCGAATGCGGAAATCCTCGATCAGATGTCAGTCTGGGATTGGGTGACAACCTACGACCTGCCCGATTGGGGGCCGCTGACCGACTCGTTCAAATCGCAGCTGCGGATGCTCTGTCGCGTCGGGTTTTCCTGCGAACCCGAAGACATCTCGATGCTCTGGTTCCTGTTCTATCTGAAATCGAATGGCGGGCTGGTCCGGTTCCAGTCGATCCGCTGGCCCGTGCAGGGGGCGCAAGGGTATCGGCTGAAGAAAGGCGCGCAATCCATCGCGCTCGCCCTTGCCGACCGGATCAACGGGATGCAACCCGGTGCCATCATCACGGGCGCGCCGGTCACGGACATCGTCCAGTCGCCCGACAGGGACCAGGTCGAGGTCGTCACCGGAAGAGGAATGTATGTCGGCCGCAAGGCGCTCGTCGCCCTCGCCCCGCGCCTGCTGCAATCGGTGAAATTCGTCCCGCCCCTGCCGCCCGCCCGCACCCTTGCAGCGACGACGATGCAGAACTCGACCATGATCATGGCCTATGTCCTGTTCGACACGCCCTTCTGGCGCAACGATACCACCACCTACACCTCCGGCACCGCCAATGGCCTGCCCTTCGACAACATCTCGAAATACGGCCTGTCGGGTGACGTGCTGCTTGCGGATTGGCCGGTCAGTTGGATCATGGACAATACCTCGGCCGAAGGCATTCCCGCACTGATGGCCTTCATCGTGGGAAAAGAGGCCGAAGATTACCGCAAAGGCACCTTTCAGGACCGCGAACAGATCGTCATTGATACCATCAGCCGGTGTTTCGGCCCCGCAGCGGTCAAGGCCAACAATCCCGTCTACCGCGAAATGGACTGGACCGGTGAAACCTATTCCCAAGGCTGCCCCGCGGGCCACTTCCCACCCAAGACATTCCTTCCCGCACTGAGCGGGCTCTTGTTACGCACACCCGGCGCGGGACCCTTCGACCGCGTGCATTTCGCCTCGACGGAAACCGCCTCCATCGCCAATGGCTACATGTCGGGCGCGGTCTGGTCGGGAATGGAAGTCGCTGCCGATATCATGCAGGCGCTCGACAGCCAGATCACCTGGTCGCGGGATACCTTCCTGCGCGAAATTGCCATGCGCGATGCGGTCAAGGTCATCATGCAGGCCATCAGCCTTCAGAACCCGATGATGGAATGGCCCGCCCTTGACGAGCACTGCGATTTCACCGGCCCCGGCGGCAAGGCCTTGCCCGCCGATCATTACATCGGGCGCGAGGGCACCGTCGCCTTCTATGCCCGGCTTGGGTTTTTCATCACCATCTCGCGGCTGAACGTCGATTGCATCTCGGTCGATGCGGCCCACAATATGGCCTATGCCGAGTTTACCGTAGATGGCGTCGCCAACAGCACCCAATTGCCCTTCTACGGGGTCAAGGCCCGCATGGTGTTCGAATTCACCGATCCCGCCCAGCCCGCCGCCCTGATCGCGCGGGACTGGCTGGTGATGGACACGGATGAAATCGACCGGATCATCTTTGGCACCCCATTCGATCCCACGATCCAGTCGGAACTCACGCAAGAGGCGACAACATTTGCCAAAGCCCTTTCCGCCGCCCTGCAAAACGGAACCCCCGTCACCGATCCGTGCTGCGCCCGGACGGTGATAACCGGGCCGGGCGGCAGCGGCTTTCCCAAAGGCCCCTACTTTGGCCTTGCCGGGCTGGGCGAGGTATCCAACCTGATCAGACGCCCGAACTTCATGACCCAGTGGTCATCGCAAAGCTGCATCACCGACATTTCCAACCGATCAACAGTCATGACATGGATCGTGCAGGGTCAGGGGATCGGGTCCGGCAAGACCTTCCAGCAGCCACTGGTGATGGTGTTCCGCTTCTCGAACGAAAACGACCTGACGCTGGATTCCCTCAGCATCGTGACCGACAGCACGATGCTCGCCTGACGGCGGGCGTCACAAGGTCCAGCACAGGGGTTGCACAAGCCCCAGTTCGCCCAACCGTTCCGCGCAGCGGGCCGCATGTTCGGCCCGCTCACCCGGCGTCAGCGCAGAAAGATGCGCCAGCCTGTGTTCCGCCATAGCCGCATCAAAGGGCATCTGAAACACCATCGCCGCCGCGACGGCCCGCCGCCAGTGCTCTGCCGCCCTGTCAGCCCGCCCCTGCATCAGCGCCGCGTCCCCGCGCGCCAGATCACGCCGCGCCTGTGCTGCCGGATAAATGCCCGCCAGCGCGGCCGATTTCTTGGCGAAAAAAGTTGATACCCCGGTCAGGCTCGCATCCCCCGGCCGTCGCCGCAGCAGCGCGCGGATCGCGTCCAGAATAAACCCGATGGGGTCAACCATATAGACCTGTGGATCGCGCAGCCCTGCATACAACTCTGCCGCGCGCAGCAGATCGGTCATCGCCGCTGCATCCCGCTGCCCGCGCAGATGATCCAGACAGGAAAACACCCGTAGCGCAATTTCGTTGCTCGCCGCCGCATTCAGCCGGTTCAGATCATCGCGATACAGCGCGCGCAACCGCTCCAGCAGCCGGTCGCATTCGTCAATCTCGTTGCAGGCCGTCATGTTCTTCAGCCGCCCCGTCAACGCCCAGAGCATCACCTGCGGCACCCCCCGATCACGACCGGACTCGAACACCTCCTGATCTACGGCATCCGCGGTCCGGAAATGCCCCCGTAAGCGCCGGATGTTGCCAACTGTGGAAACCGACACTTCCCAATCCTTGATCTCGCGCGCCGAAACGGCCGCGCGGATCGACACCTGCGCCTCTTCCTCGGCCAGATCCCACCGCCCCAGGGCGAAATCGTAGTTCGACGCCACCATATAGACCCATGACGTGGTCGCCGCATCGCCCAGCGCCTGCGCGGCCTCCACGGCCAGCGTGCGGAACCGGTCCCCGTCGATCAGCGGCTTTGCGTGAATGCCGATCATCGCCGTGCCCGCATAACCGCGCGCCAGTTCCGCGCTGGTCCCCCCCGCCCGCAGCGCAAGGTTCATACCCACTAGCGCGTGATACAGCAGCCCCGGCGTATCCTGCCGATCATAACAGATCTCGCCAAAGGTCAGATGCGCCCGCGATGCTTTCAGCACTGCCTCGCGATTGGCGGGCTCGGCCCTGCGCGGCTGCCCCCGGCTGGCCTGCAACCGCGCATAGGCCGCCAACGCCCCCGCCACGCGCCGCGCCGTCCCCTCGGCCGGCCGCCGGAAACCCGCTGCCATCACCGCCTTCAGATGCGGCTCTGCCTCAAGGAAATTGCCCAGCGACCGCAGCGCCTCACCCGCGATGGCATGCCATCCGACACGGCGCATCGGCGGCATATCGCCCCCTGCCAGCGCCAGCGCGCGATTGCACATCGTGACCGCTTCCCTGTTGGCCTGGTTTTGGATCGCGGCCCGCGCGGCCTGATCCAGATACTGCATCGCCCGCGCCTCATCCCCCGCCCGGTCCCAGTGGCGCGCCAGCAGCGCATCGCGCGCCGTGCCGCCACCCCGCGCCTCGATCTGCTGGGCCACTCCGCGATGCAGCCGACGCCGCTCATCACCCACAAGCAGATCATAGGCGGCGTCCACAATGGTCGCATGGTGAAAGCGGAACCGCCCCCCATCCACCCTGTCCACCAGCCCCGCCGTACAAAGTTCCTCCAGCGAAGTATCCAGTTCACCCCCAAGCTCGGGCAGCAACGCCGCCAGAACCTGCCGGTCAAACACCCGCCCCTCCACGCTCGCCGCCTTGATCGCCACCTGCGCCGCAGGGCCAAGGCGCGAAATCTGGCTGATCACCATCCCCCGCAACCCGCCCTGCACGGCCACCGCATCCCGGCTGCGCGACACGTTCGGCACATGGCAATGCCCCATCGACACGACGATCCGCCCCGTCTGCACGAATTGCGCCGCTGCGATCTTGGCGTAAAGCGGATGCCCCTCGGCCAGATCGCAGATCTCTGTCGCAATCTCCCCCGGCAGGTCGACCACCCCCAGATGTTCGGTGACCACTTCCACGATTTCCTGCGGCGCCAGCGGCTCCAGCCGGATCGTCTGCGCCGTCTCGGCCCGCAACATGGCCACCGCATCGGCGGGCAGGTCATCCTCTGGCACGGCCCGCGTCAGGATCAGCACACCGATCCCCGGCCTTGCGCGCTGACAATCCACGATCAGCCGCCATGATGGCGCATCCAGCCAGTGCGCATCCTCCACCACCACGCAGCAGGCCGCATCGGGCAATCCGCGCAAGATGAATTCAGCCGCCAGTTCCCGCGTCGCCTGACCGCGCGCCACGGGCGACAGCGCCGCCGTTTCCGGCGTTTCCGGCAAATCGGCGGGCAGCACCGCATTCAACAGCGGCAGACGGCCCAAAAGCGCGTCCTCTGGCAGAACACGCCGCACGGCGGCCATAACCGCCCCGGCATCCGGGGCCTCTGGCAGGCCCAGCGATGCCGCCACCAACCGCCGCCACGCATGAAAAGCCGACCCGTTTCGCAAACTGTCGCCTGCAATGAACAGCGGCGTCACCCCGGCCTCTGCCATGCGCCCGGCGGCCACGGTCGCGATATGCGATTTGCCGATTCCGGCATCGGCAATCACCCTGACAACCCCCGCAGGGCCAGCCCCGCCACAGCGCAGCGTCATCGCCAGAATGGCGTCCAACTCCCGCGCCCGCCCCACCATCCGGCGCAGTCGCGGCCCTTCCTGCACACGTTCCGTCACGGGGTGAAAGAAACGGAATGCAGCGCGTTCCCCTTTGGGAACAAAGGCCGCAACTGGGGCAAACTGGAACCGCCGCGCCGCAGCCTCCGTCGTTGCCTCGTCACACAGCACATCGCCCCCGGCCCGCAACAGCGCATTGGCCGCCGCATTGATCGCCCGTGACAGGATGGAATACTGGCGAAACACCGCCGTGCCGATCTGGCCTGCGAACATGTCCCCCGTGGCCACCACGATGGCCACATCCGCCTGCTCTGCGCCCAATTGCACCCGCAGTTGGCGCGCCGCCATGACCGCGCGTTCCGCATCATGTTCTGTCGCCTTGAAGGCCAGCCCCCAGGCCGCCACCAGCATCAGGCCCTTGTCATCGGTCTGCACGCTCAGCACAGACCCGCCAGCCTCGGCCACCACCGTCTGAAACCCTTCAACGATGCGCTGCAAAAGCGCCGGATCACGCGTCACCTCGGCGCTGGCGCGCATGATGATCGCGCTCGCCCGGCGGTATTCGGCCAGCCAGGGCTGAATCCCTCCATCCCCCGCAACCAGCCATTCGGGCAGAAACGCCGTGGGTGTTTCCCGCACGCGCCGCACGGCGCCCGCCCTGAAAGCGGCTCCCGCAACGCCTGCCCCCCACGCCTGCGCCTGCGCGGTCACAAAGGGCGTCCCGGGCTTTGCCTGCTGTGCGATCTGCGCAAGGCGCAGGATCGGCCCACCCCCCAGAACCCCGAACCAGCGCCCGCCGATGCCGCCCGCAAAGGCCACCGTCACCTCCCCGGCATCAAGGCACAGCCGCATCGGCAACACCTCTTCCCGGCCCCTGCCCGCTGCATCGGCCTGCCTCTCCGCAATCGCCTCGGCGCAGGCGCGGGCGGCTTGCGCCATGTCCCGGCGATCCGCCCCCGTCCATGTGGCCAGAATCGCATCGCCCGCGATACAGGCCACCGCTCCGCCATGCGCATCAATCGCTGACAGCACCCCGTCGAACGTCGCGCGGATCAGCCGCTCCACATCTTCGGCGCTGCGGCTGGACTGGCTTGCGAGATCGGCCGTCAGCCGCGAAAACCCCGCCACGTCGACAAACAGACACACCGCCTCAATCTCAACCTGCACAGCTTCCGGCGCGCTCAGGCCACTGGCAGAAAAGGCCTCGGCCACGATCGGGGCCACCCAGCCCGACCGTGCCGCACCCGTTCCGTCCGCGCTGACAAGCGTGTCTTCCATCAGATTTCGGTCATCCGGTGCTTGGGGCCGCAACAGCGGCCGGATCACACTCGCACGGGCACCGATATCGCAGCGCAAACCTTTGATGCGCTCGTTCCTGGCCGAGCAAGCGCCTCAAGACTGTATCGGCAGCCCCGGCCAAATCCACAGGCATCTTGTCGCCCTGCCACCAATTTCGCGCCCCTGTTCCCTGCGGAACAGACGGGAAAGCCCGGCTTGGGCAATTTCGCCTCATCCGCAGATGGCCTGCGGACGGTCAACCGATCCATCGCACAAGGGAATCCCGCGACATGAAGAAAACTCTCCTCGTCACCCTGCTCCTCTCCCTCGGCCCTGTCGCCGCTTCGGCAGGCACCACCACCACCGACAACGGTCTGTCGACCATGCTGGACAAGGCCTGCGCCCTGCAGCCCGGCACCTGCGCAACCGTCGAGCGTAAGGCAATGTTCTACTGAACCACCACAGGCGGGGGCACCGACAGGCCGCCCCCGTCTTCCCCTTTCAGCACCAATCCATTTGGCGACCATGTCGCACCCCTGCTTTCCATCCAGAACGCATAGAACGGCCACAGGGGGCATCGCTTGCGATGCCCCCTTTTTCCTTTCCCATCCATCATCTCCGCTACATCCGACGTGACCCATCCATAGGGTCACCCGTCGCCATCAACTCGCGCTGCAACTTTTCGATGATCGCATCGCCGAAATCCCGCATGGACCTGATCGGAATGACAAAGGCCGTCTGTCCCACCGTCACTCGGCTTTCGAAATACTCCGCCAGACCGTCATCATCGGTTTCAATTGCCAGTGCATTGATCGTCACACCCATCGCCTCGGCCCGCTGGCGCAGTTCGGCCAGCGTTGCCACCGGATGACGCATGCGCATGTGCATTTGTCGCCCATCGCCAGAGACATCCACGATCTTGCGCAACGCACAAACTCCCGGCTCTGACAGAATATCAAGGGCGACCTCAATCCCGCGCGCCAGCCCGGTATTGCCCGTCACCTCGCGCGTCATCCCCTCCATCTCCACGGCCAGCCGCTCTGCACCCGCCGCATCCACAATGCGCTGAAAGGGAAGTATCTGCGCGCTCATGTCGCCATCCCCCCATAAGACAACGGCGATATCCACCACCCCCGCCATCCGCAGCGCCAGATGCACCTCACCGCTGCGAAAGGCCGACGCATAGCCCTGCATCTGCAGGGCGTAATCCGCATCATCAATGCTGCCCGATCCGTCAATCGCCAGAACCAGCGCCGTATCCGCACAGACCACCTGATCCGGCAAAGGTTCCGCCGCAAAGGACGGCCCAGCCGCAACCGCAAACCAGACCACCCCCGCCAGACCAATCCCGCGCAGGTGCCCCATGGCACCCGTCCGCCGGGCCGCACCCGGGTAACCGATGACAAACATCATCCCACCGCAGGGCGGCTGTCGGTGATTGCTGCGCTGTCCGCATTCAGTCCTTCGGTCAGCGTCACCTGCGGCGGCATCACACCCTGCGCCACCGCAATGGCCGTTGCCGCAAAGGCCACATCCGCCGCCCGTCCGCGCGTGGCCGGGGCAAAATGGCCCCGCACAAGCTGCCACCGCCCCCGAACCCAACCCATCGGCGACCATGCGCCCGCCCCTGCCAACCCGGCCTGCGCCAATTCGGCATCATCGGCCTCGCGCGCCGGCCCGACAGCGCCCGAAGCCCCGACCATTCCAACCACAACCTTGGCCATTGCGATGTTCATCATTTTCCGTTCCTCCCGCTGGATCGCGCCTTTGGGCGCTTCTGAACGGACCTTGCCTTGTCATTGACACATGCGCTGTTCCCTGCGGAACAGCCGGGCCGGTTCTTCACCCAGGCAGGCATCCATGCCGCCGCCCGACATTCTTCTGTCGCCCACGCGCCTCACACCCTGCACAAAGCATCCGCTAGGCTTGCCCCAACGCAAGGAGGCCGCAATGCCCGCCAGCCAACACCCCCACCTGACCAGCCCGATCACGCTTCGCGGGACCACGCTGCGAAACCGCATCGTCTTTGGCGCGCATACCAACAACATGTCCGACATGGGCCTCCCCGGCCCCCGCACGCTGGGCTATATCGCCGAACGCGCCAAAGGCGGCGCAGGGATGATCGTGATGGAACCCGTCCCCGTCCATCGCACAGGCGTGCTGACACGCGGCAACTACCTGCATGGCACCGATGACATCATCCCCGCCTTCCGCAAGGTCACAGACGCGGCCAAGGCCGAAGGCGCCGTCATCCTCCAGCAGCTTTACCACATCGGCGCGCATGGCGATTCCGATCTCAGCTTCCAGCCCCACTGGTCCCCCTCTGGCCACGCCAGCTATCACGACAGCGACGGCTCCCACCGTATGACCGAGACAGAAATCGAAGAGCTGATCGACGCCCACATCGCCGCCGCGATCCGCTGCCATAAGGCGGGCTTTCAGGGGGTCGAGGTCTGGGCCGCCTACCACTCCCTGCTGGATCAGTTCTGGACCCCATGGTCGAACACCCGCACCGACCGTTGGGGCGGTTCTCTCGAAAACCGCACCCGCTTCTCGCGCAGCATCATCGAAGGCATCCGCCGCGCCTGCGGTGACGATTTCATCGTGGGCCTCGCCGTCTCCACCTCCGATGCGCATGACGTGACGCTGTCTGTCGAAAGCCTGGCCGAAATCGTCGCCCTGCACGATGCGACAGGCCAGATCGACTACGTCACCTGCGGCCATGGCGGCTATCTCGATTTCGAACGCCTGATGCCCACCTTTCTGTTCGCCGAAAAACTCACCGCCCCAGTCACCGAAATCCTCAAAGGCGTGGTCAGACACGCCAAAGTCACATCCGAGGCGCATGTCAGAACCCCCGACAATGCCGAAACCATCATCGCCTCCGGTCAGGCCGACATGGTGTCGATCGTGCGCGGCCAGATCGCCGACCCCCACCTCGCCGCGAAAACGATGGCAGGCCGCAGCAGCGACATCCGCGCCTGCATTTCGTGCAACCAGATGTGCTGGGGCAGGCGGTCCCGCGACTACTGGATTTCCTGCCTCATCAACCCCAGCGCGGGGCGCGAATGGGAATGGGGCGGTGACCGTTTCACCCCCACCGCCGCACCCCGCCACATCCTGATTGTCGGCGCAGGCCCCGCAGGGCTTGAGGCCGCCCGCGCCGCCGCCGAACGCGGCCATACTGTCGAAATCGCCGAGGCCGCCCCGCGCATCGGTGGCCAGTTCCGCCTTGCGGGCGAACAACCCCGCCGCGCCCAGATCCTCGACCTGATGGATTGGTACGAACGCCAATTCGCCAAACTCGGCGTCACCCTCCATCTCAACACCTTCCTCGATGAATCCGACATTGCCGCCCACCCCGCCGATACCGTGATCATCGCCACCGGCTCCCTCCCAGACCCCGACGCCAAACAGCGCTGGCTCCCCGCCCTGCCGCAACTCCCGGGCTTAGAGAACGGCAATGTCTGGTCCGCTGAAGACGTCATGCGCCGCGAAGCCCGCCTTGGCGATACCGTCATCCTCTATGACGAAAGCGGCAACTGGCGCGGCGTGGGCACCGCATGGCACATGGCCGAACAGGGGAAAAAGGTGATCCTCGTCACCCCCGACCCCTATGTCGGGAAAGAGATCACACGCACCTCCGCCGACGCACCCGCCCGCCAGCGCCTCGCCAAACTCGGCGCGCAGTTCCTGACCGAACACGTCATCACCCGCTGGCATGGCAACGGCGTCACCGTGAAATCGGGCCTGACGGGCGAAGAAACCACCCTCCCCGCCTCGGCCCTCGTCATGGCGACGACCAACATCGCCTTCGACCCCTTCCCCGAAACCTTCCCCGGCAAAGACACCCACCGTATCGGGGATTGCGCCGCACCGCGACAGGCCCCCTATGCCTTTCACGAAGGCCGGAGGATCGCCCTTACCCTCTGAGCTTCATCTGTTCTAAAATATCCTCGGGGGGAGGGCCGCGCTTGCGGCCCGTGGGGGGCAGACAGCCCCCCGCCACCGCCCGCCGCCCGCGCACCGGTCAGAACGGACAGTCCGCCGCAAACTCCACCCACGTCCCGCCATCCGGATGGTGCAGCCCCAACCGCTCTGCATGCAGCATCAGCCGGGGGTAATCCCGCGCCGCGCCTTCGGCATAGATCGGATCGCCCAGAATTGGATGACCAAGTGACAGCATATGCACCCGCAACTGATGGCTGCGCCCAGTTTTCGGATACATCCGGACCCGCGTCTCGCCATCCCCGCGCGCGATGACCTCCCACTCCGTCACCGCAGGGCGGCCCCGCTCATGGTCAACCTTCTGGCGCGGCCGATACTCCCAATCGGCGCATAGCGGCAGGTCCACCTGACCGCGATCTTCGGCCATCACCCCGGCCACCCGTGCGACATAGGCCTTCTTCGCCCGCCGCTTTTCAAACTCCTGCCCAAGGTATCCCTGCGCCTGCTTGTCCCGCGCAAAGATCATCACCCCTGACGTATCGCAATCCAGCCGATGCACCAAAAGCGCGCCGGGGCGAAACACCTCCAGCCGCGTCATCAGGCAGTCATCGCGCCCTTCCAGCTTGCCCGGCACGGACAGTAGGCCCGAAGGCTTGTCCACCACGATGATCCGCGCATCCTCATGCAGGATCACCGGGTCGCCCGCAGGCGGGTCATAGGTGAAATCGGCCAGCAGGCTCAAACGATCCGATGCCCCTTTGCCTTAAGCGCCGTTGCCAGCGCGGCGATATGCGCAGGCCCCACCTCGCAGCACCCCCCCACGATCGTGGCCCCCATCGCCACCCAGGACATCGCAAATTCGACATAGCGCGCAGGCGTCAGGTCATGACGCGCACAGTAATCCGGCGCGCCGCCATCTTCGGGCAGCGGCAGATGCGAAATCTCGGAAAATCCGTTGGCATAGGCCCCAAAGAGCAGACCCAGCCCCTTCAACTCGCCCAGCGCCGCCATCATCGCCTCGGGCATAGAACAATTGGCCAGCACCGCCGCTGCAGGCGCGGCCTTCAACACCTCGGCCAACCCGGAAACAGGCTCGCCCGACCGCAGCTTTGTCCCATCCCGGTCATGCACCGAAACCGACAGCCAGACCGGCTTGCCCGCCGCCTGCGCCCCGATCAGCGCCCCCCGCGCCAGATCGAGCGACGACATCGTCTCAATCAGCACCACATCCACATGCGCCGCCATGATCCGCGCCTTTTCGGCATAAAGCGCCGCCGAAACCTCAACAGGCGGCGTCAGGTCGGGGCGATAGCTTTCGCCAAGCGGCCCCATCGACCCGGCGATGATCCCCCGCCCGGCCCGTGCCCGCGCCTCATGCGCCTCCATCAGCGCACGCAGATGCAGGGCGTGGAACTGGTCATCCATCCCCACCCGTTCCAACCTGTCATGCAGGATGTTGTAGGTGTTCGTTGTGGCGACAGAAGCCCCTGCTGCAAAGTAATCATCATGGATCGCCGCAACCATCCCGGGATGATCAATCATCACCCGCGTGGCCCAAAGTGGCGTCGGCTCATCCCCCGACCGCGCCACCAGTTCCTGCCCCATGCCACCATCCAGCAGCGTGATCTCGGCCATTGCCCGCACTCCCCGTTCCAACGCTATCTCCGCGCGGCATCGGTGAATTGCGCGTCAAAGGCAAGCATGAACCGCGCAGAACAGCGGGGCTGACCCGCGAGAAAAGAAAGCAACACATCGCGCCCTCACAGAGCAAGCGTCAACGCCTCACCCGCCGCAGGGCCAAAGCTCCCTGCAAGGTCACCTGTCAGGCCAACACACCCAGCGCCACCAGCCGATCCCGCAGGGCCTGCTCCAATGCCCCCGCCAAGGGATCAACATCAACCAACGCGGGCCTCCAGTCGATCGTCGCGGCGCTATCCGGCGTGTGAACCGGCAGCAGACCATCCAGAAAGTCAAAGCGCGTATCGTGGTTCCGCCGGCACAACACCACCGGCACCCCCATGGCCAGACAGGGGGTGGCAACATGCAGAAGCGGCGTCAGAACCAACAGCGCCTCTTCGCGATAGCGCGCAAGAAGATGCTCTTCATAACGTACGATCCACCCGCGCGATTCCGGCAAAAGCGGCAACTGGTTCACGGGCAAACGGTGATGGATGAACTCGGCAACATCCAGCAGATCGGGCGGAACGTGGCGCAGCACCTGCGGCGGCAGGGCCCCTTTGCCCTCGCCATAGACCACCAGAAACCGCTTTCCGCGTTTATGGGCAGGGCGTCGCGGCAGGGTCAGGGTCACACAGCCCGTGACAAAGGCCGGAATGCCTTCGGCCGCCAAAAGCGCGGCCGTGGCCTTGTCGCGGCATCCTACGGGACCATGGCGCAAGAACCAGTCGCGATGCGCCTGCACCAACGCCGCACTTTTCGTGCAAAACCCGATGAAGACCGGGGTGATCCGGTCGGAAACAGGAAAGTTGCGATCATAGAACACGCCGTTCATCAGCAACGCGGCAGGCGGGCCGTCATAGTCGGGCAAGGTGTCACGGTCGATACCCGGCACGTCAGCGGCAGTCAGGCCCAAACGCTCCAACACCCCGCGCGCCGCGATGGTTTGCGCGCAATCGCCCAAATTGGCGGTGTAAAAACCATTCTTCGCCAACAGCTTCGGGGATGTGTCCGTACCCGCATAGCTGAATTCCAGCACGGCACAGATCATTGCGGCGTCGTCCACATCACAGCAGGCCTCCGGCCCATCAATCGTTACAACCGGCAAAGCCACGCCACTGCCCAGCCTGTGACAGTCCTTGAAACCCGGGCGAAGTTCAAGCGCGGGGATAGCGGTCCAACCCAGGCTCCACACCTTTGAAATGACCCAAGGCCAGCGTCACCCCCAGGGATCTTTGCGCCACCGGAACCACCGCCTCCGCCGGAAAATGGAAAGGGAACACGCCAAAGCACGATTGACACAAGCATAAAGGTCAGTAATTTTGACCTTATCGGAGGAAGCCATGGATTACGACACCATCCCCGCCCCCGCCTTTGGCCACAGCCTGCGCGCAGTCAGCGTGAACCTTCTGGTGCGCGATGTTCTGGCAGAAGTGGCGTTTCTCACGCAGGTCTTCGCGCTGACCGCCCATCGCAGCAGCGCCGATTTCGCCATCCTTCTTCATGCAGGCCAACCGATCCAGCTTCATGCCGATCACACCTATGGCGCCCATCCCCTGCTTGGGCTCTTGCCCGAAGCGCCGCCCCGTGGCGCGGGGATCGAACTGCGCCTGCACGAGGCCGACCCCGACCTTGCGGCGCAGGCCGCGGCGCAGTTTCCCGATGCGGTGATCCTGCAACCCCCCGCCGACAAGCCCGCCCATGGCCTGCGCGAAGCGGTGATCCTATGCCCCAATGGCTATGCCTGGGTGCCCAGCCGCCGCCTTTAGCCCCAGCCGGGGAATTGCGGCAGGCCATCGGTGATATCGTAATGGCCGCCCTTGTCGACCACGAAGATATGCGCGGCCAGCCGTCCGCCGGTTGGCCCATCCACCGCCCCGGCTTCAACCGAAAAGGCACCGTCCGCCGCGCGGAACCACAGGCTTGATCCGCATGCCTTGCAGAACCCTCGCACCCCGCCCCCGGCCGTGCCGTATTCGGCCAGCCCATCCCGCGCCTGCCATTCCACCGCTGTCTCATCCACATCAAAGGATGCGGAATAGTGCCCCGAAAGGCTGCGGCATTGATGGCAATGACAGGCCGTGATCTCGCCCGCCGGACCGGGCAGGGTGAATCGACATTCGCCGCACAGGCATGACGCCGCCAGTTGCTCGGGCGCGGGCCCCGCCTCGGGCGGCGGTCCTTCGGGGGCGTAGTAATCCCCCGCATCCCCGGCATAGATGTGCTTTGCCACCTTGATCGACAGCGGCCCCTCCAGCGCTCCGGGGGAAAAGCTGATCTCATGCTCCGCAGGCGTGCCCCAGTCGAACACGGCATCCGCCTCAGGCAGCCAGAACAGCGTGGCCCCGCAGTCCCCGCAAAACCCCCGCTGCGCCACGGGTGAGGAACGGTACCACCGCAACCCCCGCCCCTCGGTCACCCGCCAGCGCGCCACCGGCACCGATGACGCGGCCCAGAAATGCCCGCTCACCTTGCGGCATTGCGTGCAATGGCAGGCCAGTGCGTCGCGGATGGGCCCATCCACCTCAAACCGCACGGCCCCGCAATGGCATGACCCGCGCATCAGGCCGCGTCCCGAAAGACCTCGGCCAGCAAGGGCACGATCCACTCCTCATCCGCCGGGGTAAACGCCGCAGCCGTGTCGCTGTCCAAATCCAGCACCCCCAGCAACACCCCCGCCCCGTTCCACACCGGCACCACCAGTTCCGACCGGGTCGACGATGAACACGCGATGTGATCCGCAAACGCCTCGACATCCGGCACGTTCAGTACCTGCCCCGTCCGCGCCGCCGCCCCGCAGACCCCGCGGGAAAACGGAATGACCAGACAGCCATGCCCGCCCTGATACGGCCCGATCTTCAACAGGTCCGGACCCACCACCCGATAGAACCCCGTCCAATCGGCAAAGGGGTGATGGTGGTGAATCTCGCACACCACCGTCGCCATCAACGCGACCGCATCCGTCTCACCCGCGCAAAGCGCGCGGATGCTTTCCGTGATCGCATCGTAATCCACCTGAGCGTCCAGCATCTCAATACCCCGCCGATCAGTATCCAAGGGCGCAGCCATCCTTGCGGGGGTCCGATGCCCCGACAAGCACCCCGTCATCGCCAATCAGAATGGCCTGACAGCCCCCGATCGGATCATGCGGGATCGACACATCATGCCCCATCTCCGCCAACCGCGCCCGCACCGTATCGGCATAGCCGCGTTCCACCAGCATGCCATCCACCCCGCTAAAGCAGCGTGGCGCGTCATTCGCATCCTGCGGTTCCATCCCGTAATCCACCAGATTGGTCACGAACCGCGCATGGCCGCAGGGTTGATAGGCCCCGCCCATCACGCCAAAGGGCATCATCACCCGACCGTCCCGCTTCAGCATCCCCGGAATGATCGTGTGCATCGGCCGCTTGCCGGGTGCCGCCTCATTCGGGTGGCCCTCCTGCAGCGAAAAGCCCGCGCCACGGTTCTGGAAATTGATCCCGAACCGGTCCGACGCCAGCCCCGACCCGAACCCCCAGAAGATCGAATAGATCAGGCTTACCGCCATCCGGTCCTTGTCGACCACGGTGATATAGATCGTGTCCTTATGCACCGCCTCGGTCAGCGGGGCCGCCGCCGGCATCGCGCGGTCCAGATCGATCAGTGCAGCCAGTTTCGCCGCCGTCTCGTCGGACAGCATATGTGCCAGCCGCGTGGTGTGATCGGGATCCGCGATGAACCGATTGCGCGCATCATAGGCCAGCTTCGCTGCCTCCGCCTCGATATGCGCGCGTTCCGCGCCGAACGGATCCATCGACGCAATGTCGAAATGCTTCAGGATGTTCAGCATCAGGATTGCCGTCGCGCCCTGCCCGTTCGGCGGATGCTCGATCAGATCCACGCCCTTATAATTCCCGCTCACCGGATCGTCGTAATCGCAGGCGACAGCGGCGAAATCCTCCATGCTGTGTGACCCGCCCAGCGCGCGGAGCGAGGCGACCATGTCCTCGGCCACCTCACCCTCATAGAACCCTTTCCGCCCTTCCTTCGCGATCCGGCGCAAAACTTCGGCCTGCCCCGGCGCACGGAAAATGGCCCCCGCCTTCGGTGCCGCGCCATTCATCAGATAATGCTGCCGCGCCGCGCCCTGCAAATGCTGGGCATCCCCGGCCCAGTCAAAGGCCACGCGGGGCGCGACCGGGACACCCTCATCGGCGTAACGGATCGCCGGGGCCAGCACCGCATCCAGCCCCAGCTTGCCCCAATCCGCCGACAGGCGGCAGAAGGCATCCACGGCACCGGGCAGGGTCACGGCTTCGATCCCGTGGATCGGCACCGCTGTCAAACCCTTCGCCCGCATCGCCGCCGCCGACAGACCACCCGGCGCGCGCCCCGAACCGTTCAGCGCGATCACATCCTCGCGCCCCGCCGGTTTGATCAACACAAAACAATCGCCGCCGATCCCGGTCATCTGCGGCTCGCAGATCCCCAGCAGAACCGCGCCCGCAATCGCCGCATCCACGGCATTGCCACCACGCTCCAGCACCTCAACCGCCACCTTGGCGGCAAGCGGGTGCGAGGTCGCGCACATCCCGTTTTTGGCGTAAACGGGCGACCGGCCCGGCATCTGAAAATCGCGCATCTGGTTCCTCCTGCTGTGGGGCAAACCTAGGGCCCATGCAGGGTGATGCCAAGCCGATCCGTTACAGTGTTCCACAAAGCCGGGGCCGGGTGCCGACCGTCATGCTGGACGCCACGCCGCAACAACCGCCACCCCGACCAAGGCCGCCGCACAGCTAAGGCGCAGGTCTGGCAGGGCCCCGGCGCCGCGTTCGGGTGGGGGCGTGAAATCGCGGCACCGGGGGCAGCTACAAGCCAGCTACAAACCCAATAACGGCAGCGAAACGGTTTCCTTTACCCCCGCCCCTCCATCCCCGCGGCACATGGCGCTTGCGTCCCTTCTGCCCGAACCTGAAGGGTCAGCACATTGAACCCCACGCAGCGGCGCAATCCCACCTCTTCGGTCAAGGCGCGGATCAGCGGCCAGCCGAACCCGCCTTCGGCAGCATCCTGCGGCATCTCGGCCTGCAAGCATTCCTCGGGCGGCACGCTCTGCGACCGGTCAAGGATGCGCCAATCCCGCCCGCTGTGCCGCGGCCCCGGCATCAGCCCGATCCAGCCGGGACCACCGCCATAGCCATGCTCCACCACATTGTTCAACGCTTCGGCCAGTACAAGAAGCGTGCATTCCCGCTCTTCCCCGGTCAGCCCGGCCAGCGCAGGGCCCTGCTCCAGCGCAATCAACAGATCGCGCACGGCGGCCGGGTCGGCGGCAATCACATGCCGGTCACGCCGTCGCGCGCAATGCATCATCCACCCCTGCATGAATGGTGAACATCCGGTCCATCCGCGTCAGCCGGAACACCCGTTCCACCGCGCCGGTCAGCCCGGCCAGTTCCAGCGCCTGCCCTGCCCGCAGAAACCGCTGCGCCGCGACCACGGCCCCCAACCCGCTGGAATCCAGAAACCCGACACCGGACAGGTCCAACACCACGCGCGCGGCCCCGCCTTCCAGCGCGGCCTTCATCCTGTCCTTGAACATCACGGCGGCCATCGCATCCAGCCGCGCCTCGGCGGGCCGCACCACGGTAACCGCCCCTTCCTGTCTGACCGCAAGTTCCATCCTGCATCCCCTTTCCAAGGTCTGCCGACAGAAAAGCATCAAAGAATGAACAGCCCGTAAGCGCCCGAAAACCCGCGATCAGTTCATCTGGAACTGCAACGGATAGCGGCCGTTTTCAAAATCGCCGAACAGATCGGGCAGGTCGGGATGGCCCACAGGTTCGCCCGTTTCATCCGGCAGCAGGTTCTGCTCCGACACATAGGCGACGTAGTAGCTTTGGTCGTTTTCGGCCAGCAGATGATAGAACGGCTGATCCTTTGAAGGGCGCGCCTCTTCGGGGATCGCGTCGTACCATTCCTCGGTATTGGAAAAGCGCGGATCGACGTCAAAGATCACGCCGCGGAAGGGGTGCTTCCGATGCCGGACCACCTGCCCGATGTGATATTTCGCTGCCGCCGTGAACATGTCATTGCATCCCTTGAATTCATTTAATAATCGCTGGGGCGGCCTGTTGTCCATCGGGCAGGTGGACCAGCAAGGAAACAGTCTGTGAACCTTGTCCTTACAGTGCTGGAGATCGTGGCCCCCGTCGGTCTGCTCGGCTTGGTGGGTTTCGTCTGGGTCCGCGCCGGGTTCGAATACCGGCTGGAATTCATCACACGCCTGTGCATGACGCTGTCGGTCCCCGCCCTCGTCTTCACCGCGCTCATGAAGACAGAGATCGACCCCGCCGCCCTGACATCGGTCGTGTTTGCCGCAGCGCTTGCTTATGGCATCCTCACGCTGGCCTTCTGGGGCATCACCACGGTGCTGGGGATTGACCGGCGCACCTTTCTTGCACCGCTGATCTTTGGCAATACCGGCAATGTGGGCCTGCCTTTGGCTCTGTTCGCCTTTGGCGAAACGGGGCTTGGCTATGCGGTCGTCATCTTCGCGGTGATGATCCTGTGGAGCTTTACCTTCGGCGTCTGGATGGTGGCAGGCGGCGGGTCACCCGCACGCTTGCTGCGCGAACCGATCATGGTCGGCACGCTCTTGGGCGCGCTGTTCCTGTGGCAGGGCTGGCAGACGCCGGTCTGGCTGACCAACTCGCTGGATCTCATCGGCCAGATCGCCATTCCGCTCATGCTCATCACGCTGGGTGTCGCGGTGGCACGGCTGAACGCGGGCCGCCTTGGCCGCGCGCTTTGGTTGTCCCTTCTGCGTGCAGCGGTCTGCCTCGGCGTGGCCCTTGGCGCCGGGCTGTTGTTCGGCCTGCCCCCCGTCGCGCTGGCCGTGCTGATCCTGCAAGTCACCACCCCGGTTGCCGTCACCTCCTACATGCTGGCCGAAAAATACGGCGCGGATGCCGAGTCGGTGGCAGGCCTTGTCATCGCCTCCACACTGCTGTCGGTGATCACACTTCCGCTCACTCTCGCGTTTCTGATCTGACAGCGCGCGATCCGGCATTCCCCCCGGCGGCCTTTTGCCCTATCCTTCCCGCAAAAGAATAAAGTGCGAGGGGCAAATGAGCAGACTTCTC
Source organism: Fuscovulum sp. (assembly GCA_035192965.1). Taxonomy (NCBI): domain Bacteria; kingdom Pseudomonadati; phylum Pseudomonadota; class Alphaproteobacteria; order Rhodobacterales; family Paracoccaceae; genus Fuscovulum; species Fuscovulum sp. Next base: position 544,145 of record CP136571.1, on the reverse strand, counting down.
CGCGCGTCGATCCTGTTGATGTTGTTGGCCTCCTGCGGGGGCGGCAACTATTCGGCGCCACGCAACCTGGACAACGCTTGCGCCATCGTGGCCGAGCGTCCGCAGTATTTCCGTGCCATGAAAGATACCGAACGGCGCTGGGGCATCCCGGTCCACGTTCAGATGGCGACCTTCCATCAGGAATCCAAATTTATCGGCAATGCCCGCACCCCGCACCGCTATGCGCTGGGCGTCATCCCGATGGGCCGCCAATCCTCGGCCTATGGCTACAGCCAGGCGCTGGATGGCACGTGGGAGGAATATGAGGAAGACCAGCGCCGCTTTGGCGCGCGGCGTGACCGGATCAACGACGCCGCCGATTTCATGGGCTGGTACATGGACCAGTCCACCGAACGGCTGGGCATCTCGAAATGGGACGCCCAGGCACAATACCTCGCCTATCACGAAGGCCGCACCGGCTATGCCAATCAGTCCTATCTGGGCAAGCCATGGCTGATGGATGTGTCGGCCCGCGTGGCCGAACGGTCCGAGATGTACCGCGCGCAACTGGCAAGCTGCGGGCGGGGCTAACGCTTGTGGCCCAAGGAAGGCGGGCCGGATCAACCGGCCCGCTTCTGCGCCTCGATCGTGATGTTGAACAGGGATGACGGCAGGTCGCCCCCCAGAACCATCCGGTCCAGCACAACCGTCGTCCGGTTGCCCAGATCATCGGTGATGATCCATTGCGCCAGCGTGATCGGGTCATTCAGAAAGACCAACTCAATGGTGCCGTATTCCGGGTTCTTCGGATCTTGCGCCACAACCCGCGTGGTATTCTGCGCCTCATAATGGCCGATCACCATCTTGTTGGCGCCAAGGTCCACATTGCGCGCCAGGATCAAGTTCAGCGGCGTCCGCGACAGCGGGTATTGCTCGGGCGGCTGGTTCGACTTTGCGTCAAAAATCGCAACCTGCCCGCCCCCCGCCATCACAAGGCTCTGATCCGGCGGCGCGTATTCGAACCGCACCCGCCCCGGGCGCTTGATGAACAGCCGCCCCTGCGTGCGCGACCCGTCCGAGTTCACCTGCGTGAACTCAGCCTCGGCCGTGGTCAGCCGGTTCAGATATTCGCTCAGCGCGGACAGCGGCACAGGTTCGGCCTGCACAGGCAGGCCAAGGACAACAAGGGCGAGCGGGGCCAAAAGGGCGGTGCGTCTGTTCATACCCCCCATATACGCCCTCGTCGCGCGCCTTGCATCCCCGGCAGGCGGGATGTTGCGGGCTTGTGCCGATCCTGTGAAACCCCGTGACGCCCCCATTCCGGCAAACCGCCCGCCGACTCGCCACAAAAACAGGCAGTCTGCAAAGGCGAAAATCAATCGATACGGCGGGTATGGCGATGTATCCTGCGCCATTTTTCGACATACTGGCAATATTCTCCTGCTATTCCCTCATTTAATAGCGCTTTCTCCCAAACCACCCCACTCCCAGCCCCATCTTCACAAACACCTCCCACCGATCCTGCCGCATTCTGCGGGAAATCCGGCACATCCCAAGAACAGGCGGGCTCAAAGATGAAGATCGTGGTCCTCGGCGCAGGCGTCATCGGCGTTACCTCGGCCTGGTATCTTGCCAAGGCCGGGCATGAGGTCACGGTCATCGACCGCCAGCCCGGCCCGTCGCTGGAAACCTCTTTCGCCAATGCCGGCGAAATCAGCCCCGGCTACTCGTCGCCCTGGGCCGCGCCCGGCATCCCGATGAAAGCCGTCAAATGGCTGTTCATGAAACACGCCCCCCTGATCATCCAGCCGCGCCCCGATCTGCAAAAACTGGGCTGGATGGCGCGGATGCTCGCCAACTGCACCACCGCCGCCTATCAGGAAAACAAAAGCCGCATGGTCCGCCTTGCGGAATACTCCCGCGATTGCCTGATGGATCTGCGCGCGGAAACCGGCGTCACCTATGACGAACGCACCCAAGGCACGCTGCAACTCTTCCGCAGCGCCAAACAGGTGGACGCCGCCGAAAAGGACATCGCCGTCCTGCGCGCCGATGGCGTCCCGTTCGAGGTGCTTGATCGCGACGCCTGCATCGCTGCCGAACCCGGCCTTGCCGCCGCGCGCGACAAGATCGCCGGTGGCCTGCGCCTGCCGGGCGATGAAACCGGCGACTGCTTCAAGTTTACCAATTCCCTCTCCGACATGGCCGCAGCCCTTGGCGTGACCTTCCGCTACGGTGTCGGCATCGACGGGCTGGAGCAAGAGGCAGGCCGCATCAGCGCCGTCCACACCTCCGAAGGCCGCATCACCGCCGATGCCTTTGTCGTCGCACTGGGCAGCTATTCGCCCTTCCTCGTTTCGCGCTTCGGGATCAAACTCCCGGTCTATCCGGTCAAGGGCTATTCGATCACCGTCCCGATTGTGAATGCTGACCGCGCGCCCGTCTCCACCGTGATGGACGAAACCCACAAGATCGCCATCACCCGTCTGGGCGACCGCATCCGCGTGGGCGGCATGGCCGAAATCGCAGGGTTCGACCTGTCGCTGAACCCCAAACGCCGCGCCACGCTGGAACATTCCGTCGAAGATCTGTTCGGCGGCGCGGGCGACCAGTCGCGTGCAACCTTCTGGACGGGCCTGCGTCCGATGACGCCCGATGGCACCCCCATCGTTGGCCGCTCTACCATCCCGAACCTGTTCCTGAACACCGGCCACGGCACCCTTGGCTGGACCATGGCCGCCGGTTCGGGCCGCGTGCTGGCCGATATCGTCTCAGGTCGCGCGACAGAGATTGAAAGCGCCGACCTCGGCTATGCCCGCTATCTCAAACCCCGCGCAGCACGGGCGCAGGGGTTCGGCGTGGCGCAACCGGCCTAACCTACGCGGCGGGGGGTCACCCCGCCCGCCCTGCCCCATCGCTGCGCAGGACCGTGAACAGCCAGTATCCCAGCCCGATCGCCACCGCAGCCGCACCGACAAATCCAAGGATCGTCCAGGCCAAGTCGGACGCCGCGGCCAGGTTCCCGGTGAACCCATAGCCCAACCCGACATAAAGCCCGGTCCAGACCGATTCACCCAGCACACCCCAAAGCGTGAACCGGGCCCAAGACAACCCCGCCGCCCCTGCGGCAAGGTTCACATAAGGCCCCAGCGCCGACACCAGCCAGCGCGAAAAGAACACTGCGACACTCCCCCGCCGCTCCAGAAGCGCGCGCGCCTTTTCCACCGGCGCGGCCCGCGACCCCAGCCATGCTAACAGCCGCGCGCCCCCGCGCCGCCCCGCCAGATACCCCAACTGATCGCCCATCGACGCGCCCACGACCGCAGCCGCCAGTGTGCCAATCAGCGGCAGGTCCCCCGCCGCGACAAACCCCCCGGCAGCCAGCATCAGGATCGACGCCGGAATGGGGATCGCCAGACAGGACAGAAACGTCGCCGCCGCGAGCAGCCACAGCCCATAGGTCGGCACCAGCGCCAGCAGCCAATCCGTCATTCGACTGGCTTTCCAATCGACCCCTCTGCCGCGGCCGGATCATGCCCCAGCTCAACCAGCGCCGCCTCCACCTGCGCGATCACCTCTTCCACCGGCACATCGCGCATCTCGGCAATCTCGCGCAGCGTCAGCGGCTTGCCCTCCCGCGGCTCTGGCAGCCCCGCCACCGCGTCCAAAGTTCCCGGCGTCAGATCCCAAGACCGGTCGATATAGCGCACGGTCATCCAAGGCCGGATCGGTTCATTCTGGTGGGTTTGCCAATAAACAAAATTCACCACGATCCGCGTCAGCAGAAACAGCGCCAGCACTGTCGCAATGACAAAGGCTGTCGTCAGAACGGGATGGGCGCGCAGTTTTGAAAGCATGCTCCGAATTGGCGCTTCATCCGGGGCCAAGTCAACGCAGGAGTCTCTCCTCGCGCCCCACAGCGATGCCACCCTGTCCTTCAGGCAGAGTTTCGCCCGCCATTCTCTCAGCGAAGACGCCACTGTCCCTTCGCCCCGTTAACCTTAACGCGCGCTTAAGCCACGGTCCGCTGCGTGCATACGCCTGTCTGCACAGCGTGCTGCACCGGCTGCTGCACGGGGTTTTACCGCTCCGGATCTTGGTAAAGATGCACTCCACCGCGCCAATCGGTGATGCGCCATTGCCCGCCGCCCAGCGATTCGGCATGGTCGCGCACCAGCGGTGCCTTGCCAAAACCACCCGGTATATCAAGCACATAGGTCGGCAGAAGCGTCCCGCTTACCCGCCCGCGCAACCCCGCCATCAGGGCCTGCCCCTCGGCAATCGTGGTGCGAAAATGCGACGTCCCCTTCGCCAGATCGCAATGATGCAGGTAATAGGGCTTCACCCGGCATCCGATCAATTTCCGGAACAACCCCTCCAACGCTGCCACGCTGTCATTCACTCCGCGCAGCAGAACCGATTGGGAAAGCAGGGGAATTCCCGCATCCACCAGCCGCGCCAACGCGACCTCGGCCCGCGCGGTGATCTCTTGCGCATGGTTGGTATGCACCACCACCCAGACAGCCACCCGCCCCCGCAGCGCCGCAACCAGTTCATCCGTCACCTTTTCCGGCGCGACAACAGGTATCCGCGTGTGAATCCGCACCACATCGACATGGGCAATGGCCGACAGCCGTTCGATCAACCCCTTGATCCGTCGCGCAGAAAGCACCAGCGGATCGCCCCCGGTCAGGATCACCTCACGGATCGCGGGATTAACGGCGATGTAATCAAGCGCAGCCAGAAAATCCGCTTCCGGCAGCGAGCCTTCATCCCCCACCGCCTCGCGCCGGAAACAGAAACGGCAATACACCTCGCAGGTCTTGGTCACATGGAAAATCACACGGTCCGGGTAACGATGCGTTAATCCTTTCACGGGCGCATGGGCCTCATCCCCAATCGGATCGGCCAATTCCTCGTCTCGAATTATCAATTCGTTAACCAATGGCAGAAACTGCCGCGCCACAGGGTCATCCGGCGCGCTGATCGCCTCCTGCATCGCCCCGGTCACGCGGATGCGAAAGGCGGCTTCGACAGGCTCCAGCGCAGGCGCGGCATCCGGCGCAACAAGCCCCGCCTGCACCAGTTCCCCCACCCCGTTGATCGCCCGCAAGACCTTCATCGCACAGCCCTTTTCCGCAAGCGCCGCACCTAGCAACAGGCCGTAAAAAGCACAAGGCCGCCCCGAAGGACGGCCTTGCCTTAACCGATCTTTAGGGATTTCAGGCCTCAGGCACCAGAATCTCGCGCTTGCCCACATGGTTCGCGCGGGTGACCACGTGCTGTTCTTCCATCTGCTCAACCAGCCGTGCCGCCTTGTTATAGCCGATCCCCAGCTTGCGCTGGATATAGCTGGTCGAGCATTTCCGATCCTTCGCCACGATGGCAACCGCCTGATCGTAAAGGGAATCGTCGCCCTCACTGCTGCCCAGGCCAAGGACCAGATCAATGTCATCCGCCTTGTCATCCTCTGGCCCCTCAACCACGCCCGACATATAGGCCGGGGGTCCAAAGCTCTTGAGGTGGTTGACGATTTCCTCGACTTCTTCATCGCTGACAAACGGCCCGTGGATACGCGTGATCCGCGCGCCGCCGGCCATATACAGCATGTCGCCCATACCCAGCAGCTGCTCTGCCCCTTGTTCACCAAGGATCGTGCGGCTGTCGATCTTGCTGGTGACCTGGAACGAGATTCGGGTCGGGAAGTTCGCCTTGATCGTGCCGGTGATGACGTCGACCGAAGGCCGCTGCGTCGCCATGATCAGGTGAATGCCCGAAGCCCGCGCCATCTGTGCCAGACGCTGGATGCAGGCCTCGATCTCTTTGCCTGCGACCATCATCAGATCGGCCATTTCGTCAACGATCACAACGATATAAGGCAAGGTGACCGGCGCGAATTCCTCCGTCTCGAAGACCGGCTCGCCAGTGTCCTCATCGAACCCGGTCTGGATCGTGCGCTTGAACATCTCGCCTTTGGCCAGCGCCTCGCGCACCCGGCCGTTGAAGCCTTCGATGTTGCGCACGCCCATCTTGGACATCTTGCGATAACGTTCCTCCATCTCGCCCACCACCCATTTCAGGGCGACGACGGCCTTTTTCGGGTCCGTCACAACGGGGCTGAGGAGATGCGGAATCCCGTCATAGACCGACAGTTCCAGCATCTTGGGGTCGATCATGATCAACCGGCATTCTTCCGGCGTCAGCTTGTAAAGGAGCGATAGGATCATCGTGTTGATGGCCACCGATTTGCCCGAACCCGTTGTCCCGGCAATCAGAAGGTGGGGCATCTTGGCAAGGTTCGCCACCACCGGCTCCCCACCGATATCCTTGCCCAGCGCCAGCGGCAGCCGCATGTTGCTGTCGCCAAAGTCGCGCGCCGAAAGGATTTCCCGCAGCACGACCTTTTCACGATGCGCGTTCGGCAATTCGATCCCGATCACCGTTCGCCCCGGCACGGTGGACACGCGGGCGGACAGCGCCGACATCGACCGCGCGATGTCATCGGCCAGCCCGATCACGCGGGATGCCTTCAGCCCCGGCGCAGGTTCCAGTTCGTACATGGTGACAACGGGACCGGGCCGAACCGACACGATCTCACCCTTCACACCGTAATCATCCAGCACGCTTTCCAGCATCCGGGCGTTTTCTTCCAGCGCCTCGTCTGACAGCGTGGTGCGTTCCAGCTTGACCGGCGCGGTCAACAGCGACAGCGGCGGAAGTTCATAGATTTGCTGAGTTTCTTCAAACCGCAGGCGCGGCTGCGCTTCGGCCATCGCCTGTCGCGACGGGGCAGCGGGCTTCTTGATCCCGTGCTGCACCACGGCGCGGCGATCCGCCACGACAGGCGCGCGCGGAACGGGTGCCGGGTCATAGTCGGCATCCACATCATCGATATCGTCAGCCCATTCGTCCCCGTCATCGCTGCGGAACATGTTTTCGGCCTGCGGCCAATCCGGTTCCATCTCTTGCGGCGGCATCGCAGGGGGCACATCGACCCCACGCAGCGCAGCACCAAGCGGCGGGATCGCCGGGGCCACGGCCGGCATGACCTGCGCAAAGACAGGGGGCTCCGGCGGCAGTGCAACGGCGGCGCGCGGCTCTGGCTTGAAGATCATCGGTTGCGGCCCCCGGCGCAGGGCCGGTTCGCGCCGCTGCACTGCGGCCTGCACGGCAGAAACCGGACCACCGGGATTGCGGATGCGCGACTTGATCACGTCCGAGATACGGGCACGGATACGGTCCTCGTCCGGCTGCATGTCATCGGCAAAGTGCAGGTGCTGCGGTTCCACCAATTCCGGTTCCGGATCGGCCAGACGGCGCATCAGGTTGGGCATCCGGGCCAGCAGACCCAGCTTTTCCCGTGGCTGGGCGTAATGCGGCGCCTCGGCCAGCGGCGCGGTATAGCGCGGCTCGGCCCGCAATTGCGCGGGGCGGCCCCAGTCGCCCGACCCTTGCGCTGGCAAGGCAGCGGGCTCCGCCATCGGGCGGCGCACCACGCCACCACGCAGGGGGGCGGGGGCCGCTTCCGGCATCGCAGCGCCATAGCGACGGGCATCACCTGCCTCTTGCCGGTTGGCCAGCGCTGCCCGGCGGCGGTCCTGCATCGCCTGCGCGGCGCGCGCGGTTCCCTGTGCGCCTTTTCCTGCCAGCGCCATCGCCTGCGAATAGGCCAGCACCGACCCCACCATCAGGAACCGGCCGCCCACACGCAGTTCCTGCATGTCAAAGCCCATCACAAACAACAGCATCGCCAGCATGCCAAGGCCGACCAGCAGCGATGCAATCTTCAGGCTAACCCCTGCCCCGCCGGGAACGATCCCGATCAGCGCGCCCAGCACCGTATCGCCGAACAGCCCACCCAGACCAAAGGAATGCGGCCAATCCGCCCCCGGCACCAGTGTTGCCGCATAGACCGAACACAGCGCCACCGCGATCACCGCAAAGACAATCCGTCCCAGCGCCCGTTCAGACCCGCGATGCAACAGGAACCGCAGCCCCCACGCCCCCATGATCAGCGGCACAGCCCAGATGCCACGCCCGCCGATGATGATCAGCGTCGATGAAAACGCCGCGCCAAAACGGCCAAGGATATTCTTGGCCGGTTCGTCTGTCGCCACCATCCAGCCCGGATCTTCGGGCGAATAGGACCACAGCATCAGCACAAAGCAGAACGCCACGCCCAGAAGCACCAGCCCCAAAAGCTCGCGCCCGCGCCGTTCCAGCATCGCTTGCATGTTCTGATCCAGAAGGGGATCACGCTGCCGTGCCTGATAGGATGCCATACTGTCGTCCCTCACCCATATATGCAGTCGCGAAGCCGGATCAGGCCGCGCTGCATCTCGTCTTTTGGGGCCACCAAAGCGACCCGAATATATCCTTTGCCGGGGTTCTGGCCCCCAGCCTCACGCGAAAGATAGGCACCCGGCAGAACGCGCACGCCCGCCTGCACCCACAACTTCAATGCCGCTTCTTCGCCATCCTCGACCGGCAGCCAAAGGAAGAAGCCGCCTTCGGGGTTGGAAAACCCCTGCACGCCGGCAAAGACCTCATCCGCGATGCGGAACTTTTCCTGATACAGCGCCAGATTGGCCACCACATGCGCCTCATCCGCCCAGGCCCGCTCGCTTACCCGTTGCACGGGGAGGGGCAAAGGCGCACCGGCAAAGGCACGCAACTGGCGGATGCGGGCGATGCTGTCAGGGCCGCCCGCCACAAAGCCCGATCGCAGACCCGGCAGGTTTGACCGCTTTGACAGCGAATGGAACACACAAATCCGTTCCGGGTTCGCGCCGATGGCCTGCGCCACTTCCAGCCCGCCGGGGGGCGGGGCATCACGCCAGATCTCGGAATAGCATTCGTCGGAAAAGACGCGGAAATCGTGCCGTTCGGCCAATTGCAGCAGCGTGGCCAAATAGTCGCGCGAGGCTATCGCCCCCTGCGGATTGGCGGGCGAACACAGATAGGCAATCGCCGTGCGATCCAGCACCTCACGCGGCAAGGCGGCATAATCGGGCAGGAACCCGGTCGCGGCTGTCGCTGGCGCGTAAACAGGCTCGGCCCCCATCGCCAAGGCGGCCACGGCATAGACCTGATAGAACGGGTTAGGCATCAAAACCACGGGGCGCTTGCCGCCCTTGGTTTCCGGGCAGAGCGCGACCGCAGCGTTGAACAGACCTTCTCGCGTGCCGTTCAGCACCATCAGCCGGTCTTCGCCCAGCGCCACGCCATAGCGCCGCGCCAGCCAACCCGAAATCGCGGCCAGCAATTCGGGCGTGCCGTCGTTCGGCGGGTAAATCGCAAAGCCGCCGATGTTCTGCGCCATCACCTCGGCCACGAAATCCGGCATCAGATGGCGGGGCTCACCGATCGTCATGGTAATCGGCTCGGCCCCCGCCGTGTGGGGGTCGAGCAATTTCCGCAAACGCGGAAATGCGTAATCTGGCAGGCTCGAGAACCGCTCAGGAAACTGCATTCATGCCTCAATGTCGGGGTCGTATCGCCCCGTTTCACCTTACGATAACCAACCCGCGCGCAGCGGTCCAGAAAAACGCAAGCAACAGCACAACTTGGCGCGCCCTTCTGTGGCTTTTGCGACCCGTCTGCCTATCGCAGGGCGCGCGCTGCTGCCGATCCAAGCCGCAGCAACCGCTCTTCTTCATGCGGAGCGCCAAGGAAGGTGATCCCGCAGGACGGCTGCATCGTGGGCAAAGTCAGCCCGCAAAGGCCCATCAAGTTGCCGATCCGGGTGTTGCGCAGCGCCAGCAGGTTTTCCGTCACATAATAATTGTCATCGGTCATCAACCGATCCGCCTGTGGCGGAAGAATGGGCGAGGTGGGCAGGATGACCGCATCATATCCCGCGGTCCGCGCCGCCCAAGCCTTCCGCAACACCTCCAGCCGCCGCCAGCCTGCGATATAATCCGCGCCCGAAAACACTCCGCCGGACCGGAAGCGTTCCAGAATGCGCGGGAACATCTTCTGCGGTGCGGCCTCGATCACATCGCGCCAGATTCCATAGGCCTCGGCGGTGAACAGTGCCGCGGCCAGACCCATCGCCTCCGCGACTTCGGGCATCTTGGCGCGTTCCAGAACGGCCCCGGCCGATGACAGGCGGGTGCAGGCGTCCTCAAACCCCTGCGCCGGACGGTCGCGCAGATCGTCCAGTGCCACCGTTTCCAGCACCAGCAAACGCGCCCCGCCAAGGCTTGCCCCGCCAAGGTCGGTTGGTCGCCCCCCCTCCATCGCGGCAAGCAGGTGGGCGCAATCCTCAACCGTGCGGGCAATCGGGCCGACCGTATCGAACTTTTCGCATAGCGGCACCGTGCCGCGCAACGACAGCCGCCCCGCCGTTGTCTTCAACCCCACCAGATCGTTCCAGGCCGCAGGTATCCGCACCGATCCGCCAGTATCCGACCCGATCGCCGCCGAGGCCAGACCATAGGCCACCGATGCTGCCGCGCCCGAGGATGACCCGCCCGGCACGGCGCTTTCATCATTGATGCAGGGCGGTGTGGCCGTGACCGGGTTCAGACCAAGCCCGGAAAAGGCCAGTTCCGACATATGGGTCTTGCCCAAACAGACCAGCCCGCTTTGCGTGGCCACTTCCAGCACTTCGGCGTCGCGCGCCGGGATGCGCCCCTTCAGCAGGGCCGATCCAGACTCGGTGGCGACCCCGGCTGTGTCGAACAGGTCTTTCCAACTGATCGGTACCCCATCCAGAAGGCCGCGCCGAAAGCCGCGCCGGGCTCGGTCATGGGCGGCCATTGCCTCGGCCCGCGCGCGGGCGGGGGTCAGGCGGGCATAGATACGATCCGCATGCGGGTGGCTGTTGATGGCATCCAGATGCAGTTCCGCCAGATCGACAGGGTTGATCCGCCCTGCCCCGATTTCGCGCCCCAGTTCCGCCGCCGTCAGGTTCTGCCAGCTTTTGGCCATCCGCCCGTTTCCCCTCTGTTTCGCAGGACCGTAGCGGCAAGGCGGCGCATGGACAATCCCACCGGCGCGGCCATATTGGGCGCATGACATTCGACGCAGATATCCTGATCGCCGGCGGCGGCCTGAACGGCCCTGCCCTTGCCCTTGCCCTTGCTCAGGGGGGGCTGAAGGTCATCGTCATCGACAACCGTCCTGCCATTTCCCGCGCCGAGGCTGGGTTCGACGGGCGGTCCTATGCGCTCGCCATCGCGTCAAAGCGGCTGCTGACGGTGACGGGCGTCTGGTCCCGCGTTGGCGAAAAGGCGCAACCGATCCACAAGATCAAGGCGTCGGACGGGCTTGCCGGACAGGGGCCCGCGCCCTTTTTCCTGACGTTTGACGCGGCAGAGATCGAGGAAGGGCCGATGGGTTTTCTTCTGGAAGACCGCTATCTTTACGCTGCCTTCCTTGCCGCCATGGCCGAAGAGCCGAACATCACCCTCCTGTCCGGTGAGACCGTCACAGCGCAGGAGGTAACGCCAAACGCTGTCACCATCACCCTGGCCAGCGGCAAGATACTAACAGGCCGCCTTCTGGTGGGCTGCGATGGGCGGGGCAGCGGCACCGCCGCGCGGGCGGGCATTCGCCGTGTCGGTTGGGGCTATGGGCAGACCGCACTGGTCACCGCGATCCACCATGAGCGGGATCATGAGGGCGTGGCGCATCAGTTCTTCATGCCCGAAGGCCCGCTTGCCATTCTGCCGCTGAAGGACGGCCATCATTCCAGCATCGTCTGGAGCGAGACAGAAGACAACGCTGCCCGAATTCAGGCCCTGCCGGATGATCAGTATCTTGCCGCCCTGAGGCCGCGCTTCGGGGATTTTCTGGGCGAAATCAGCCTTGCAGGCGACCGGTTTACCTATCCGCTGTCGTTGTCGCTGGCAGAACGTTTCATCGCGCCGCGCGTGGCCTTGGTGGGCGATTCCGCCCATGGCGTGCATCCGATCGCGGGACAGGGATTGAACCTTGGCCTGCGCGATGTGGGGGCTTTGGCGCAGGTGGTAATCGAAGCTGCGCGCCGTGGCGAAGACATCGGCAGCCAGACCACGCTGGAAGGGTATCAGCGCTGGCGCCGCTTTGACGCCACGATGCTGGCGTTGGGGATGGATACGGTCAACAGGCTGTTTTCCAACGACAACCCGATCCTTCGCGCCGGGCGCGATCTGGGGCTGGGTATCGTGAACGCCATGCCGGGTCTGCGCCGCCGTTTCATCCGGCAGGCCGCAGGATTGCAGGGCGATCTGCCGCGCCTTCTGGCCGGAAAGGCAATCTAGTCGAGCTTGCGCGCCTCGCCCACCAGCATGATGGGAATACCGTCGCGGATCGGAAAGGCCAGATGCGCGGCTTTTGAGATCAGTTCCTGCCGCTCGGCGTCATAGGTTAGAACCGCCTGCGTGACGGGGCAGACCAGCGCCTCAAGCATCCGGCGGTCGATCACGGTGGCATCGGTCATTGCATGATCTCCTCGCCCGATCCGCCGCGCAGGGCGAATTCGATCAGCGTCACCAGCGTTTCACGCCGGGTGGTCAGCGACGGCGCCTCCAGCAGCGCCTGTTTGTCTTCGGGGCTGAACGGGCAGAGCATCGACAGCGAATTGATCAGCAATTCGGTTTCCGCCTCTTTCAGGCTCGACCAGTCGGTGGACAGGTTCATCGTCTGGAAATACCGCCCCAGGGCCGCCAGAAATTCCTTGCGCTGAAACCCGGGGTCTTCCTCGACCGGGCCAAGATCACGTTGGAACCCCGCCCAATCGACCGAACAACGCCGGTAGGGCGTGAAACCCTGCACTTCGTCACGCACCCGGAACCGCGACATGCCTGCAAGGGTAATCATATAGCGCCCGTCTTCGGTTTCGGAAAACCCGGTTACCCGCCCGGCACAGCCGATGGCGTTCAGGCGTTTCTCACCGGTTCCCGGCACCTCACGCGGCTGGATCATCCCGATCAAGCGGTGCTTGGTCTTCAGGCAGTCCTCGATCATCGCGAGATAGCGCGGCTCAAAGATGTGCAGCGGCAGGCGGCCACGGGGCAGCAACAGCGCGCCGGGCAGCGGGAAAACGGCGATCGTCTCTGGCAGGTCGGTGATGTTCATCATCTGCTCTGACTTAGGCCGTCACGGCGTTCAGGCAAATATCATCGACGAAAGCCTGCGCCGCCCCTTCAATGCGATGGGATCGGTCGGCTTCAACGCCTCGAATATTGTCATGAGCTGGGTTCTGGCAGCGGCATCATTCCATTCACGGTCCAGCTTGAACAGGTCCAGCAGCACATCCACCGCCTCATCCACCTTGCCGGCGGCGTGCAGCGCCAGCGCCAAATCGAACCGCGCCTGCCGGTCCTGTGGATCGGCCTGAACGGCGGCGCGCAATTCCTGTTCCGGCCCGGCATTTGCGGCTTGCCGCGCCAGTTCCAGTTGCGCCCGCGCAGCCTCAATCTCTTTTGCTTTGGCTACGGCCGGTGGAGCGGCGTCAAGCATGGCCTCGGCCTGATCCAGTTGGTCCAGTGCAAGATGACAACGGATCAGCCCGGCATAGGCACCGGCATTTTCGGGCTCTTCGCCAAGGATGGCGGCAAAGGTCTCTGCGGCATCGGCCACCGCGCCCTCGGCCAGCATCTGTTCGGCGGCTTCCAGCGCCTCGGCCAGACCACCATCTTCGCCGGTCAGCGCGGTCAGCTTGTCGATGAAAGCCTTGATCTCTGATGCCGGGATCGCGCCCTGAAAGCCGTCGACCGGCTGGCCCTGCCAGAAGGCATAGACGGTGGGGATAGATTGGATTCGCAGTTGCGCGGCGATCATCTGGTTCTTGTCGACATCGACCTTTACCATCCGAACCTTGCCCTTGGCCGCCTTGACCGCCGCTTCCAGCGCCGGGCCAAGGGTCCGGCAGGGGCCACACCAGGTGGCCCAGAAATCGACGATGACCGGCGCCTCGCGGCTGGCCTCGATCACATCCTGCATGAAGGTCGCCTCGGTGGTATCCTTGATCAGGTCACCCTGCGGCACCGTCTTGTCATCCATACTGAACATCGCATACCCCGTCGCGTCTCTGTCGCTTCCTCTATATGCGCGCGGGGCGGGCAAAGGCCAAGGGGGCAAAGCCGCTTTACCTACGGCGGCAGGCACCATAGCCTGCGCCGCAATACAGAATGAGGATCCTTCATGCCCGTCCTGCTGACCTTTGGTGACAGCAACACCCATGGCACCCCGCCCATCATCGACCGTGCCGAATATCGCCGCTTTGGCGCAGGCGTGCGTTGGCCAACCGTGACCCATGCTGCCTTGGGCGCGGGATGGGAACTGGTTGAGGAAGGCCTGCCGGGGCGGACCGCGCAATATGACGACCCGGTCATGGGTGATATCATGAATGGCCGCCCGGCCCTGCGGATGGCGCTGCAATCGCACGGGCCGATTGACGTGATGACACTGATGCTTGGCACGAATGACGTGAAGACACGCTTCGCGACACAGCCGGAACAGGTCGTGGCGGGGATCGCGGGCCTGTTGGATGTGGCGATGTCGCTGGAGTATCAGGCGCGGCATGGCGGGTTTCGTATCCTGCTGATCTGCCCGCCACCGGTGGTGGAAACCGGGCCGATCAAGACGGAATTCTGGGGTGGCGCGGCGCGTTCACAGGCGCTTGCCCCGCTTTATGCCAACCTTGCCCGGTCGCGCGGCGTGGGTTTTCTGGATGCAGGCCAAGTCATCGCCGTCAGCCCCATAGACGGCGTGCATTTCGACGAAGCCGCCCATGCCAAGCTGGGCCGCGCCGTGGCAGATGCCATATCCGCGCTGATGTGATGCCCAAATCCTGCCCCGAAGACATGCGACCGCATCCCTATGAACATTGAACCCACTGATCTTCCCGGCGTTCTGATCCTGACCCCCGCCCGTTTCGGCGATGCGCGGGGATGGTTCAGCGAAACATGGAATGCCGCGCGCATGGCCGCTGCGGGGCTAGACCTTGCCTTCGTGCAGGACAACCATTCGTTTTCGGCACAGCCCGGCACCTTGCGCGGGCTCCATTACCAATCGCCGCCGCGCGCACAGGACAAATTGGTGCGCTGCTCGCGCGGTGCCATCCGCGACGTGGCGGTCGATGCGCGGGTAGGATCGCCCACCTATGGCCACTGGGTTGCCGTTAATCTGACAGCCGAGAATGGCAAGCAAATGTTTGTCCCGAAGGGGTTTCTCCATGGCTTTGCGACCCTGATGCCGGATACCGAGGTGCAGTATAAATGTACTGATCTTTATGCCCCAGATTGCGACGGTGGGGTTCGGTGGGACAGCGTCGGTATCAACTGGGGCCTGACGGACGATCCGGTGCTGTCGGCCAAGGACGCCGTCGCGCCGGCCTTTGGCGACTGGACATCCCCTTTTGTCTTTGAAGGTGCCGCATGAAAATTCTGGTGACCGGGGGGGCAGGATTCATCGGCTCTGCTGTGGTGCGCTTGGCCATTGCACGGGGCCATTCCATCGTGAACCTTGACGCGCTGACCTACGCCGCCTGTCTGGACAACGTGGCCTCTGTCGGCAATGCGCCCGGCTATGCCTTTGAAAAGGCAGATATCCGCGACCGTGCCGCGCTGGACCGGATCCTTGCGGCGCATGACCCGAATGCCGTGATGCACTTGGCCGCCGAAAGCCATGTCGACCGGTCCATCGACGGGCCCGCCGATTTCATCGAAACCAACGTGACCGGCACCTTCACCCTTCTGGAAGCCGTCCGCGCCTGGTGGCAAGCCAAGGGCAAGCCCGCCGATTTCCGCTTTCACCACATCTCGACCGATGAGGTGTTCGGATCGCTTGGCCCCACGGGCAAGTTCACCGAAGACACGCCCTATGATCCGCGCAGCCCCTATTCAGCATCAAAGGCCGCGTCTGATCACCTGGTCCGCGCCTGGCATGAAACCTATGGGCTGCCGGTGGTCTTGACGAATTGTTCCAACAATTACGGGCCCTTCCACTTTCCCGAAAAGCTGATCCCTGTGGTCATCCTGAACGCCTTGGCGGGAAAGCCCATTCCCGTCTATGGCAAGGGTGAAAATGTGCGGGACTGGCTTTACGTCGAAGACCATGCCGATGCCCTGCTGACCGTGCTCGAAAAAGGCCCTGTCGGGCGCAGCTACAATATCGGCGGCGAGAATGAGGCGATGAACATCGACATCGTCCGCACCATCTGTGCCCTGCTGGATGAGATGCGCCCCGAAGGCGCGCCGCATGACCGGCTGATCACCTTTGTGACCGATCGCCCCGGCCATGACCTGCGCTATGCCATTGATCCCAAACGCATCCGTGATGAGCTGGGATGGCGCCCATCGGTCACGCTCGAGGAAGGGCTGCGCCGCACGGTGCGCTGGTATCTGGACAACGACTCATGGTGGCGTCCGCTGCAAGAGCGGCAGGGCGTGGGGCAACGGCTGGGGGTCAAGGCGTGAAGCTGCTGGTTTTCGGCCAGACCGGACAGGTGGCGCTTGAACTGGCCCGCCGCATGCCTGCGGCGGTTCAGGCCAACTTTCTGGGCCGTGACCGGGCCGATCTGTCTGATCCCGCCGCCTGTGCTGCCGCCATTGCCGCACATCCCGCCGACGCGGTGATCAACGCCGCCGCGTGGACGGCAGTCGACAAAGCGGAAACCGAAGAGGCGGCGGCGACAGTGGTGAATGGCCACAGCCCTGCCGCCATGGCCCGTGCCTGTTCGGACCATGGCATTCCGCTTCTGCACATTTCCACCGACTATGTCTTTGATGGCAGGGGCACCCTGCCCTTTACCCCGGATCATCCCACAGCGCCGGTCAATGCCTATGGCCGGTCCAAACTGGCGGGTGAAGTGGCCATCCGCGCCAGCGGCGTGCGGCACGTTATCCTGCGGACCAGTTGGGTCGTTTCGGCCCACGGACAGAACTTCGTGAAAACGATGCTGCGCCTTGGAGCAGAACGGGAAAACCTGAACGTGGTTGCCGATCAGATCGGTGGCCCAACCCCCGCTGCCGCCATTGCCGATGCGTTGATTTTGGCGGCAAGCGCGCTTCGCGACGGGGCAGATGGCGGGACGCACCATTTTGCGGGTAGCCCCGATACCAGTTGGGCCGATTTCGCGCGCGCTATCATGGCCGGGGCCGATTTGCCCTGCACGATCCATGACATTCCGTCGGCGGCCTATCCCACGCCTGCGGCGCGGCCGATGAATTCGCGGCTTGACTGTTCCAGCCTGACCCAAAGCTATGGCATCCCCCGCCCTGATTGGCGGCAGGGCCTGTCCGATATCCTCAAGGAGTTGCGCGCATGACGAAACGCAAAGGCATTCTCCTTGCCGGCGGGTCCGGCACGCGGCTGTGGCCCATCACGATGGGTGTGTCAAAGCAACTGCTGCCGATCTATGACAAGCCGATGATCTATTACCCGCTGTCGGTGCTGATGCTGGGCGGGATCCGCGATATCGCGATCATCACCACCCCAGAAGATCAGGCGCAATTTCAACGGCTTATGGGCGATGGCAGCCAGTGGGGGCTAACGTTCACCTACATCGTCCAGCCCTCGCCCGATGGGTTGGCGCAGGCCTACCTTCTGGCGCGGGAGTTTCTGGATGGTGCGCCTTCGGCCATGGTCTTGGGGGACAACATCTTTTTCGGCCACGGCCTGCCGCAGGCTCTGGCCACCGCCGATGCGCAGGCCACTGGCGGCACGGTCTTTGGCTATCGCGTGGCGGACCCCGAACGCTATGGCGTGGTGGATTTCGACAGCGCCGGTCAGGTGCGCGCGATCATCGAAAAGCCAGAACGTCCGCCATCGAACTATGCCGTCACCGGGCTCTACTATCTTGACGGGCGCGCGCCGGAGCTTGCCGAAACGATCCGCCCTTCACCCCGGGGCGAATTGGAAATCGTTGATCTGCTTGAAAAATATCGCGCTGAAGGCAGCTTGCAGGTCGAGTTGATGGGCCGTGGCTATGCCTGGCTGGATACCGGGACCCATGGGTCATTGCTGGATGCGGGCAACTTTGTACGGACCCTGACCGACCGGCAAGGATTGCAGGTTGGCAGCCCGGATGAGATCGCATGGCGGGCGGGTTTCATCACACGGGACGCTCTGCTCAAGCGGGCGGAGACGTTCCGAAAGAACGATTACGGCCGCTATCTGCTGGGCATCGCGTCGGAATAAACCATCGCCGAAACCTGTTTTCCAACCGTGCAGCGCGCGGTGCAGACGGCTGTGCAGCAAAGCGTATGCACGCAGCGGACGACGGGTTAAGCGCGCGGTAAGGTTAACGCCTTGGACGCCGCTTCATCTTGGCCCAGATACCCAGAACGGGGGTGAATGGCCGCGCGGCACGCGCGGACAGAGGGGGCGGCACGCCCCTTTGCACGGAGGAGGCGCGAAGGCGCCGACGACGCAAAGGAATGCGGCGGCACGCCGCTCCGCAAGATCAGGCGTGTTCTGGGGTGGGGCGGCGGATGGTCTGCGTCGCCTCTAGCACCAGCGGGCGCAGGCCCGTGCCGCCAGCATCGACGACCTCAAACAGATGCCGCCGCATCCGGGGTTCCCAGAAATCGTTGATATGGGCGGCGATCCCCGCCACGCCTTCGGCATGGGGTTTGGATTCAAAGAACTTGGAAATCTGGTTCGCCATGTAGATCAGCTTTTCATGCGGGTCAGCGGACATGGGCAATCTCCATCAGTCGGTCGGAATGGGTGAAAACCTCGAACCGGTCGGGCCGGGCAAGGGCGATCAGGGTCAGCCCCGCCTCTTCCGCCAGATCGACAGCATGGGCAGTGGGGGCGGATACGGCGATCAGGACGGGCGCGCCCAGCGCGCAGACCTTTTGCACCATGTCGATGGAAACGCGGCTGGTCAGCACCACCGCCCCTTGGGCGTGGCCGGCGCGGATCAGGTGGCCGGTCAGTTTGTCTAGCGCGTTATGACGGCCCACATCTTCACGCGCGGCAACCAGAGCATCATCGGTCCAGAATGCAGCGCAATGGGCGGCGCGGGTGACATCGTGCAGCGGTTGGCGGCCTGTCAGGGCCGCCACCGCCTGCATCACCTGTGCGGGCGTCATGCGAAAGGCGGATGGCGCAATCTGCACCACAGGGCGCATGGCCTGCTCGATGCTGTCGATCCCGCACAGGCCACAGCCGACCGGCCCTGCCATGGTGCGGCGGCGCGCGGCAAGCCGCGCCTCTGCATCGCCGGTCAGCCAGACCTGCACGTCGATCCCTTGCCCTGCGGGCTGCACCTCGACGCTTTCGATCTGGTCCGGGGTGGCGATGCCTTCGGTCAGGGCAAAGCCATAGGCGAAATCCACCAGATCATCCGGCGTCGCCATCATTACCGCCTGCGTCGATCCGTTGAAGGACAGGGCGACCGCCACCTCTTCGGGCAGGGGTCGCGACCCCTGCTCGATGCCGCCGGAGCCGAAGCTCAGGCGGGGAAGGCGGCGGGCGGTGTCCATCATTCGGCCGCCAGAATGCGGCGGGATTGGGCCGCCTGTTCGGCATAGTCTTCCTGCCATTCGGTCGGCCCGTTGGACGGGCTGACCTGCACGGCCGTCACCTTGTATTCCGGGCAGTTGGTGGCCCAGTCCGAGAAATCGGTGGTGATGACGTTGGCCTGTGTCGTGGGGTGGTGGAAGGTGGTGTAGACCACACCCGGCGACACGCGATCGGTGATCTTGGCCTTGAGCGAGGTTTCCCCCGACCGCGAGGCCAGTTTCACATATTGCCCATCGCGCACGCCGCGCAGTTCCGCGTCATGGGGGTGAATCTCCAGCAGGTCTTCCTCATGCCAAACGACGTTTTCTGTGCGCCGCGTCTGCGCCCCCACGTTGTATTGCGAAAGGATGCGGCCCGTGGTCAGCAGCAGGGGGAAGCGCGGGCCGGTCTTTTCATCGGTGGCCACATATTCCGTGCGGATGAACTTACCCTTGCCGCGCACGAACCCATCAATATGCATCAGGGGCGTGCCTTCCGGCGCCTTTTCGTTGCAGGGCCACTGGATAGACCCCATGGTTTCCAGCTTTTCATAGCTGACCCCGGCAAAGGACGGCGTCAGCATGGCGATTTCATCCATGATCTGCGACGGGTGGGTATAGTGCCAATCGGCCCCCATCGCCTGCGCGAACATCTGCGTCACTTCCCAATCGGCATAGCCCTGTTTCGGGGCCATCACCTTGCGCACGCGGTTGATGCGGCGTTCAGCATTGGTGAAGGTGCCGTCCTTTTCCAGGAAGGACGAACCGGGGAAGAACACATGGGCGTAGTTCGCCGTCTCGTTCAGGAACAGGTCATGGACGATCACGCATTCCATCGCCGCCAGTCCTGCGGCGACGTGTTTGGTGTCGGGGTCGGATTGCAGGATGTCTTCGCCTTGGCAGTAGAGGCCCTTGAAGGTGCCCTCGACCGCCGCATCCAGCATGTTGGGGATGCGCAGGCCGGGTTCGTTGTCGATCTTCACGCCCCAGATGGATTCGAACACCTCACGCACGGAGTCGTTCTTCACATGGCGGTAGCCGGGCAGTTCGTGGGGGAATGACCCCATGTCACAGGAACCCTGCACATTGTTCTGGCCGCGCAGCGGGTTCACGCCCACGCCGGGGCGGCCGATATTGCCGGTCAGCATGGCAAGGTTGGCGATGCCGATAACGGTGGTCGAGCCCTGCGAATGTTCGGTCACCCCCAGGCCGTAGTAAATCGCCCCGTTGCCACCCTTGGCATAAAGCCGGGCGGCGGCGCGCAGTTCATCCGCCTTGACCCCGGTCAGAAGTTGAGTCGCTTCGGGCGAGTGGCGGGGGTCGGATACGAATTCGGCATAGTCCTGGAATTCATCCCAATCACAGCGGGTGCGGATGAAGTCTTCGTCAAACAGGCCCTCGGTCACGATGGTATGGGCGATGGCGGTGACGACGGCCACGTTGGTGCCCGGCGTCAGGGCCAAATGGTGGGCGGCCCGGATGTGGGCGGAGTTGTCCACCAGATCGATCCGGCGCGGGTCGATCACGATCAGCTTGGCCCCGGCGCGCAGGCGTTTCTTCAGGCGGGAGGCAAAGACGGGGTGGCCGTCGGTCGGGTTCGCGCCGATCAGGATGACGACATCGGTGTGTTCGACCGAGTCAAAATCCTGCGTGCCGGCGCTGGTGCCGAAGGTCTGGCCAAGGCCGTATCCGGTGGGCGAATGGCAGACACGGGCGCAGGTATCGGTGTTGTTGTTCATGAACACCGCGCGGGTGAGTTTCTGCACGAGGTAGGCTTCCTCATTCGTGCAGCGGCTGGAGGTGATCACGCCAACCGACTGGCGGCCATGCTTGGCGATGATGCCCTTCATGCGGTTGGCGGTGAATTCCATCGCCTCGGCCCATGACACTTCTTGCCACGGGTCGTTGATGCTGTCGCGGATCATGGGCGACAGGATGCGGTCCTTGTGGCTGGCATAGCCATAGGCGAAGCGGCCCTTGACGCAGGAATGGCCACGGTTGGCCTTGCCGTGCTTGTAGGGGGTCATGCGCACCAGTTCGTCGCCGCGCATTTCGGCCTTGAACGAACAGCCCACGCCGCAATAGGCGCAGGTGGTGATGACAGAGCGTTCGGGGGTGCCGATCTCGATGATCGACTTTTCCTGAAGCGTGGCGGTCGGGCAGGCCTGCACGCAGGCACCGCAAGAGACGCAATCCGATGTCAGGGCAGTGTCGGTCTTTGCGCCAAAGGAGACGCGGCTGTCGAAGCCACGGCCTTCGATGGTCAGGGCGAAGGTGCCTTGCACCTCTTCACAGGCACGCACGCAGCGCGAGCAGACGATGCACTTGGCCGGATCATAGCTGAAATAGGGGTTGGAGTCGTCCTTCGGCATCCATTGCGGGTTGGCTTCGCCGGAGTTGTTCTTGGCCTTGAAGTGGGTTTCCACAGCCTCATACCGCACGTCGCGCAGGCCGACGGCGCCGGCCATATCCTGCAACTCGCAATCGCCATTGGCGGAGCAGGTCAAGCAATCCAGCGGGTGGTCCGAGATATAAAGCTCCATCACGCCGCGACGCAGCTGTTTGAGCTTGGCGTTCTGGGTGTGGACCTTGATGCCGGGGGCCACGGGGGTGGTGCAGGAGGCCGGGGTGCCGTTGCGGCCTTCGATTTCCACAAGGCAGAGGCGGCAAGAGCCGAACGCATCAAGCGAGTCGGTCGCGCAGAGTTTCGGGACGGTGATCCCGATTTCCGCCGCAGCGCGCATGATGGAGGTGCCTTCGGGAACGGTAATATCGAACCCGTCGATGGTCAGGGTGACCATGGTCTTGGATTTGGCGGCAGGGGTGCCGAAATCGCGATCGGGAATGATGAAGTCTTTCATCTCAGGCACCCTTATTCTTGGCGAGTTGGTGGGCGACGATGGCATTGGCGTGGCCGTGGCCCATCGCGTGGGTTTCCTTCAGAAAGGAAACGATCTGCATATGCGGCTGGTCCAGCATGGGCGCGATCTGGTCAAACCAGTGTTGCATCGGCTGGCCGTATTTCTTTTCGATGGAAGGGAAGTAGGACGCCGGGCCCTTAACCTGTTCGGTCATTCGGCGGCCTCTTTCAGCGCGGGCGTGAAATCATCGGGGAAGTGGTTCAGCGCGGACATCACCGGATAGGGGGTGAAGCCGCCCAGCGCGCAGAGCGAGCCGGATTTCATGGTGTTGCAGAGGTCGGTCAGCAGCGGAATGGCGGCGGCATCGCCCTTGGCGATGCGGTCCACGGTTTCCACGCCGCGCACCGCGCCGATGCGGCAGGGGGTGCATTTGCCACAGGATTCAATCGCGCAGAATTCCATCGCGAAGCGGGCCTGTTTCAGCATGTCGGCGCTGTCGTCAAAGATCACCAGACCGGCATGGCCGATGAGGCCTTCTTTTGCGCCGAATTCTTCATAGCCGAAGGGGGTGTCGAACAGGGCGCGGGGGAAATAGGCGCCCAGCGGGCCACCAACCTGCACCGCCTTCACGGGGCGGCCCGTCGCGGTGCCGCCACCGATCACATCCACGATTTCGCCCAGCGTCAGGCCAAAGGCAGCCTCGAACAAGCCGCCATGTTTGACGTTGCCCGCAATCTGCAACGGGATGGTGCCGCGCGATCGGCCAAGACCGAAATCCTTGTAGAAGGCCGCGCCGCGTTCCAGGATCACCGGGATGGTGGCCAGCGAGATAACGTTGTTCACCACGGTGGGTTTGCCAAGGAAGCCTTGCAAAGCGGGCAGCGGCGGCTTGGCGCGGACCACGCCGCGCTTGCCTTCGAGGCTGTTGAGAAGCGAGGTTTCCTCACCGCAGACATAGGCACCGGCACCGGTGCGGATCTCCATATCGAACGCACGCCCGGAGCCAAGGACCGATGCGCCCAAAATTCCTGCCCGGCGGGCGATGATGACGGCATCCGTCATCACTTCGATCGCGTCAGGATATTCTGAGCGCATATAGACATAGCCGCGCGTCGCCCCGGTGGCGATGCCGGCGATGATCATGCCTTCGATCAGGGTGAAGGGGTCGCCTTCCATCAGCATGCGGTCGGCGAAGGTGCCACTATCGCCCTCATCCGCGTTACAGACGATGTATTTCTGATCGGCCTTCGCCTCGGCCACGGTTTTCCATTTGATGCCGGTGGGGAAGCCCGCGCCGCCCCGGCCCCGCAGGCCAGACTCGGTCACTTCGGCCACGATGGCGGCGCTGTCCATGCCCAGCGCGCGGCGCAGGCCGACAAGGCCATGATGGGCTTCGTATTCGGTCAGCGACAGGGGATCGACCACACCGACACGCGCAAAGGTGAGGCGGGTCTGTTTCGCCAGCCAGGGAAGGGCATCAGTCAGGCCCAGCGCCTTGGGGTGCTGTGCGAGGTCGGCAAAGAGTGCAGGCACATCGGCGGGCGTCAGCGGGCCAAAGGCAAGACGGCCTGCATCAGTGGCCACCTCTACCAGCGGTTCCAGCCAGACCATGCCGCGCGATCCGTTGCGGACGAGATCGACGGTGATGCCGCGCTTGGCAGCTTCGGCCAGCACGGCGGCGGCGACGTCATCTGCGCCAAGGCCACGGGCGGCGGCATCGCGGGGGACGTAGATTTTCATCAGCGGACCCCTTCGATGATGGCGTCAAGACGGGCCTCATCCACGCGACCCACCACCTTGCCATCCACAAGCGCGGCGGGCGCGCAGGCGCAAAGGCCAAGGCAGAACACGGGTTCCAGTGTGATCTGGCCATCATTGGTGGTCTGGTGCCATTCGATGCCGAGACGGTTCTGGGCATGTGCTGCAACACGATCCGCCCCCATCGCCTGACAGGCTTCGGCGCGGCAGAGTTTCAGCACATGCTTGCCTGCCGGATCTTCGCGGAAATCATGGTAGAAGGACATGACGCCATGCACTTCGGCGCGCGTTAGGTTCAGCCGTTTCGCGATGATCGGCAGCGCGTCGCGCGGCACATAGCCATAGGCGTGCTGGATTGCGTGGAGAATCGGCAGCAAAGGCCCCTCCATCCCCTCATGCGCGTTCAGGATTTCCCCTACTCGCGCGGCGATTTCGGTGCTGGTCTGCGTCATCGGCGGCCCCTTCGGTAGCTGTATACCGGGATATACCGCTTGATAGGGAAATCAATATTGATTTCCCGTTGTTTGATAGATGGGGTCTATCGTTAGGGCGATGATGCGCGGGCCTAGGCCAGCCAGACCCGTGCATAGGGGGGCAGCGCGATGTTGCCGTGATGCACCTCGACCGGGTGGTCGGACAGGGCATCATGCATCTGCGTTGCGCCCTGCATCCGCAGCCAATCTTCGGGAACATGCGCCCAACTTTCCGAAAAGTTGAACAGGCAAAGCAGCGTGCCAGTTGGCGCATCGCGTCGGAAGGCAAAGACCTGCGGCACAGGGCCGGGAACAACACGGATCGGATGCGCCGCATGCAGCGCGGGGGTGGCACGACGGCGGGCCAGGATGTGCCGCAGGCCCAGCCAGACGCGGGAGGCGTGGGTCAGCCCGTCATGCCGCGACCGTGCGGCCTGCCAATCCATCCGGGGGCGGTGAATCCAGCGGCTGTCATGCGCGTGTTCGGGGACGGCCAGATAATCGTGATCGTTCAGCGCGGCGAGTTCGTCACCCATATAGATCAGGGGGATGCCGCCCCAGGCCGCGATCAGCGCATGGCCCATAAGGATGCGTTGAACCGCCAACTCTGCCGCGGCGGGATCACCCTCTGCCAATGCTTTCTCCAGCCCGGCAAGCGAGGCGAAACTGCCCGAGATGCGCTTGTCGCCCGTGGCGGGGTTTTCCTGAAACAGCGCGCCACGGGCAAAGCTGCCGGGAAAGGTGCCATCGTAGAAGTCTGAAAGAAACGCACGGTGACCGGGGCCGGACAAGCCCAGCGCGGCGGCATCTTCATCCGTCACGGCCCAGCCGATATCGTCATGGCAGCGGATATAGGTGGCATAGGTGGCATTGGTCAGCCGGTCGGGGAAATGCGTGCCCATGACATGCGTCATTAACCGTGTGTCGCGGGTGGCGAGCGACGACCAGAATTGCACCATGAGCGAGTTGTGATAGGCGAGGTTGCCTTCCTTGCCGTCATGCTTTCCGCGTCCAAGGTAGGGCAGCATTTCGGCGGGCGCGACGATCGCCTCTTCGAGGTGCAGCACGGCCGGGCAGGTGATGCGGCAGACCGCGCGCAGGGCCTGCAACAGCATGTGAACCTCAGGCTCTGATTGGCAGCGTGTGCCGAGGCGCTTCCACATGAAAGCCACGGCATCCAGCCGCAGCACATCCACACCGCGATTGGCGAGGAACAGCATGATTTCCGCGATTTCGAGGAAGACCTGCGGGTTGGCCCAGTTCAGATCCCACTGATGTTCGTTGAAGGTGGTCCAGACCCATTTGCCGAAATCGGGGTAATGGGTGAAGTTGCCGGGGGCGTTGTCGGGGAACACCTCGACCAGCGTTTCCTCATACCGCTTTGGAAGATCGGGGGTATCGAACATCAGGTAGTAGTCTTGATGTTTCACATCGCCCTTGGCGGCTTTTTTCGCCCAAGCGTGTTCTTTCGCGGTGTGGTTCAGGACAAGGTCAATGCAGACCGAAATGCCGCGTTTGCGCAGTTCTGCGGTGACGGTCTCAAAATCCGCCATCGTGCCGTAGGCGGGGTTGATGGCGCGGTAATCCATCACTGAATAGCCGCCATCGCTGTCGCCCGGGCGGGGCTTCAGGCAGGGCATGAAGTGAACATAGGTGATGCCAAGCTCTTCCAGATAATCCAGCTTTTCCAGAACGTTGGTCAATGTTCCGGCAAAGCGGTCGATGTAGAAGACATAGCCCGCCATATCGCTGCGCTGGAACCAGTCGGGTTCCAGATCGCGCCGAAGGTCCAGCCGTTTCAGATCAGGGGCGCGGTCAGCCCACGCCTTTTGCATCGCCTTGAGAAGGGCGGCACGAAAGGTGGCATAGTCGGGGTGTTGGCCATAGAGCGCCTCCAGCATCGGCCAGAGATCCGGCGCGCTGCGATCAAGGCGCAGGGCAAAGATTTCGTCATCCGCAACGGACGGCGTGCGTGGCATGGTGGTCCCTCCCCCAAACTGCGCGCAGATTAGGCAGGCCAAAGCGGTTTGGAAAGGGTGATTCAGCCCCGGATGATCAGTCTTGTCCGGTGCCGGATGCGGTTGGCGATCCAGAGCAGATCGTTCTGCGCAAAGGCGACGCAGCCCGCCGTGGGGTGCCGAGGCCGCCGCCATGTGTGAACAAAGATCGCCGATCCCCGGCCCGGATCGGCCTGGGGCCAGTTCCAATCGGTCAGAAGGATCAGGTCATACATCGGATCGGGCCGTGTCAGCCGTTCATGCGACCAGGGATGTGGGGCGCGGACCATAAGGTTGTAGTCCGGATCGCGGCTGTCATCCGACCACAGGTCGGACGGGCCAAAAGGCAGCGCCCAATCGGGCAGTTGCGATGGCGACAGGCGGTCGGGCCGGTAGAGCATCCCGACGAAGCCGTGCTCTCCTGCCGGGGTGGCGCCATCGCCTTCGCGTTTCGCGCGGGCGGGAACGATGCCACCGCGACCGACGGAACAGGGAAACACCCGCCCCATGAAGCGTGCACCCCAGCGGGTGACCACCAGATCGGTGGGCGTCACAGCAGATGCCCCGATTTCGCGGCCTTGGTGGCCAGATAAGCGGCGTTCTGCGCTGTTTGGCCCACCTTCAGCGGCACACGTTCGGCCACGGCCACCCCGCACGATTCCATCATCGCCAGCTTGTTGGGATTGTTGGTCAGCAGGCGGACCGAGGAAAAGCCCATCTTGCGCAGGATCCCCGCGCCGATGCGGAAATCCCGCTCGTCATCCTCGAAACCAAGGCGGTGATTGGCCTCGACCGTATCAAAGCCCTGATCCTGCAGCGAATAGGCGCGCATCTTGTTGGCCAGCCCGATGCCGCGCCCTTCCTGATTGAGGTAGAGGAGGACCCCCGCCCCTTCGTCGCCCATCTGGGCCAGCGCCGCGCGCAGTTGCGGGCCGCAGTCACATTTCAGGCTGCCCAGCACATCGCCGGTAAAGCAGGCCGAATGTAGCCGCGCCAGAACGGGAAGGCTGCGGTCAGGGCGACCGATTTCGATGGCGTAATGTTCCTCACCACCGTCTTCCGGGCGGAAGATATGCACACGCCCGGCCTGCGCGGCCTGCATCGGCAGGCGGGCATTCACCACCGGATGCAGCGGCGACATGCGCGACAGTTCCGGCGCAATCTCGGCCAGCGGCAGCAGCGTCAGGGCGTGTTCTTCGGCCAAGGCCAGACCGTGCGTCACGGGCACCAGCAGGGCGGCGGGCAGAAGATGGGCGGATTTCACCAGATGCAGCGCGGCGCGGTGCAGATCGGATGATCCGTCGCGCAGCGCGCGCAGCGGCCCCTTCAGCGGCACGCGCAGATCATCGGCCGGGTCGGCCAGCGCGCGCAGCCAATCGACGCCCATTCCTTCGGGCACCAGAATACGGGCGATGTCGCCGTCATAGGCCGGGGTCTTGAGCGTTTCGGCACGCCGCGCGGTCAGTGCAAGTTCCGGCTGACCCAAGGCGCGCAGGGCGGCAAGGCGGGCTGGTTCCAATGCCTCAACCGCGACGACCAGCATGGCGCGGCCATCGCCTGTCATCACCACGGGCACACCCATGCGCAGGTCGACCCGCGCGCGCGACAGGCGTTCAACGATGGTGGGTGCAAGCGTGGGCCGGGTGTTCTGCATCATGTCCTCTGACCCCTATCTAGGCCGATGCGCAGGAAATTGAAACATTCCCCCACACAGCCACACGACCGCGTGACTCATGCGTTGCAATTCTTGCCGCAACCGCGAGCGGGGCGCATGTGAGGGGCAGAAGACGCAAACGGAGGTTCCCATGGGCACCCTGAGAAAGATCCTGCTGGTCGATGATGACGACGATCTGCGCGAGGCGCTGAGCGAGCAGCTTGTCATGACCGAAGATTTCGACGTGTTCGAGGCCCGCACCGGGGCCGAGGGGATGGAGAAGGCGAAAGCTGGCCTTTACGATCTGGTGATCCTGGATGTGGGCCTTCCCGACACTGACGGGCGCGAGCTTTGCCGCCGGATGCGCAAGAGCGGCGTGAAATGCCCGGTGCTGATGTTGACCGGTCATGATTCGGATGCAGACACCATTCTGGGGCTGGATGCCGGGGCCAATGACTATGTAACCAAGCCTTTTAAGTTTCCGGTGTTGCTTGCGCGCATCAGGGCGCAATTGCGCCAGCATGAGCAATCCGAAGACGCCATTTTCCAGCTTGGTCCCTATACCTTTAAGCCGGCGCAAAAGATGCTGGTGGATGAAAAGGAAAAAAAGATCCGCCTGACGGAGAAAGAAACCAATATTCTTAAGTATTTGTACCG
The DNA here is from genome assembly GCA_035192965.1 of Fuscovulum sp. Classification (NCBI taxonomy): domain Bacteria; kingdom Pseudomonadati; phylum Pseudomonadota; class Alphaproteobacteria; order Rhodobacterales; family Paracoccaceae; genus Fuscovulum; species Fuscovulum sp. The sequence goes on along the minus strand of CP136571.1, from coordinate 515,324 downwards.
CGCGCAGCAAAGCGTTGTGGCACGCGATGTGCTGCTGCATGAGGTGTGGGGATACAATGCGGGGGTGACCACGCATACTTTGGAAACCCACATTTATCGCCTTCGTCAGAAGATCGAACCCGATCCGTCAAATGCGCGGCTGCTGGTAACAGAGAGCGGCGGATACAGACTGGTGGCGTGACGATCTTAAAATCGCCTGATTCATTTCTTATATACATTTGGATGCGAGACTGATCGCGCCCAGGATCCCCTTGTCGTGTCGGGGTTATGGCACGGCATCCTCCCTGTTGGACTTGGCCGGGCATCATGCCCGGCCTTTTTTTTGACCTGGCATCTGCATGACGTTGCAGGATGGGTCGGCACGGGGGCCACCTGCGGCACCTATACATCAGTATAAGAAATCCGTTTAGGGGTTTGCTGGCACGTTGGATATAACGGCCATCGCCCAAATGAATCGGGCCAACTTAAGGAGAGTTTCATGCGTATTGGCTTCGCGGCCCTGCTTGCCGGTCTGGTGGCGTCCCCTGTTCTTGCCGAAGACCTGGTCTTCACGCTGGTCAATGACAGTTCCTACACCATCGTGGAGATGAACGTGTCGCCGGTGGGAGAAGAGCTTTGGGGTGAGAATATCCTGACCGTCGACTCGGTTTCACCCGGTGTGTCGGGCGACGTGACCATCGCCGATGGTCTGGACGTCTGTGACTATGACCTGCGCTTCGTCACCGAAGACGGGCTGGAAGCGACGAAAGAACAGAACCTGTGCGAGATCAACACGTTCACGGTCAACGACTGATCCGGCAAGGGCGGATCAGTCCATAACTGATCGCCCGGCCTCTTGAGCCTGCGGACGGTCGGCCCTAGGGTCCGCCGTCCCTTGCTGCCGGAGCCCGCGCCATGACCTTTACCCTTGCCACGTGGAACATCAATTCCGTCCGTCTGCGTGAGGGGTTGGTGGCCCGGCTGTTGGCCGAAGAAGCGCCCGATATCCTGTGTCTTCAGGAATGCAAAAGCCCGGTGGACAAGATCCCCGTCGCGCAGTTTCAAGCGTTGGGCTACACCCACATGGTTGCGCGCGGGCAAAAGGGTTACAACGGCGTGGCCATCCTGTCCAAGCTGCCCCTGTACGATGCAGGGGGTGAGGATTTCGCGGCGCTGGGCCATGCCCGCCACGTGGCGGCGCGGCTGGAAAACGGGGTGGTGATCCACAACTGTTACGTCCCTGCAGGGGGTGACATTCCGGATCGGGCGCTGAACGACAAGTTCGGCCAGAAGCTGGATTTCCTGATGCAGATGCGCGACCGGTTTCATGCCGACAAGCCGCAGCGATCCATCCTTGTGGGTGATCTGAACATCGCCCCGCGCGAGGATGACGTCTGGTCGCACAAGCAATTGCTGAAGATCGTGAGCCATACACCGATCGAGGTGGAGCATCTGGCCCAGACGCAGGATGCAGGGGGCTGGGTCGATATCACCCGGCAGGACATCCCGCAGGGCCTGCTCTATTCATGGTGGTCCTACCGCGCGGCGGATTGGGATGCGGCGGACAAGGGGCGCAGGCTGGATCACATCTGGGCCACGCCCGACATTTCCAACGCGGGTCATGGCAGCCGCATCCTGCGGCCCTGCCGGGGGTGGGAACAGCCGTCGGATCATGTGCCGGTCTTTGCCAGTTTCGATCTGTGATCCCCTTTTCCCTGCGGACTGATCTGATAGGGCTGCAGGGCAGATTTTGGGAGGCATGCGATGACGCATCTCTGGGTCCGGGCGGAACAGCGCCCGAACGAGGAACGGGTGGGGCTGACGCCCGAGGGCGCGGCGGCGCTGGTCCGGGCCGGTATTCGCGTGACGGTCGAACAGTCATCCGTACGCGCGATCCCAATTGATGGCTACGCGGCGGCGGGCTGCGAGATTGCGGATGAAAACCTGTGGCCGCAGGCGCCAAGTGACGCGATCATTTTCGGGCTGAAGGAACTGCCCGAGGACGGCACGCCCCTGACCCATCGGCACATCATGTTCGGCCATGCCTACAAGGGCCAGCCTGCGGGGCGGGAATTGCTGCGGCGGTTCCGGGCCGGGGGCGGGGTTTTGTATGATCTGGAATATCTGGTGGATGAGGGCGGGCGTCGCGTGGCGGCCTTTGGCTATTGGGCGGGCTTTGCCGGGGCGGCGGTGTCGCTGAAATGCTGGGCGGCGCAGCAGCGGGGCGGGATTGCAGGGCCGGTGGCGAAATATCCGGGCCGCGCTGCGTTGATCGCCGATCTGGAGCGGGAACTGGCCGGGATGGACCGCCCGCGCGCCATCGTCATCGGTGCTTTGGGACGGGTTGGCACCGGGGCGGCCGACCTATGCGCCGCGATGGGCGTAGCGGTGACGAAATGGGATATGGCCGAGACCGCCAGCGGCGGGCCATTCCCCGAAGTGTTGCAGCACGAGATTTTCCTGAATTGCATCCTTGCCCGGCCCGGCTGCCCGGTTTTCGTGCCGGCCAGCGCCAAGACGGATGCGCGCAAGTTGACGGTGATCGGTGATATCGCCTGTGATCCGACATCGGATTTTTCGCCCATCAAAGTCTATGACCGCGCCACGGATTGGGATGCGCCGGCGCTGCGGGTGCATGACGCGCCGCCGCTGGACGTGACTGCGATTGACAACCTGCCGTCCCTGCTGCCGGTGGAAAGCAGCGAGGATTATGCCGCGCAACTGTTGCCCAGCCTGCTGACGCTGACCAATCTGCAATCCGGGGTCTGGGGGCGAGCAAAGGCGGAATACGACCGGCACAGCGCGGGGATGTGACGCTGAAGGACAAATTCCTTGGAAGGAATTTGCAAAAATCTTCGAAGATTTTTGTGGGGCGATGCCCTGCTGTAGGGAGACAGAGACATGACGATCCATTGGTGCGGCACCGGCCTTTCGTCGGTTCCCGGTTTGCGGCGGCTGATCGAAGGCGGGCATAAGGTGGTGGTGTGGAACCGCACCGTTGAGAAGGCGCGCGAAGCCGTGGGTGACCTGACGCAAGACATCCGCGCCTACAGCCTGCCCGCGTTGACGGCGGCCTTGCAGCCGGGGGATTTGGCGATTTCCATGCTGCCTGCGGATCAGCACGTCGGGATCGCGACGGTCTGCCTGGAAAAGGGCGCGCATTTCGTTTCCTCCAGCTATATCGCTCCGGAAATGCGGGCGCTGGATGCGGCGTTCCGCGACAAGGGGCTGTGTTCGGTCAATGAGGTGGGGCTGGACCCCGGGATCGACCATCTGATGGCCCATGACCTTGTGGCGCGTTATCGCGCCTCGCCGGCCTATGACGTGGGGAATACGCTTTCCTTCACCTCTTATTGCGGTGGCGTTCCCAAGATCGCCAATGCCTTCCGCTACAAGTTTTCATGGTCGCCGCTGGGCGTGCTGAAGGCGCTGCGGTCACCGTCGCGGTCTTTGCGGAATTTCAGCGAGCTGCGGGTGAATCGGCCCTGGGACGCCATCACCGCCTATGACGCGCCCTTGCCTGCGCCTGAGAGTTTCGAGGTTTATCCCAACCGCGACAGCTATCCCTTCATGGAGGATTACCGGTTCGACAAGGACTGGCAGGTCCGTGATTTTGTGCGCGGCACCATCCGCCTGAACGGCTGGGCCGAGGCCTGGGGTCCGGTGTTCCGCGAGATCGAAACGCTGCAAGGCCCGGCAGGCGATGCGCGGCTGGCAGAAATGGCGGCGCAGTTCTGGGCCGAAAATTCATATGACGACGGCGAGCCGGACCGGGCGGTGCTGTTTGTGTCGCTGAAAGCCGAACGCGATGGCGTGGTGGTCTGGCACGAGGAATGGGCGATGGATGCCTGGGGCGATGCGCGCGGCACGGCCATGGGGCGGCTGGTATCCGTGCCGGTTTCGCTGGCTGTCGAATCGGTGCTGGCGCGGGAAATTCCGGCGGGGGTCCATGCTGCGCCGCATGATCCGCGGCTGATCGACAAATGGATGGGGCAGATCCGCGGTCTGGCGCAATATCTGGAACGGGTGGACCATCTGGCAAAGTGATCAGGTCCGGGGCGGTTGTGGCGTGACAGCCGCCCCCCCACGCGGGTAGACTGAAGCCCAAGATCCGGACAACAGCCGGACATCCCCAGACCGGGCAGCAGGATACGGGCGAGGCATGGCCGTCATCACGAGTGACAGACCGACAGGGTCATTTGGCAACCGCCTTGCCGTGTGGCGGGCCGGGTTCGCGCGGCCCGCGCTGGCCTTTCGGTCGCAGCCAGAGCCGCGATCCATCGGGTTGTTCGCGCGGGGCCGGCAGATCGTGGCGGGCAATTTCCTGTTTGCAGGCAAGCTGGTACAGGCCCCCGGCGTGGCGCTGTGGGATGTCACCGCCCCCGATCCGGCCTTTGCGGCCGAGGCGCATGGATTTGTCTGGCTTGATGATCTTGCTGCCTTTGGCGACAGCGCGGCGCGCAAACGGGCGCGGGACTGGACCTATGACTGGATCGCGCGCTTTGGCAGGGGGCAAGGGCCGGGCTGGACGCCCGATCTGACCGGGCGGCGGCTGATCCGCTGGGTTAATCACGCGATGCTCATCCTGCAAGGCAGCGACAAGTCGCAGACGGATGCCTATTTCCGCGCGCTGACGGTGCAGACTCATTACCTTGCCCGGCGATGGACCCGCGCCGCGCCGGGACTGCCAAGGTTCGAGGCATTGACCGGGCTGATCGTGGCCGCCTTGGCGCTGGAGGGGAAGGCCGGGCTGGTGGGGGCCGCCATCGCCGCGTTGGCGCGCGATTGCCAGCGCGAGGTGGATGCCGGGGGCGGCATCCCCACCCGCAACCCCGAGGATCTGCTGGAAGTGTTCACCCTGCTGAACTGGGCGGCGCAGGCATTGGCCGAATCGGACCGGGCAGTGCCTGCCGAAGTGACGAATGCCATCGGCCGGATCGCGCCCACGCTGCGGGCGCTGCGCCATGCCGACGGGGGGCTGGCGCGGTTTCACGGGGGCGGGCGCGGGATCGAGGGGCGGCTGGATGCGGCGCTGGCCGCATCAGGCGTGCGTGGCGGCAGCGGGGCTGGGCTTCCGTCGATGGGCTATGTGCGGTTGGCATCCGGGCGAACGACGGTGATCGTCGATGCCGCAGCACCACCTGACGGAAAGGCTGGGGGTGAGGCGCACGCTTCGACCTTGGCGTTCGAGATGACATCGGGCCGCCGCCAGCTGATCGTGAGCAGCGGGTCAGGCCTGCCCTTTGGCGAAGATTGGCAATTGGCCGGGCGGGCCACGGCATCGCATTCAACGCTGTCGCTGGACGGATCATCGTCATCGCGGCTGGGCAAGGGCGGGGCAGAGTTCGCCACCCGCGCGCCCGTGACAGCGCTGCAACTGGCGCAGGATGGCAGTGGTCATCACCTGTCGCTGGCGCATGGCGGCTGGCAGGGCAGCCACGGCCTGACCCATGCCCGCATCCTGACGCTGGATACGCAGGGCCGCCGCCTGACCGGGACCGATCTGCTGGAGGCGCGCAGCCCGGGCGACCGCAAGCGTGTGGCGGCGATCCTGGCGCAAAGCCCCGAAGGCGTCGGCTTTGCGATCCGCTTTCATCTGCACCCGGATGTCGACGTGGCGCTGGACATGGGCGGGAACGCCGTTTCCATGGCGCTGAAATCGGGGGAAATCTGGGTATTCCGCCATGACGGGATTGCAAAACTGACGCTTGATCCATCGGTTTATCTGGAAAAAGGGCGTTTGCAGCCACGTGCGACAAAACAGATCGTCCTTTCGGCGCCTGCGGGCAGCTTTGAAACCCGGATCGGCTGGACCTTGGCCAAGGCACAGGATACTCCGCTGGCCATCCGCGATCTGGACCGCGAGGAATTGTCGGTTCCGGACTGACCGTATCCGTTACCCCGGGGGGTTCTGCCCATGACCAACCTTGTTCCCATCGGCCGCGCGCTGATTTCCGTGTCTGACAAATCCGGCCTGCTTGATCTGGCGCGTGCGCTGGCGGCGCGGGGGGTGGAATTGATTTCCACCGGGGGCACGTCGGGGATGCTGCGCACAGCGGGGCTGGTGGTGCGGGATGTGTCGGACGTGACGGGCTTTCCGGAAATGATGGATGGCCGGGTCAAGACGCTGCACCCGAACGTCCACGGCGCGCTGCTGGCGCTGCGGGATGATGACGAACATCTGCTGGCCATGGCCGCGCATGGGATCGAACCGATCGACCTGCTGATCGTGAACCTTTATCCCTTCGAGGAAACGGTCGCAAAGGGGGCTGATCACGCCACCTGCATCGAGAATATCGATATCGGCGGTCCGGCCATGATCCGCGCAGCATCCAAGAACCACCGTTTCGTCACCGTGCTGACAGACCCTGCCGATTACCAGCCGCTGCTGGATCAGCTGGCCGCGCATGATGGGGCCACGACTATGGCCTTCCGGCAGAAGATGGCGCTGACCGCCTATTCGCGCACTGCCGCCTATGATGCTGCTGTATCCAATTGGCTGGCGGGTGAGATTGGAGAGACCGCGCCGCGCTATCGCAGCTTTGCCGGAAAGCTGGCGCAGGGGCTGCGCTACGGGGAGAACCCGCATCAAGGCGCGGCGTTTTACGTGGATGGGTCCAAACGCGAAGGCGTGGCGACGGCAAAGCAGTGGCAGGGCAAGGAACTATCCTACAACAACATCAACGATACCGACGCGGCCTTTGAACTGGTGGCTGAATTCGCGCCCGCCGACGGCGCAGCGGTGGCGATCATCAAGCACGCCAACCCTTGCGGCGTCGCGCAAGGCGCAACCCTGGCCGAGGCTTATGCCCGCGCCTATGATTGCGACCGCACCTCTGCCTTTGGCGGGATCGTCGCGCTGAACCAGCCGCTGGATGCGGCGACGGCGGAAAAGATCACCGAAATCTTCACCGAAGTCGTCATCGCGCCGGGGGCAAGTGACGAGGCCCGCGCAATCTTTGCTGCCAAAAAGAACCTGCGCCTGCTGACCACCGCCGCCCTGCCTGACCCGCGCGCCAAGGCGACCGCGTTCAAGCAGGTTGCGGGTGGATTTCTGGTGCAGGACCGCGATGCCGGGATCATCCGGCCTGCCGATCTGAAGGTTGTCACCAAGCGCGCGCCGACCGATGCCGAACTGGCCGATCTGCTGTTTGCGTGGAAAGTGGCCAAGCATGTGAAATCCAACGCCATCATCTATGTGAAAGATGGTGCCACCGTGGGCGTGGGCGCCGGCCAGATGAGCCGGATCGACAGCACCCGCATCGCCGCCCGCAAATCGCAGGACATGGCCGAGGCGCTGGGTCTTTCCCAGCCGCTGACCCATGGGTCGGTTGTGGCGTCGGACGCGTTCTTTCCTTTTGCCGATGGCCTGCTGGCCGCAGCCGAGGCGGGGGCCACGGCCATTATCCAACCAGGCGGGTCCATGCGGGATGATGACGTGATCGCCGCCGCCGATGCGGCCGGGCTGGCGATGATCTTCACCGGCATGCGCCATTTCCGACACTGAAGTCTGACAGTCACGGGGCACGTCCATGCGCATCGCGATCATCACTGCCGCCATCATCTTTGTGCTGGATCAGGCCACGAAACTGATCGTGGTGCAGGGCATGAACCTGATCGAACGCGGCGTGATCGAGGTGCTGCCCCCCTTCCTGACCTTTCGCATGGCGTGGAATACGGGCATAAACTTCGGCCTGTTCAGCAATCAGGCCGAATTCGCGCGGTGGCTGCTGATCGTGGTGGCGCTGGCGATTTCGGCCTGGGTCTGGATCTGGATCAAGCGCGAAGGCGCGGGCCGCTGGGCGCAGATTTCCGCCGGTCTGCTGATCGGGGGCGCACTGGGCAATGTGATTGACCGGATCGTGTATGGCGCGGTGGCGGATTTCCTGAACATGTCTTGTTGCGGGATCGAGAATCCCTATGCGTTCAATGTGGCAGATATCTCGATCTTTGCCGGGGCTTTCGGGTTGATCCTGTTCACAGGCGGCAAGGACACACCGAAACCGGGCGGCAAAGCGGCTGGTGGCAAGGGCAAGGGAAAGACCTCGTGACGCGCGGCAAGACATGCGCTAAGACGGGGGCAAGACGGATGACGGAGGCAGGCATGCAAGCAAAACGGCGTTTCCCCGCCATCGCAGCAGCGATGGTGCTGACGCTTGCAGCATGCGGCAATGGCGATGGGGTGCCGTCGCTGATGAATGTGCGCTCCACGTCATCAGGGCCGGATGAGTTCGGGATCATCCCGCCAAAGCCGCTTGAATTGCCGCAGGATCTGGCCGCGCTGCCCGAACCCACGCCGGGGGGTGCAAACCGCACCGACCGCGACCCGCAGGCCGAGGCCGTGGCGGCATTGGGCGGCAATATCGGATCGCGCGAAGGTGTGAACAGCGCCCATTCCGGGCTTTATTCCTATGCTGCGCGCTATGGGGTGACATCGGGAATCCGGCAGACGCTGGCCGCCGAAGACCTTGAATTCCGGCGCGATAACAATGGCAGGCTTCTGGAACGCGTGTTCAACGTGAACGTGTACTACAAAGCCTATGCCGACATGACGCTGGATCAGCAGGCCGAATTGTGGCGCTGGCGCCGTGCCGGTGTGGCCACGCCTTCGGCCCCGCCACCACAACCCGGTGAAGACGAGTAACAAGCGCGTAGGGGCGGGTTGAACCCGCCGCCTGCCCGACGCACCTTGCCCCGTGACGGGCCCGAGTAACGGGTCTGAGTGACGGGCTTGCCCAATGCGGGCCATCCGGAGGAAATGATGCCAAGAATGCCGGGCCTTGCCCTGACGGGTTTGCTTTTGACGGCAGCCCCCCTGTGGGCCGCCGAAGATGTGACGGCCTTCACCCTCGACAACGGGCTTCAGGTGGTTGTCATCGAAGACAACCGTGCCCCAGTGGTGGTGCAGATGGTCTGGTACAAGGTCGGTTCCGCAGATGAACCGCGCGGCAAATCGGGCATCGCGCACTTTCTGGAGCATCTGATGTTCAAGGGCACCGATGAGCTGGCACCCGGCGAGTTCTCTGACATCGTCGAAGCACAGGGTGGCAGCGACAACGCCTTTACCAGTTGGGACTACACCGCGTACTTCCAACGCGTGGCGGCAGACCGGCTTGATCTGATGATGAAGCTGGAAGCCGACCGGATGACTGATCTGCAACTGGCCGCCAATGAGGTGGAAACCGAGCTTCAGGTCATTCTGGAAGAGCGCAGCCAGCGCACCGATTCCAGCCCCGGCGCGCTGCTTGGCGAACAGATGCGCGCGGCACAGTTCCTGAACCATCCTTACGGCCTGCCGATCATCGGCTGGCGGCACGAGATGGAGGGCCTGACGCAGCAGGACGCCATCGACCACTACAAGACGCATTATGCGCCCAACAACGCCGTGCTGGTGGTGGCAGGCGACGTGACGCCCGATCAGGTGCGCGCCATGGCCGAAACGCATTACGGCCCCATCCCCGCCTCGCCCGATATCAAGCCGCGCCTGCGCGTGGCAGAACCGCCGCAACTGGCCGAACGCCGCATCGCCATGTCCGATCCGCGCGTGTCGGAACCCTATATCTCGCGCAGTTACCTTGCCCCGGAGCGCGACCCGGGCGACCAATCCACCGCTGCCGCGTTGACGATTCTGGCGGAATTGCTGGGTGGCAATGGCACCACATCGGTGCTGGCCCGCGCGCTGCAATTCGATCAGCAGAAGGCGGTTTATGCCGCCGCGTTCTATGACGGGTCGACTGTTGACGACACGACTTTCAGCCTTGTCGTTGTGCCCACGCCCGACACCCCGCTGGAAGAGGCCGAGGCCGCGATGGATGCGGCGATTGCCGATTTCATCGCCAAGGGCCCCGATGCCGATGCCTTTGCCCGGATCAAGACCCAGATCCGCGCAGCCGACATCTATGCCCGCGACGATGCGAACGGCCTTGCCCGCCGCTATGGCGAAGGGCTGGCCAACGGCCTGTCGGTCGAGGATGTGAAATCCTGGCCCGATGTTCTGGATGCGGTCACGCCCGAAGACGTGGTTGCCGCCGCCAAACTTGTTCTGGACAAACGCAAGGCCGTGACAGGCTACCTGCTGCGCGAAGAGGCCGCCCAATGATCCCACTGATCCGCCTGATCCCCGCCGCGCTGGCGCTGATGCTGTTTGCCGTGCCTGCACGGGCGGCGATTGAGATACAGACCGTCACCTCACCCGGTGGCATCACCGCCTGGCTGGTGGAAGAGGACAACATCCCCTTCACCGCGCTGGAGATTCGCTTTCGCGGTGGATCCAGCCTTGATCCGGCGGGCAAGGAAGGCGCGGTCAACCTGATGACGGCGCTGATCGAGGAAGGGTCCGGCGACATGGACGCGCAGGCCTTTGCCGCCGCGCGGGATGGGCTGGCGGCGTCTTTCGGCTTTTCATCGGATATCGACACGGTGGCAGTGTCGGCGCAGTTCCTGACCGAGAACCGTGATCAGGCGATTGATCTTTTGCGGCAGGCGATCACCACCCCGCGCTTTGATGCGGATGCCGTGGAACGGGTGCGCGGGCAGGTGCTGGCAGGGCTGCGGTCGGATGAGAAAGACCCCGACAGCATCGCAAGCCAACTGTTCCGCGCACAGGCCTTTCCGGGCCATCCCTATGCCGAAGATGGTGACGGGCAGCTCGACACGGTGCCCGGACTGACGCGCGATGATCTGATTGCGGCGCACAAGGCCACACTGACGCGCGACCGGGTATTCGTGGCCGCGGCGGGTGATATCTCGGCGCAGGAGCTTGGCCTGTTGCTGGACGAATTGCTGGGCGATCTGCCCGAATCCGGGGCAGCCCTGCCGGGGCGCGTGACGCCCGCGCTGACCGGGGGCGTCACCGTGCAGGATTTCCCCGGCCCGCAATCGGTTGTGATGTTCGGCCATTCCGGCATCAAGCGTGATGATCCCGATTTCTTTGCCGCGACGATCCTGAACGAAATTCTGGGCGGTGGCCGTTTCTCGGCCCGGCTGATGACCGAGGTTCGGGAAAAGCGCGGGCTGACCTATGGCATCGGCACATCGCTGGTTGGGTATGACAATTCCGAACTGGTGATGGGTCAGACTGCCGTTGCGAACGAAAAGGTCGCCGAGGCGGTGGAGGTAATCCGTGCGGAATGGGCGCGCATCGCCGCCGATGGGATCACCGAGGCAGAGCTTGAAGCCACGAAAACCTATCTGACCGGGGCCTATCCGTTGCGGTTTGATGGCAACGGGCCGCTTGCATCGATCATGGTAAACATGCAGTTGATCGGCCTGCCCGCCGATTACCCCAAGACCCGCAATGACAAGGTCAATGCAGTGACTTTGGCGGATGTGAAGCGCGTAGCGGCATCCCTGTTCCGCGCTGATGATCTGCGCTTTGTCATCGTGGGGCAACCCACGGGTGTTTCGGGAAGCGAGTAGCCCTGCCCGGTGGAAAAGTTTTCAAGGAAAACTTTTCCCGAAGTGGGGAAAAATCTCCATGGAGATTTTTCACGCCGCCCAGGCGGCGTAAGGGCAAATCTTTCCATGAAAGATTTGCGCGGCACCGCCGGTGCGCGCCGAATCTGTGGCCCTGACCCTTTGCGCCTGCTACATATGGGTGCATGAACGCACCCGCCCCCAAGATAACCGGCCCTGCCGGGCGCCCGATGATCCGCCAACTGGACGAGTCGGCGATCAACCGCATCGCCGCAGGCGAGGTGGTGGAACGCCCCGCCTCGGCAGTGAAAGAGCTGGTGGAAAACGCATTGGATGCGGGGGCCAGCCGGATTTCGGTGGACTATGCCGATGGAGGCAAGACACTGATCCGCGTCACCGATGATGGCTGCGGCATGACGGCGGATGATTTGCCGCTGGCGCTGTCGCGCCATGCCACGTCGAAGATCGACGGGTCCGATCTGCTGAACATCCACAGCTTTGGCTTTCGCGGCGAAGCACTGCCATCCTTGGGCGCGGTGGGGCGGTTGACTATCACGTCACGCGTGCAGGGGCATGAGGCGGCGAGCCTGTCAGTGGCGGGCGGGCGCATGGCGGGGGTGAAACCTGCCGCGCTGACGCGGGGCACGGTGGTGGAACTGCGCGATCTGTTCTTTGCCACCCCCGCACGGTTGAAATTCCTGCGGTCAGACCGCGCCGAGGCGCAGGCCATCACCGATGTGATCCGCCGTCTGGCCATGGCAGAGCCGACCGTTGGCTTTACCCTGCGCGATGTATCGGGTGGGGGCGAGGGCCGGGTGATGTTCCGCGCCGATCCGACGGCGGGCGATTTCTTTGACGCGCTGCATGCGCGGCTGGCTTCGGTTCTGGGGACAGAGTTCATCGACAATGCGCTGAAGATCGACGCAGAGCGTGATGGGATGCGGCTGACAGGTTATGCGGCGCTGCCCACCTATTCGCGCGGGTCATCGGTGCAGCAATTCGTGTTCGTCAATGGCCGCCCGGTGCTGGACCGGATGCTGTTCGGCGCGCTGCGGGCGGCCTATTTCGATTTCCTCAGCCGCGACCGCCACCCTGCCGCTGTCCTTACCGTGTCCTGCGATCCGGAAAGGGTGGATGTGAACGTGCACCCCGCCAAGGCCGAGGTCCGGTTCCGTGAACCCGAGGCGGTGCGTGCGTTGATGATCACCGGGCTGCGCACGGCGCTGTCAGGCGCGGGCCACCGTGCCAGCAGCACCGTGGGCGATGCCACGCTGGCCGCCCTTCGACCGGAACAGGCCGCGCCGCGTATCTATCAGATGGACCGCCCATCGCAGGGCAGCCTTGCAAAGAGCTTTGCCTTTCAGGCCCCCCTACCCCAGCCCGGATTTGCCGAGGCACCATCGGCGCGCGCCGAGGCACCTGCCCCAGAACCCGAGACCACCCAGCGCCCGCTGGGCGCGGCCCGCGCGCAAGTGCATGAGAATTACATCATCGCCCAAACCGAAACCGGGATCGTGATCGTTGATCAGCACGCAGCGCATGAGCGGCTGGTTTATGAACGGCTGAAGCGGCAGATGGCGGAAACCGGAATCACGGCGCAGGCGCTGCTGATTCCGGAAATCGTCGATCTGTCGCCGGGCGATGCGGCGCGATTGCTGGAACACGCCGAGGCGCTGTCGCGGATTGGGCTTTCCATCGAATCCTTTGGCGGATCGGCCATCGCCATTCGGGAGACCCCGGCCATTCTGGGTGCTGTGAATGGTGCAGCGCTGATCCGGGATGTGCTGGACGAACTGGCCGATCTGGGCGACAGCCAGCTTGTGCAAGCGCGGATCGAGGCGGTGCTGTCGCGCATGGCCTGCCATGGATCGGTGCGATCAGGCCGGCAGATGCGGGCCGAAGAGATGAATGCGCTTCTGCGCGAGATGGAAGCGACGCCCCATTCCGGCCAGTGCAACCACGGGCGGCCCACCTATGTGGAGCTGAAGCTGGCCGATATCGAACGGCTGTTTGGTCGGCGATGATTACCATTGGCGGCATCCAATATGCGTGGAACGATCCCCCGGTCCTGATCGCAGCGGGGGCGCTGGTGGTGGTGATCGTCCTGTTGCTGACGCTGCGGGCGGCGGCACGGGCGGCGCGGATGGCGGCACCGATGCTGCGACAGATGGAATGGATGTCCAACCGGGTGCAATCGCTGTCAGACGGGCAGGAACGGCTGGCGGGCGGGTTGCATCACGTGTCAGAGGCTGCGGCGGTGGGCCAGTCGTCCATGCTGAAGCTGATGGAACAGCGCCTGGCCGATGTGCAGCGCCAGATGACCGAAGCGCTGCATGGCACATCCACCCGCACGGCGCGCAGCCTTGGCGATTTGCAGCAACGGCTGGAAACCATCGATAAGGCGCAGGCCAATATCGAAAAGCTGTCGGGCAATGTGCTGTCATTGCAGGATATCCTGTCGAACAAGCAAACGCGTGGTGCGTTTGGCGAAATTCAGCTGAATGACATCGTGCAAAAGGCGCTGCCCCCGGACGCCTATTCGATGCAGGCCACGCTTTCCAACGGGCGGCGGGCGGATTGCCTCGTCCACCTGCCAAAACCGCCCGGACCGATCGTCATCGACGCGAAGTTCCCGCTTGAGGCCTATGAGGCCCTGCGCCGGGCCGAGACACCCGCGCAGCAGCTTGAGGCGCAGCGAATGATGCGTGCCTCTGTCCGGGCGCATATCCGCGCCATTGCAGAGAAGTACATTCTTGAGGGCGAAACGGCGGATGGCGCGCTGATGTTCCTACCCTCTGAGGCGGTTTATGCCGAATTGCACGCGAATTTCCCCGATGTGGTGCGCGAAGGCTTTGCCGCGAAGGTCTGGATCGTGTCGCCCACCACCTGCATGGCCACGCTGAACACCATGCGCGCGGTGTTGAAGGATGCCCGGATGCGGGAACAGGCAGGGGCGATCCGCAAGGAATTGGCGCTGCTTTATGGCGATGTGGAACGGCTGGGCGCGCGGGTGGAAAACCTGGACCGGCATTTCGGGCAGGCCGCAAAGGACATCGAGGAAATCAAGGTCAGCAGCGAAAAGGCCACGCGCAGGGCGCGGCGGCTGGACAATTTCGATTTCGAGGAAATCGCCGCTGATCCCACGCCCCTGATCGCGCCGCACGCGACGCCATGAAGTACCTGACACCGGCCGATTACACCCGCCAGCCTTGGAAGAACGGCAAGGGCGTGACTGTCGAGCTTGCCCGGGCTGAGGCAGAGGGGGCGATCCTGTGGCGTCTATCGATGGCGACGGTGGCCGAAGATGGGCCGTTTTCCCTGTTTCCGGGGATCGAACGGAACCTGACCGTCATCTCTGGCCCCGGCTTTCGCTTAGTTGGCGATGGGGTGGCGCTGGATTGCAGGCCGCTTGTTCCGGTGGCCTTTGCGGGCGACATCGCGCTTTCGGCGCAAGGCACAGCACGGGGTCCATCGGACGATTTCAACGTGATGACCGCGCGCCATCTGCCCCGGCCCGAGGTACGGGTGACAGACGGCCCGGTGCAATTTGCGGCTGGTAATCTGCTGGCGCTGTTTGCGCTGAGTGCGGGGCGCGTAAATGAAAAAGCCCTCGGGCGGCATGACCTGATCCTGTCGGATCAGCCCATCCGGGCCGAGGGGCATTTTCTGTCTGTGCGATTGACAGGCGTCACAGCCTAAAAATCACATTCCAAGGAAGGGCTGCGCCAGACGCGGGATCAGCTTGTTGAACCGCAAGGGTGCATCTGTGGCGGCAAGGCATATGCAGACCTGACCTTCTTCCGCAACGGGGGTGTGCTGCATCGCCTCATCCGCGATCTCGATATCGCCGGGACCGAAACGGTCGCTGTCGTCGCGGAAGGCACCCTGAAGCACCAACGTCAATTCCAACCCACGGTGGCCGTGGTCCGGCACCGCCTGCCCGCCGGGGATATAAAGCAACCGGGCCGAGGCATCCCTGCCCGTGCGAATGATCGCCTGTTTTACACCCATGCCGACATTGCGCCATTTCACACGCTCTGGCCCGCCGTCCACATAATCCGCCAGCGGTGCCGGAAAAACGCCCGCACCGCGCATCGGACGGCGCGCATTGGCCTGTGACAGACCATCGATCCGGTCAAGGCAGGCGGCAAGGCTGGCATCGGACATGGCCGCCGTTTCGGCCGATTCGATCATCGCGCCACCGACCGCTTCGAACGAGGCCAGCTGCGCACGACATTCGTCGCAAAGCGACACATGCGTTGCCACGACCAGATTGAACGCCTCGGGAAGTTCGCCTGCCGCATAGGACATCAACAGCTGGTCCGAAAGGTGGTGCCTGATCGTCATCTTCCGTCTCGCCTCAACTCATCTGCTGGCGCAACCGCTCCAGCGCCAATCTAATGCGCGATTTGATCGTTCCAAGCGGTAGACCCGTTTCTGCGGCAATCTCGCTATGCGAAAGATCGCCATAAAAGGCCCGTTCGATCAACGCGCGCTGCTTTTCGGGCAACTGGGTAAGCGCGGCACCCAGCCGGTCGGTATCTTGCTGCGCCTCCAGCACCTCGGCCTGATCGGGTTCAGGCTCCGGCCCCCAGGGCAGGTCTTCCGGTTCGGGCCGCCGCGATTTGCGCAGGGCGTCGATCCGTCTGTTGCGGGCAATGGTGAAGACCCAGGTCGCCACCGAAGCCCGCGACGGATCGAATAGCCCTGCTTTTTGCCACAGCGTTGCCATGACATCCTGCGCGCATTCCTCGGCCAGCGTGGCATCTGCGCCCGATTTCATCAGGAAGGCCTTCACCCGTGGGGCAAAGTGCCGGAACAGGGCGGCAAAAGCCGCCTTGTCCTGATGATCGCGCACCCGGATAACCAGTGCCGCCCAATCCGTCTCAACCTCATCCGCCTGCACGGCAGAGCCTTCCTTCCGGCGTCTAACCCCATGTTCCCGCGTAGCTTATGGCGACACGAGAAAAGGTGCATCCGATTTTTTCGGCCCAACGTACATCGAACATCATGGAACTTTTACGTGACATGCTGTCGGATGGATCACACAAGGCGAAATGTTCTGCGTAAAGCGAATGTCAAGTTTCCAATGTACAGAAAAGTTTACAGTTTGATCCAAACCTTTCGCAGCTTCGTATGACCTCAAAAGACCAGCAGGAGTGTCGCCTTTCATGCCTTTTGAAACCCTTGGTTCCGTTCCCCGTCGTATCGCTGTTATCGGGGGGGGCATCTCTGGCATGGCCGCCGCGCATCTTCTGGCTGACGATCATTCCGTCGTGCTGTTTGAAGCCGAGGGCCGACTTGGCGGCCACGCGCGCACGGTTGTGGCGGGCAAGAATGGCGACCAGCCGGTCGATACCGGGTTCATCGTTTTCAACAAGGTGAACTATCCCAACCTGCTAGGCATGTTCGACAAGCTGGATGTGCCCTACGTCGAAAGCAGCATGAGTTTCGGGGCATCCATCGCCGGTGGGCGGCTGGAATACGGTCTGGCCTCGCTGGATGTGATCTTTGCCCAGCGCAAGAACCTGTTCTCGCCCCGCTTTCTGGGGATGCTGACCGATATCATGCGGTTCAACAAAAACGCGGCCAGCGTGGTGCGTCCGGGCATGACGATCCGCGATCTGCTGGCGACACTGGGCACGGGCGATTGGTTCCGCGACTACTACATCACCCCGTTTTCCGGGGCAATCTGGTCCACCCCCACGATGGGGATTCTGGATTTCCCGGCCGATGCGCTGGTGCGGTTCTTTGACAATCATGCCTTGCTGGATTTCGAAGGCCAGCATCAATGGTACACGGTCAAGGGCGGATCGGTGGAATATGTCCGTCGCCTGCAATCCTCGCTAATCAGCCGTGGGGTGGATCTGCGTTTGGGTGCGGCGGTGGCCGGCGTCAAGCGTGAGGCGGGCGGCGTCTTGATCCGCGCCCATGGCGGCGAATGGGAAATGTTTGATGACGTGGTGATGGCCACCCACTCCGATGTCAGCCTGTCATTGCTGGCCGATGCGACCCCGGCCGAGCAGGCAACGCTGGGTGCGGTGCGCTATCAGCCCAATCACGCAATCCTGCACCGCGACACGTCGGTCATGCCGCGCAACCGGAAATGCTGGTCATCTTGGGTGTATGTAGAGCCGGAGACCGGGCCCAAGGCCAAGATTGACCTGACCTATTGGATGAACTCGCTGCAACCCATCCCGCAGGATGACCCGATCTTCGTGACGCTCAATTCCAATGGCGGGATCAATGAGGCGCTGATCGACGACATGGTGACCTTTGATCACCCGGTCTATGATCTGGCGGCGCTGGATGCGCAGGGAAAAATCCGTGCCACCAACGGCACCCAGAACACCTGGTTCGCCGGGGCCTGGATGCGCAACGGGTTCCATGAGGACGGCTTCGCCTCGGCGGTGGATGTGGTCGAGGCGATGCGCGCAGATGCACGGCAAAGGGCATTGGCGGCATGACGCAAGTCGATCTGATCCGCGGCGAAACCTTTCACGGCCGTAAGGGCGTGGTGGCGAACAGCTTTCGCTATACCGTGGATTATCTTCTGCTCGACCCCGACCGCGCAAAGGGACCGTCGCTGTTTTCGCGCAACAAAGCGAACCTGACCGCGATCCATGACGCCGATTTCGGCGGCCCGCCGAAGCAGGGCCGTGGCACCGCATGGGTGCGCGACGTACTGGCCGCACATGGCCTGCCGGGGGCAGACCGTATCCTTCTGCTGGGCCAACCCCGCGTGATGGGGCATGTGTTCAACCCCGTCAGCTTCTGGCTGTGCCATGATCACATGGGCCACCTGCGGACCGTCATTTCCGAAGTGTCGAACACCTATGGCGACCGGCATTCCTATCTGTGCCACCGCGATGATCTTGGCCCGATCAGCAAGACTGACACGATCACCGCGAAGAAGATCTTTCACGTCTCACCCTTTCAGCCCATCGAAGGCGGCTACGCCTTCCGCTTTGATATCCGGGCGGACCGGATCGGGATCTGGATCGACTACTCGTCCAAGGATGGCGGCTTGTTCACCAACCTGATCGGCCCGCGTGTGCCGTTGACCAATTGGGAAATCCTGCGCGCCGCGATCCGCCGCCCCTTTGGCAGCCGCCGCGTGCTCGCGCTGATCCACTGGCAGGCGTTGAAACTGGCACTCAAGGGCGTGAAGTTCCGCAGCCGCCCGACACCACCACCCGAGGAAGTGACGCGATGACCGTCACCCTGCCTGATGTCGCGCCGCGGGCAGGGTTGGCCGGGTGGAGCCTGTTTGCCGCGCTGATCGCGATGGCGGGCCTGCCCATTTATATCCATGCGCCGAAATTCTATGTCGATACCTATGGCACCAGCCTTGCCGCGCTGGGCGGTGTGCTGGCCTTGCTGCGCCTGATTGACGTGGTGCAAGACCCGCTGCTTGGCTGGCTGGCCGAGGTGGGGCGCGCGCAGCGCGGGCTTCTGGTGGCGATTGCCGCCTGCCTTATGGCCATTGCCATGCTGGGGCTGTTTGCCGTGTCGCCGCCCGTTGCGCCGTTGTTGTGGTTCGCGCTGACGCTGACGCTGCTGTTTTCGGCATTCTCGTTTCTGACCATCGCCTTCTATGCCGAAGGCGTGGCCAAAGCCGCGACGCTAGGCGAAAACGGGCATATCCGGCTGGCAGGCTGGCGCGAAGGCGGATCGCTGGCGGGGGTCTGCGTGGCCGCCGTGGCCCCGGTGGCGCTCGCCTCGCTGACGGATCAGCCCTTTGCCGCCTTTGCCCTGCTGTTTGCAGTGCTGGCGGTCGCCGCAACGCTGGCGATGCGCGGGCAGTGGTCAGGCACTGCTGCCCCCATCGCCAACCCGCTGGCCGCCTTTCGCCCGGCGCTGGCCGATGGACTGACGCGCCGCCTGCTGCTGATCGCGCTGCTGAACGCGGCACCCGTGGCAGTGACATCGACACTGTTCCTTTTCTTCGTCGAAAGCCGCCTGCTCGCCGCTGGGATGGAGGGGCCGCTGCTGCTGCTGTTCTTTCTGTCGGCCGCTGTTTCCACCCCGATCTGGTCGCGCGCGGCACAGCGCTTTGGCGCAAAGCCCGCGCTGCTTTGCGGTATGGTGCTGGCGATTGCCAGTTTCCTTTGGGCGGCGACGCTTGGTGCCGGGGATACGCTGGCCTTTGCCGTGATCTGCGCGGCCTCTGGTGCTGCACTGGGGGCGGATATGGTGCTGCTGCCTGCGCTCTTTGCCCGCCGTCTGGGCCAGTTGGGGCAGGGCGGCGAGGGGGCAGCTTTTGGCCTTTGGTCCTTTGTCTCCAAACTCTCGCTCGCCCTTGCTGCGGCCACGCTTCTGCCTGCGCTGCAGGCGGCCGGGTTCACACCGGGGGTGGAAAACACGACTTCGGCGCTCTTCGCCCTATCTGCCTTTTACGCGCTGGTTCCTTGCGCGCTGAAGGTTCTGGCCATCGCGCTTTTGGCCGCCACCAAGGTTCCGGAGGTCTGACATGACACCCCTGCTGTCGCTGCTTCTTGGCGTTGGGCTGACGATCCTGCTGATCGTGGCGAAATCCCGTTTCATCGGCTTTCGTACCCAGCAACCCGCTGATCTGGCGCAAAGTGGCCCGCGCTTTGATCTGCGCACGCACCTGTCCGGCCCCATCCTCTGCGAAGGGGTGATCTATGGCCCGACCGGCCGCGTCGCATCGCGCTTTGTGGCACAGATGGAGGGGGTGTGGGATGGCAATGCCGGCGTTCTGAAGGAGCGGTTCCAGTATGACTCCGGCCGCGTGCAGGATCGGGAATGGCGACTGTTCCTGTCAAATGACGGGTCGATCAGGGCCGAGGCGGATGATGTTGTCGGCCCCGGCACAGGCCGGGTCGAAGGGGCGGGCGTGCAATTGCGTTATCGCATCAAGCTGGATGAAGAGGCGGGTGGTCACGTGCTGAACGTGACCGACTGGATGTATCTGATGGAAAACGGAACCATCATGAACCGCAGCCAGTTCACCAAATTCGGCATCACCGTGGCGGAACTGGTCGCCACCATTCGCCGGGTTCCGGCATGAGGGATCTGACATGAGAGAATTTCGCGGCAAACGCTATTGGCTGGTTGGCGCATCCGAGGGGCTGGGTCTGGCTCTCGCTCAACGCCTGTCCAATGCCGGGGCCGAACTGGTGCTGTCCGCCCGATCCGGCGACCGGCTGGCCGAAGCGATTGCGCTACTGCCGGGGCGGGCAATCCCCGTGCCGGTGGATGTGGCATCCACCGAATCCGTCCGAAAGGCAGCAGCCCAGATTGGCGAGGTGGACGGTGTGGTGTTCCTCGCCGGCGTTTACTGGCCCACCAAGGCGCAGGAGTGGGATGCCGACGCGGTGGAGACCATGTGCAACGTCAACCTGACCGGTTGCGCCCGTGTCATGGGCGCGGTGATGCCGCAGATGGTGGCGCGCGGCACTGGCCATATCGTGATCACCGGATCACTGTCGGGCTTTCGCGGCCTGCCGGGGGCGATCGGCTATTGCGCGTCAAAGGCGGGGACGATGTCGCTGGCGGAATCGATGTATTGCGATCTGCGCGGCACGGGGATTGACGTTCAGCTGTGCAATCCCGGCTTCATCAAGACACGCCTGACCGACAAGAACGATTTCAATATGCCCCAGATCATGGAACCGGGTCAGGCAGCGCAGGTCATGTTCGAACACATGACCACCGACCACTTTTCCAACAGTTTCCCGGTGCCTTTTGCCTGGCTGTTCCGCCTGTCACAGTTCCTGCCTGATTGGGCCTATTATCGGCTGTTCGCGCCGAAATAAGCGCCAAGTTTCTTGGAAGAAATTTGCAAAATCCTTCGAAGGATTTTGGTTCAGGACAGGCGCAATCGCACCATGAAGAATCCGTCCATGCCCCCCGCCTCGGCCCAGTAGTCGGGCCGCAGGCGCAGGCCGCCCTCTGCCGTCCACCAGCCATCTTCAACCCCCGGCAGGGCCATCCGTTCCACCCGCAGGCCGGGATGGCGGGCCAAAGCGGCGGCAAGCTGCGCCTCGCCCTCTTCCGGCAGCAAAGAGCAGGTGCAAAAGACCAGCCGACCGCCCGGTTTCACCATGCCCAAGGCCCGATCCAGCATCTGCGCCTGCAACGCAATCAGATCGTGCAGGTCAGACCCATCCTTGACGAAGGGCAAATCGGGATGGCGGCGGATCGTTCCCGTGGCGGAACAAGGCGCATCCAGCAGAACAGCATCGAACTTTGCCTCCGGCTCCCACACCAGAGCATCTGCCACCACAACCTTTGCCCGCAAACTGCAGCGCGTCAGGTTTTCATGCAGCCGCGCCAGACGTGGGCCAGACATATCCAATGCCGTCACATCTGCTCCGGCAGCAGCCAGCTGCAGGGTTTTCCCCCCCGGCGCGGCGCACAGATCCAGCACCCGTTCCCCGGCCCCCGGCGCAAGCAGGCGCACGGCCAGTGCGGCGGCAGCATCCTGCACCCACCAGCCACCGGCCTCATATCCGGCAAGGGCCGACACCTGCCCCTTTTCCTCCAGCCGCAGGTTGCCTGTGGGCAGCGGCGTGCCCTCCGGCGCCTCTGCCCCCTCACGCAGGGTTAGGTCCAGCGGCGGCGGCAGGGCTTGCACTGCCTCCATCGCCGTGACCGTGTCGCGACCATAGGCATGCACCAACGGCTGGCGCAGCCAGCGGGGCAGTTTCTGCGGGGGAAGCCCGGCAAAGGGGGACTCGGGCATCTTACGAAGCACGGCATTGACCAGCCCGGCAAAGGGCGCGGTGCGCTTGCCGCGCCGCACCATTTCCACCGCCGCGTTCACGGCACCATGCGCCGCACCACCCATGGCGATTTCCACCACCGCCAACCGCAGCGCATCACGCACCAGCCGGGGCGGCGCCTTGCGCAGATGCGGATCAAGCACGCGGTCAGCCGGTTCGATATGCCGCAGCACCGCCAGCGCCAACCGCTGTGCCCGCGCGCGTTCCTGCGGGGGCAGAGATGCCAGCGGCCCCTGCGGATCGGCCACCACCTGCGCCATCAGCCGACCTTCGCCCAGCACGGCGCCCAACAGGCCCACCGCCGCTGTCCGTGCCGCCAAACCCTCTGCCGCCATGCCGCCACCCTTGTTCCTGTGCCGAACGGGCGTATATCAACACAACGGCACAAGGAACCCTTCCCATGACGGATGACACCGCCCCCCGCGATTTGCCCCCCGCCGCCCTGCGCGCGCTCACCGAGGCTGAAGAACGCCGCAAGCAGGCAAGCAAGCAGTCGCTTCCCCCGGAATTGGGCGGGCGCGACGGTCCGGAGCCGGTGCGTTACGGCGATTGGGAAAAGAAGGGGCTGGCGATCGACTTCTGATCGCCGCGCGGCGTCAGCGCAGTTTGAACGACGCCGAGTCGCCTGCGCCTTTGTCGACGGTGAAGCGGATTTCCTCGCCCCCCTTCGCTTCGACCAATTGGCAGTTCTTGGGGATGGGGTAGCCGGACCAATCCATCTCGCGGCAGAAATAGCCATCCTGCCATTCCCAGGTGCCAGTCACATCCCAGCCCAGCGCGCGGCCCCGGATTTCGCCATCTTCCTCCACCTTCAGGAAGATGCCGAACATGCCCATGCGCAGTTCCTTGTCCTGCACGGTTTCCATAAAGGCGGACCGGTCGCTGATGCGCGAAAAACTCTCGGCAAAGGCGGGCAGAGCGGCAACAGACAGAAGGGCGGCTGCGAACAGACGAGGCAACATGACGATAGCTCCGATCCTTGGGTGCTTGGTCATACGGCTGAATTGGGCCAGCAGATGCTTAGCGTATCCATGTGGCCTGTCAACTTCACGACGAAGTGATGGTTGGCGGGGCGTTAAAGGCCCAGCACATCCATCATGTCATATTGACCGGGCTTCTGCCCTTGCCCCCAAAGCGCGGCGCGCAGCGCGCCCCGGGCAAAGATCGCGCGGTCGGTTGCCACATGGCGCAGGATGACCCGCTCGCCATCGGCGGCAAAGATCACGTCATGTTCGCCTACGATATCGCCACCCCGCACGGCGGCAAAGCCGATGCTGCCCCGCTTGCGCGCCCCGGTGATCCCGTGGCGGCCAGAATCCATCGCCTCTTCCAGCGCCACACCGCGCCCTTCGGCCGCCGCCTGCCCCAGCATCAACGCAGTGCCCGAAGGCGCATCCACCTTCATGCGGTGATGCGCCTCGACGATTTCGACATCCCAGTCTTCATCCAGCGCGGCGGCAATCTTCTGCGTCAGCCGCACCAGCAGATTCACCCCCAGGCTCATGTTCCCTGCCCGCACGATCACCGCGTGATGCGCGGCCGCGTCGATCTTGGCCAGATGCGCGGCCTCCAGCCCGGTGGTGCCGATCACATGCACAGCGCGGGCCTGTGCGGCCAGCGCGGCGAATTCCACTGTCGCGGCGGGCGAGGTGAAGTCGATCACCGCCTGTGCCTTGGCAAAAGCCTCCAGCGGGTCATCCGTCACCGCCACACCCAGGGCCGCGCTGCCCATGGCTTCGCCCACGTCGCGCCCCACCCAAGCGTGCCCGGTCCGTTCCACGCAGCCCACCAGACGCGCCTTGTCAGATGCCGTGATCATGCGGATCAGCATCTGTCCCATGCGCCCCGACGCGCCCGTCACCACGATCCCCGGCAAATCGGTCATCTGTCCCTCCACGGCTTTGTGCCGCTTTAGCCGCTTCGACACGCCCGCGAAAGCCTGCCGTTGCGGGCAAGACGCAAAGGCCCTATGTGAAGCGCCATGTCGAACAAGCGCACATCTTCGGGCACGGGCCCCAAACAACGGCAACTTCGCGTCGGGGAACTGATCCGCCGCACGCTGTCGGATATGTTGAACCGGGCCGAAATCCACGACCCCGACCTGAACCGCATGTCCATCACCATTGGTGAGGTGTCGCTGTCCACCGACCTGAAGGTCGCTACCGTCTATGTGATGCCCCTTATGGGGACTGTTTCGGTGGATGAGGCGATCACTGCGCTGGCGCGGAACAAGTACGCCCTGCGCCGTCGTCTGGGGGCAGAGATGACGCTGAAATACGCGCCCGACCTGCGGTTCCGCCCGGATGAGACATTCGACCGGCTAGATGAAACCCGCCGCCTGTTTTCCGACGAAAAGGTTCAGCGCGACATCGCCGCCCCGGATGACGACGAAGCCGAGTAGAACCCAAGGGGTGGATTAACCCAAGCCCACCCTACCGGTCGTGGAAATAGTCGTGGATCGCCTGCGCCATCGCCGCGCTGATCCCCTCGACCGCCATCAGATCCGATAGCCCCGCCCGCGACACGGCCTTTGCGCTGCCGAAATGCGCAAGCAAAGCGCGCTTACGCGCGGCCCCCACGCCGGGAACATCGTCCAGCGGTGTAGCGCTGATCGCCTTGCTGCGCTTGGCGCGGTGCGCGCCGTTTGCCCAGCGGTGCGCCTCATCCCGCAGGCGCTGCACGAAATACAGCACAGGGTCATTGCGTTGCAGGGCAAAGGGTCGCTCGCCGGGGCGGTGGAATTCCTCTTTCCCGGCGTCGCGGTCTATCCCTTTGGCCACGCCGATGAAGGGGATGTCGTCCACCCCCAGTTCGGCCATGATCTCGCCTACCGCAGATACCTGACCCGCGCCGCCATCGATCAGCAACAGGTCTGGCCAGGCTTCAGATTTGCGGTCGGGATCGTCTTTCAGCAGCCGCTCGAACCGCCGGGTCAGAACCTCTTTCATCATGCCAAAGTCATCGCCCGCCGCCCCAGCCGCGCCTTTGATATTGAACTTGCGATACTGCGCCTTGATGAACCCGTCCGCCCCGGCCACGACCATGCCACCCACGGCATCAGACCCCTGAATATGCGCGTTGTCATAGATCTCGATCCGGCGCGGCGGCGCGTCCAGATCAAACGCCTCGGCCAGCCCCGCCAAAAGCCGGGTCTGCGCCGCCCCTTCGGCCATGCGGCGGGCCAACGATTCCCGCGCGTTGCGCGCAGCGTTTTCCACCAGCTCGGCCTTTTCGCCACGTTGGGGAACCGCAAGCTCCACCTTGCGCCCCGCCCGTTCGGCGAGGGCGGCGGCGACCAGATCCTCATTCTCAACCGGGTGCGACAGCAGGATCAGGCGGGGGGGATCCTTGTCGTCGTAGAACTGGGTGACAAAAGCCTCAAGAATCTCTGCCTCCTCAGCCCCTGAACCGGTGCGGGGATAGAAATCGCGGTTGCCCCAGCTTTGGTTCGCGCGGATGAAGAAGACCTGCACGCAGGCCTGCCCCCCCTCCAGATGCAGGGCGATCACGTCCGCCTCGGCCACGCCGCGCGGGTTGATCCCCTGCGCCTGCTGCACCTGTGTCAGCGCGCGGATGCGGTCGCGCAGGGCGGCGGCGCGTTCAAACTCCATCGCCTCGGACGCCACGGTCATCTGGGTGGCAAGCTGGGCCTGCACCTCGGTCGTCTTGCCCTCAAGGAATCGCTCGGCGTCGGATACCTGCGCTGCATATTGTTCGGGCGTCACCTTTGCCACGCAGGGCGCTGAACAGCGCCTGATCTGGTGCATCAGGCAGGGCCGCGTGCGGCTTTCGAACATGGCATCTGAACAGTTCCGCAGCAGGAACACCTTCTGCAACTGGTTCAGGGTGCGGTTCACCGCGCCCGCGCTGGCGAAGGGGCCAAAATAGCTGCCTTTTTCGGTCTTTTTTCCCCGATGCTTTTTCAGCGCGGGAAAGCCATGTTCCTTGCTGATCAGGATATTTGGGAAACTTTTGTCATCGCGCAGCAGCACGTTGTAGCGCGGCTTCAGCTGCTTGATCAGGTTCTGCTCCAGAAGCAGCGCCTCGGTCTCTGTCCGCGTGGTCAGGAACATCATCGACGCGGTTTCCGAAATCATCCGCGCGATGCGGCCCGAATGCTGGGCCGACGGGCGGGAGTAATTCGTCACCCGCGCCTTCAGGTTCCGCGCCTTGCCAACATAAAGCACTTCGGCCTTGGCGTTGAGCATCCGGTACACACCGGGCGAAGAATCCAGCGTGCGCAAATAGCCATGAACCACGTCATGGCCCAAAGGCACCTTGGCAGGCGTTTCTGCCGCTGTTTCCCGCCCGTTTTCCACGTCGTCCTGCACGCCGTCCGCCATGAGGTTTACACTTTATCCGAGATGCATCGATTCTGGTCCCTCGCTGCAACGGCAAAAGGCCAAGAGCAAGGGGAAAGCTGTCCACTCTTTTTGTGGATAAGTCTGCGGGAAAGTTTTTTCCAACCCAGTTTTTCCCTTGTTTTTGGCCCGGTTCCCTGTGTTGATTAAAAAATAGGCAGTTTTTTAACGTATTGAAAACAAAGGAAAGATTTTCATCCACATGGCAAATCACTGATAATCTTAGGGATTTTGTAACGGCTTGGTAACCAAACCGTCAGAAGTGGACAACTTTGCCAAGCACCCCTGACAACCGACTGTCCAGCTTACTCGACATTCATCACATCCGGCGTCTGCCAGGCCAGATGTTGCCCCCCGTCGACCGCAATCATTTGCCCCGTCACAGCCGGGGATTCGAGGAAAAATCCAAGTGCTGCGGTGATATCCGCCGGGTTCGCGCCACGGCCCAGAACGGTTGCGGCGCGCTGGGTGGCGAAGGCCTCGGCGCTTTGCCGGCCGCCTTGCAACGTCGGGCCGGGGCCGATCGCGTTCACCCTTACACGCGGGGCAAGCCCTTGCGCGGCGGTCTGCGTCAGCGCCCAAAGTGCAGCCTTGGCCACCGTGTAGCTGGCATATTCCGGCGTCAGCTTCCACACGCGCTGATCCACCATGTTCACCACCAGCGCCTGCGCCACAGGCTCACCCGCCGCATCTGCCACCGGGTCCATCGCCTGCGCCGCAAACTGCTGGATCAGCACGAAAGGTGCGCGCAGGTTGGATTCGATATGGCGGTCCCAGCTGCTGCGGGTGGCGGACTCGAAGCTGTCATGTTCAAAGATCGACGCGTTGTTCACCAGCACTGTCAGCGGCCCGCCCAGCGCGTCCACGCAACGGCCCACCAAAGCCTCGGTCTGCGCCTCGATCAACAGATCGGCCTGCACGGCGGCGGCCTTGCGGCCCATTGCCCGGATCTCGGCCACCACGGCATCAGCGTCATCCCGGCTGCCGGCGTAGTGGACGGCCACGTCATGCCCGCGCCGCGCCAGATACAACGCCATCTCGCGCCCCAGCCGGCGCCCCGCCCCTGTTACCAATGCCCGCATATCAGCCCTTCTCGCCGCAATCGCACCCATCCGTGCCGATGAGATAGCGCCCACAACGCCCGCAGCGAGAGGGTTTCGCCAAGCTGGCGCGTTTTGATACCGCGCGGCGGATTGCACCGGGAAACAGCCATTTGCCAATCAACCCGATCAGGGCCATGCCACCCAGAAACAGGATGAAGATCTTGACCAGCATCTAAAGCCCGAACCGCGCCCAAAGCGCGCGTTCCTCGATGCCCTGCATCAACCCATCCGTCGCGGCCATGCCCAGCCTTTGCAACAGACTGCGACGTTGGCCAAAGGGTACCAGACGCACCTTTTCGCCGTACATCTCCATCATCTTGGGGCGCAGATGCGCCAAACCGTCGACGAGGCCCACCCCAATCGCCTGCTGCCCCACCCAGACATCGGCGTTGAACAGATCGGCCGACAGGTCCAGCCGTGCGCCGCGCCGGGCCTTTACATGGTCGATAAAGGCCGCATGGATCGGGTCCTGCAACCGTTTCAGCCGTTCCACATCCTCGGGCTTCTGCGGCAGGAAGGGATCGGCAAAGCTTTTCGACCGCCCCGCCGTGACCACGCGCCGTTCGATCCCTTGCCGCGCCATCAGTTCAGGGAACCCGAAAGAGGCAAAGATCACCCCGATGGACCCCACGATGGATGACCCATCCACCCAGATGTCATCCGCCGCGCAGGCCAGCCAATAGCCGCCCGATGCGGCCACATCCTCGACAAAGGCATGGACCGGAACCTTCTTTTCATCGGCCAGCCGTCGGATACGCGCCGCGATGAGCGACGATTGCACCGCAGACCCGCCCGGTGAATTGATCACCAGCGCCACCGCCGCAGGCTTGCCCTTGGAAAAGGCGCGTTCGATCAGCGGCGCGACAGAAGCATCGTTCAACCCGCGCGTCCCCATGCCGATCGCGCCCTGAAGGCGGATCACGGGAACTAGGGCGGGTTTCGGCATAAAGGGGATGAAGCGTTTCATACCTCACAGCTAGGTGGCGCAGGTCTTGCGGACAAGTGCGGAATGCCGTCAGGCTGCGTCACATGATCGACAAGCTTGAAATGTTCATCGCCCTTGCCCAGGAACGCCACTTCGGCCGCGCGGCCGAGGCTTGCGGCGTCACGCAACCCACCCTGTCCTCGGCCATCCGGCAGTTAGAGGATCAGCTGGGCGTGCAACTCGTCTTTCGCGGCTCGCGCTATCAGGGGCTGACGCCCGAAGGCCAGCGCGTGCTGGACTGGGGCCGCCGCATCGTGGGCGACATGCGCGCGCTAAAGGATGAGATGCGCACTGTGCGCGCGGGCCTGTCTGGCAATCTGCGGCTGGGGGTGATCCCCACCGCCCTGCCCATGGTGGCGGGCCTGACCGGCCCCTTCACCGCGCGCCATCCCAATGTCCGCGTCTCGATCCTGTCGCGCACGAGCGCCGAGATCCTGACCGGCATCGAGTCCCTCGATCTGGATGCGGGCATCACCTATCTGGACAATGAACCGCTGGGCCGCGTGGCGCAGGTGCCGCTTTACGCCGAATTCTACCGCCTGCTTTGCGCCCCCGGAACCGCACTGGCTGACCGCGATCAGGTGACCTGGGCCGAGGTGGCGGAACAACCGCTTTGCCTGCTGACGGGCGATATGCAGAACCGCCGCATCGTGAACCAGCATCTGGCCGAGGCGGGGGCCAATGTGGTGCCGCAGATCGAATCCAATTCCTCCATCGCGCTGATCAGCCATGTGATGACGGGGCGGTGGTCTTCCATCGTGCCGCGCCAATTGGCGCAGATGTTCGTGGCGGATGGCCAGTTGCGCGCCATTCCCATCGTGGCGCCCGAGGTGGAACACCTTGTCGGCCTGATTGCCGCGCGGCGTGATCCGCTGACCCCGGTGCTGGCCGCGCTGATTGCCGAATCGGAACGCTTTGCAAAGGGCGCGGCCTGACGGCACGCCCTCCCTAAACGGCGTAGGTCCGCGCGCCGAAAATGGCCGATCCCACGCGGATATGGGTGGCGCCCGCTGCAATCGCCGCCTCGAAATCGCCGCTCATCCCCATGGACAGGCCCGTCAGCCCGTTGCGCGCGGCCATGGCGGCAAGCGCGGTGAAATGCGGCGTGCTGTCTTCGCCTTCGGGTGGGATGCACATCAGGCCCTGAATGGGCAAGTCCATCGTGGCGCAGGTGGCAAGGAACGCGTCCACTTCCCCCGGCATGACCCCGGCCTTTTGCGGTTCTTCCCCGGTGTTCACCTGCACGAACAACGCCGGGCAGCGCCCCCGCTCCTGCGCCAGACGGGCCAGCTTTTCCGCCAGCGACGGGCGGTCCACCGTATGGATCGCATCGAACAGATCCACCGCCACCTTGGCCTTGTTGGTTTGCAAGGGGCCGATCATATGCACCCCGACCGCGCCAAAGCGCGCGCGCAGGTCGGGCCACTTGCCCGCCGCTTCCTGCACATAGTTTTCGCCAAATATGCGATGCCCCGCCTCCAGCACCGCGACGACGCGGTCCAGCGGCTGCACCTTGGATACGGCGATCAGCGTGACCGATCCCTCAGCCCGCCCCGCCGCCTGTTCCGCCGCCCGCACCCGCGCGGTGATCTGTGCCAGTGACATACGCCCCTCCGTCTTTGCCGCATCAGAATCATAGCGCCGCGTCGAAGGGAAGCGAGGAACGAAAAAGGGCGGGCCATCGGCCCGCCCTTTCCCTGTGATCCGGTAAGGGATCAGAACGAGAACGACAGACCCAGGTCGAAAGCGGTGCGGTCATTCGGACCGGCAACCTTCGACTGCGCCACGCCGCCGACGACCGATGCACCACCGCCGAGGTCGTAGGACGCGCCGATGCCATAGCCGACAGTGCCACCCAGAGCCGAGTCATCGGAGTAGAAGGCCGTACCGGTGATCGCGCCGGTGGTGTAGCCAACCGACATCGCGTACTGCTTGGCGTTGTTCAGGACAGCGCCAGCGCGGGTGCCGTCTGCCTGGCCGATGAGGCCCTGCACGTTGAACCCAGCGACGCTGCCGGACAACTTCAGCACGACGTGGTCAAGATCGGTGACGGTCACGGCGGCCGGAGCCGACACGCCGCTGTCAACGGTCAGTTTTTCGTAGCCGAGACCGACAGTATAGTCACCGAAGGTGTACGTGGCACCAAGAGCGAGAGCCTGCGTGTCGGTGAACACGGCGGCAACTGCCGGCGGCCCAACAACAGCGGGGGTGAAGGTCGTCTGCGGGTTGGTTACCGACAAGTACACAGTCAGATCGCCAGCCGAGTACTCATACAGAGCGGTCGGGTCGGTCGCGCCATCGCCAGCGGCGAGGAAGGTCGACTCGTTCAGGTCGCCAATCCCGGTCAGGCCGACGCCAGCCACGTGGCCGGTTGCCATTTGCGCAGCGCCATCAACGTCGCCCATCGACAGCTTGCCGAAAGAGCCGGAAATGAACACCGAACCTGCGTCGCCAGCGGCGGCGGCACCAGCGTTGTCAGCGCGGAACGTTGCGCCGAAGGACAGGCCCGAATCCGACTCGCCCGACAGGGTGAAAACGACACGAGCGCGCGAGGTGAACACCACGTCGCTTTCGTTGCCGTTCAGAGCGTTGCCATCCGAGAAGTTCGAGATGATACCCATGCGGGCGTTACCCGACAGGGTCACTTCTGCTGCGGCGATGGATGCGCCGCCGACGAGCATGGTCGTCGCGAGCAGTACTTTTTTCATTGGTATTCTCCTTACTAGGTAATGAACCGATGGCGGGAAACTACTCCTGACGGGCGTTGATGATAAAGTGTTATGGATACGGACATTACGATTAACAAAAGTTAACGGTGCATTCCCGCCACAGTGCGGCACGGATGGCACAAAGGGCCACCCCTGTATGGGGCGGCCCTTTCCTACTTTTATCTCATTATTTCAGTAGTTTAATGCCGTTCAGTCCGGCAAAAGCCCACGCTCGACCAGCACCTCAATCATCGGGGCCAGTTCCTTTTCATAGCGCTGCCATGCCTTCACCGACCCGCCAGATATCGGTTGCCGCACCTGATACACGCTCAACGTGTGGACCTGGCGTTCGTTGTTGTGAAAGTTCAGGCAGGCCTCCTGCCAATCCAACCCGCAGGCGGCGATCAGGCGGCGCGACTCATTTTCGGGGTTGGCGACAAGGTTTTCATACTGCACCTCGGTGAACCAACCCGGCGTTTCCGCGCGCCAGAAGTCGATCATGTCAACAAAGGTGGCATAGTGATGCGCCAGCGCGCGCAGGTCATAGGCGTAAAGGTGCGTCCCTTCAGGAAAGCGGTTCTTGTAGATCGACAGCAGCGTGTCGCGCGGATCGCGGCGCACGATGATGAAACGGGCATTGGGCAGGGCCAGCTTGACCAGCCCCAGATACATGTAACTAGTGATCGACTTGTCGGTGACGATGTCCGCGCCCGGAAAGCGCTCGGTGACCTTCGCCAAGTAATCGCGCCCCAGTGCGGCAATTTCAGGATCCGGAATCGCGCTGATCCGCCGGGCCATGGGGGACAGGGGATCGTTGAACAGGCGACCTGATGCCAGCTTGGGTAGGAAATCCAATTCATCCCCACCTGTCACCCGCGAATGGCTGGCGATGATCTGTTCAATCAAGGTGGTGCCCGACCGGGGCATCCCTGTGATGAAGATCGGCGCGGCATCCGACGTATCGGCCACGCGATGCCCCGCCCAATCATGCCCGCGAAAGGCATCTTGCAGCTTTGCCACCTCGGCCAGCCGCGCGGAATGGTCATAGGGCGTGAGGCGGCAGACGATATCATTCGCGCGCCGCAGATAGGTAAAGGCGCGGGCGTGATCCTTTTGATCCTCAAGCCCCTTGGCGATGGCAAAGCCGAAATTCATCTCGGATCGGGGGGCAAGTCCGGGTTGGTCGATCAGGCCGATCATCCGGTCCAGCACCGGATCGCCCGGCGCGGATTTGGTGCTGTTCATATAGCTGCGGAAATAGGCGCCGTTCTTCGGGTCGGCCTCCATCACCTTGAGGAATAGGGGCCGCGCCTCATCGAACCGGCCAAGGGTTTGCAGGATCATCGCCTTGCGCCCTGTCGCCACCACGTGATCGGGGGCAAGCGTCAGCGCGCGGTCAACCGTGGCAAGGGCATCGTCGGCCCGGCCAAGGGCCATCTCCGCCTCGGCCAGTGTCGTCAGCCCATAGATCGTTTCACCGTCGCTTTCGGCCACGCGGCGCAGGATGGCGACCGCCTCTTCAAACTCCTTCGCCTCATTCAATGCGCCGCCCAGTTTCAGCCGTGCCTGTGCCGGCGCGGCGGGCATGGCTGCGACGCGGCGCAGAAAGGGCAGCGCGTCCCGGCTGCGCTGATCCTGCATCAGCAGATCGGCATACAGCATCAGCGCCGAAGCAAAGGCCGGGGCGCGGGCGATGGCAGCGCGCAGCATCCTTTCCGCCTCGGCCCTGCGGTTCAGGTTGGCCAGTTCGCGGCCCAGGTTGAAAAAGGGATCGGCAAAGAACGGGTCAATCCGGATCGCGGCCTTGAACTGCGCCAACGCAGCCTCGGCCTTTCCCTGCGCGGCCATGGCGACGCCCAACATGTTGCAGGCCACCGCGCTGTCGGACGCATCGCGCAGCAGGAGGGTGGCCTCAACCTCAGCCCGATCAAAGCGGGCGGCGGAGATCAATTTGGCGATGGCATCCAGCCGGGGGCGGGGGGCGCGGCCGACGGCACCCTTACCCCCTTTGCGTTCCGCGCCGAACCTGTCTTGTAGACGCAGGCGGATAGCCGGGGCGATACGCGCCTTGCGCAGTTTGTCCAGGAACGCCCGCTCGGCCACTGCATCGCCCGATAAGGCCACAGCATCCGCCCATGTGGCCCAGACGGTGGGTTCTTCGGGGCGCAACTCCACCGCCCGTGCGGCATGGTGCAAGGCTTTGGGGAATTGATGCGCATCGATGAAGATCAGCGCCGCCTGCCACCACGCCTCGGCCAGATCGGGGCGGGCCTGAATTGCGGTGACAAAGTGCTTAAGCGCCTCATCCCGCTGCCCTGCCTGCAACAGCGACAGGCCGGTTTCATAAAGTTTGCGGAAATCAGGCAGGGGGTTGGTCATCGGGCTGTGGGTCATCTTTGGCCGGGACGCTATGCTGCGGACCGCAAAAAAGAAAGAGCGGGCACAAGGCCCGCTCTTCCCTCAGATCAATTCTGATCAGATCAGAACGACATCGTGATGCCGAGGTCGTAGGCCGACTCGTTGCGGTCGTGGTCCTTGGAGATACCACCAACCAGAGCAGCGCCGCCGCCGAGGTCGTAGGAAGCGCCCAGGCCGTAAGCGGTGGTGCCGCCCAGGTCCGAGTCATCCGTGTAGAACGCGGTGCCGGAGATCGCATCGACGGTGTAACCAACCGACATTGCGTACTGCTTGGCGTTGTCCAGAACAGCGCCGCCCAGCGTGCCGTCAGCCTGGCCGATGAGGCCCTGCACGTTGAAACCAGCGACGTTAGCCGACAGCTTCAGGACGATGTGGTCGACATCGGTGTTGTCCGGGAAGGGCAGAGCAACAGCAGCGCCGGTGTAGCCCTGCAGGTTTTCGTAGCCCAGACCAACGGTGTAGTCACCGAAGGTGTACTTGGCACCGAGAGCGATCGCGGTCAGATCAGACGTGACGGTTGCGCCAACAACCACCGGACGCGGGTTCGCGGCCGACAGATAGAAGGTGAAGTCGCCGGCCGAGTACTCGTACAGAGCGGTCGGGTCGGTTGCACCGGTGCCAGCGCCCAGGAAGGTCGACTCGTTCAGGTCGCTCAGGCCGGTGTAGCCAACGCCAGCCACGTGGCCGGTTGCCATTTGCGCAGCGCCGTCAACGTCGCCCATCGACAGCTTGCCGAATGCGCCCGAAACGAACACTTCGCCAGCGTCACCCTGGTTGCCGGCTGCAGCGTTGTCAGCGCGGATCGAAGCGCCGAACGACAGGCCCGAGTCGGTTTCGCCCGACAGGGTGAAGATAACACGAACGCGCGAGCTGAAGGACAGTTCGCTCTCGTCGCCGTTGCCAACAACACCATCAGAGAAGTTCGAGATGACACCCATACGGGCGGTACCCGACACGGTCACTTCGGCTGCGGCGATCGATGCGCCACCAACGAGCATCGTCGTTGCAAGAAGAATCTTTTTCATCGTTTTCCCTCGTTATCTTAAGGAACCCAACCCAGGGGAATCCGGGGTGGGGATGGACTGTTAATCAATCTTACGGCCCCAGATTGCAACGATGGAGCATTAACGAAACTTAAACCTCAAATCCGTGGTGCAGTCTTGCCACAGTCATATTTGCCCGCCGCACAAGGCCTTGGGCGGTGCCGGATTGCCGGATCAATGGGCTGCTTTCCGCAAGCGCACTCAGTGTAGGCACGCAGTGCGGCGGCGGATGGGGGAAAAGCCTTGGCACGCCGGAAACGGTGGGCTAGACAGCGATCAAAGGCTAACGGGGGACTGGATGAACCTGCATCGCTTGGCACAGGTCGCGCTGATTGGCGGCATGCTCATCTCTGTATCGGCCTGCGGGACCGGGATCGCCAGCGGCGACAGCGGATTGTTCCGCCGCAACGCCGAGCCGTCCATCCCGTCCGAGGCGACAGCAGACCGGCGCGAGCGGGCGCTGGCCCAGCGCGCGGCGCTGGAACGCGCATCGGGCGAACAGACGAACCGGTCGTCCATCCTTGATCTGTTCCGCAACGGTGCCGATCCGAACACGACGGTCGAAGTGAACAAGTACCTCTGGGTCGCGGCGCAGGACGTGCTCAATTTCCTCCCCATCGAATCGGTGGATCCCTTTACGGGCGTGATCGTGACCGGCTTCGGCACCCCTCCGGGCGGTGGCCGCGCCTATCGGGCGACGATCTATGTGCAAGACCCGGCGCTGGATGCGCGCAGTCTTAAGGTGGCGCTGCAATCTTCGGGCGGTGGCGCGGTTGATCCGGGCACTGTGCGCGCCATCGAGGATGCAATCCTGACCCGCGCGCGGCAGTTGCGCATTCAGGACGCCAACCTCTAAGGGGTTTTACCCGCGATCACTGGACCTTGGCCGCGCGCCTTGTATAACGCGCGCATCCGAATGCTTGGGGACAAAGAATGTCGCGCTACGAACCCGCTGTGACCGAACCGAAATGGCAATCCGCCTGGGATCAGGCCGGGGCCTTCACGGCGCGGCGCGATCCAGCCAAGCCGAAATACTATGTGCTAGAGATGTTCCCCTACCCATCAGGGCGCATCCACATGGGCCATGTCCGCAACTACACTATGGGAGATGTGGTGGCCCGGCAAAAGGCGGCGGCGGGGTATTCCGTCCTGCACCCGATGGGCTGGGATGCCTTTGGGATGCCTGCGGAAAACGCCGCGATGGAACGCGGCGGCCACCCCAAGACCTGGACCTATGGCAACATCGCCGACATGAAGGCGCAGATGAAGCCGCTGGGCCTGTCGATCGACTGGTCGCGCGAATTTGCCACCTGCGACCCGGAATACTACGGCCAGCAGCAGGCCATGTTCATCGACATGATGGAAGCGGGCCTGATCTACCGCAAGAACGCCGTGGTGAACTGGGACCCGGTCGACATGACCGTTCTGGCGAACGAGCAAGTGATCGACGGCAAGGGCTGGCGGTCCGGCGCGGCCGTGGAACGGCGCGAACTGACGCAGTGGTTCTTCAAAATCTCCGACTATTCCGAAGAACTACTGAACGCGCTGGACGGGTTGACCGACTGGCCCGAAAAGGTGCGCCTGATGCAGGCGAACTGGATCGGCAAATCGCGCGGCTTGCAGTTTGCCTTTGACACCGTGGGTGCGCCTGCCGGGTTTGATAAGCTAGAGGTCTATACCACCCGCCCCGACACGCTGATGGGTGCAAGCTTTGCCGCCATCTCCGCCGATCACCCGCTGGCCAAGGCGCTGGAAGGTGATCCGGCCGTAGCGGCCTTTGTCGCGCAATGCCGCAAGGGTGGCACCTCGGCGGAAGAGATCGAGACAGCAGAAAAGATCGGCTATGACACGGGCATCCGGGTGAAGCATCCGCTTGATCCGTCATGGGAATTGCCGGTCTGGATCGCCAATTTCATCCTGATGGATTACGGCACCGGGGCCATCTTTGGCTGCCCGGCGCATGATCAGCGCGATTTCGACTTCGCCACCAAATACGGCCTGCCCATCGATGCAGTTTTCGTGGCTGAAGGGGCCGCTGACGCCCAGCTGACCGAGGCTTTTGTGCCGATGAAATCCGAACGCGTGACTTATGTCCGTGGTTTCGCCGGGGAAACGGTGCAAACCGGCGAAGCGGCCATCGCTGCAGCCATTGCCCATGCCGAAACCCATGGCTACGGCAAAGGCGTCACCAAGTTCCGCCTCCGCGACTGGGGCATTTCGCGCCAACGCTATTGGGGCTGCCCAATCCCGGTCATCCATTGCGCCACCTGCGGCGTGGTGCCGGAAGCAAAGGCCAATCTGCCCGTCACCCTGCCCGACGATGTGACCTTTGATATCCCCGGCAACCCGCTGGACCGCCATCCCACCTGGCGCACCTGCACCTGCCCGAAATGCGGCGCTGCTGCGCGGCGCGAGACGGACACGATGGATACCTTTGTCGATTCGTCCTGGTATTATGCGCGCTTCACCAGCCCGCACGCAGCCACGCCCACGGATGCCGAAGATGCGGCCTACTGGATGAACGTCGACCAGTACATCGGCGGCATCGAACACGCGATCCTGCACCTGCTCTATTCCCGCTTCTTCGCCCGCGCGATGCACAAGACCGGGCATCTGCCGCATAAGGCGGTGGAACCCTTCAACGCGCTGTTCACCCAAGGCATGGTGACGCATGAGATCTATATGACGCGGGATGCCAATAGCCGCCCCGTCTATCACCTGCCCGAAGACATCATCCGCTCCGACTCCGGGGCAACGCTGAAGGATGGCACGGCGGTGGAGGTGATCCCTTCGGCCAAGATGTCGAAATCCAAGAAGAACGTTGTCGATCCGATGAATATCATCGCGCAATTTGGGGCCGATACAGCGCGCTGGTTCGTGATGTCGGACAGCCCGCCGGAACGTGATGTCGAATGGACGGCATCGGGGGCCGAGGCCGCCTATAAACACCTGAACCGCGTCTGGCGGATTGCCGATGACATCGCACAGGGCAACGCCCCGGCGCACCCGGAGGAAGACACCGCCCTTGCCCGCGCCACCGCCCGCGCAGTGGATGAGGTGACCAAGGGCATCGAAGGATTCGCCTTCAACAAGGCCATCGCCAAACTGTACGAATTCACCAACACCTTGCAGCGCTCGCAGGCCGGATCGGCTGCGCGGCGCGAAGCCATGCTGACGCTGTCCCAACTGATGCAACCAATGACACCGCATCTGGCCGAAGAAGTCTGGTCGATGCTGGGCGGGGCAGGGCTGGTGACGCAATCCGCATGGCCCAAGGCCGACCCGGCCCTGCTGGTGGACGATTCGGTCACCCTGCCCATCCAGATCAACGGCAAGCGGCGGGCGGAAATCACCGTTCCCAAGGACATGCCCGCGTCTGAGGTTGAAAAGATCGCGCTGGCGGATGATGCTGTGATTAAGTTCCTTGCCGGGCAGCCGGTGAAGAAGATCATCGTCGTCCCGGGGCGCATCATCAATGTCGTTGTCTGATCCAAGGTCGTCGTCTGGCCGCCGCCTGTTCCTGATCGGCCTTGCCGCCCTGCCGCTTGCAGCCTGCGGGTTCACGCCTGCCTATGGGCCAGACGGCGGGGCCGGCGCGCTGCGCGGGCGGGTGGCGGTGCAGGCACCGGTGACCAAATCCGATTTCGATTTCGTCGCCCGTCTGGAAACGCGCCTTGGCCGGGCCGAGGCTGCGGCCTATGACCTTGGCTATGCCATTTCCGCCACCCGCCAGTCGGGCGGCATCACCGCGGCGAATGAAACCACCCGTTATACCCTGCGCGGCACGGCCACGTGGTCGCTGACCAGCCGCACCACCGGTGCCCGCGTGGCCGGGGGTGAGGTGAACGGCTTCACCTCATGGTCCGCCACCGGCACCACGGTTGCGGGACTTGCCGCCGAGGATGACGCCGCGCGCCGTCTTTCGGTGATGCTGGCTGATCAGGTGATGACCCGCCTGCTCGCCGTCGCCCCCACGCTGGCGCAATGATCCTCAAGGGGGTTGAGGCGACGCGCTACTTCTCGCGCCCCGATCCGGGCAAGGCGGGGCTGCTGATCTTTGGCGCCGATTCGATGCGAGTCGCGCTGAAGCGGCAAGAGGTGATCGCCGCGCTGATCGGCCCGGATGGCGAATCCGAAATGCGGCTGACCCGCATCCCCGCCGCCGATCTGCGCAAGGATGGCGCGCTGCTTCTGGATGCCATCAAATCGCAGGGCTTCTTCCCCGGCCCCCGCGTGGCCTTTGTCGAAGAGGCGGCCGATGGCCTGACCCCCACCATCACCACCGCGCTGGCGGAATGGAAGCCGGGCGACGCGCAGATCATCGTCACTGCGGGCGGCCTGACGGGCAAATCCGCGCTGAAGACGCTGTTTGAAAAGCACCCCGCCGCCTATTGCATCGGCCTTTATGACGATCCGCCCTCGCGTGAGGAAATCGAGGATGCGCTGAAACGCGCGGGCCTTGCCGCCATCGACCGCGAGGCGCTGACCGACCTGATGTCGCTGGGCCGCGCGCTCGATCCCGGCGATTTCCGGCAGACCCTGGAAAAGATCGCGCTCTACAAGCACGGCGACAGCACGCCCCTGACCCCGGCCGAGATTGCCGCGCTCGCCCCTGCCACGATCGAGGCCGAGGTTGATGAGTTGATCGCCGTGGTGGCCGATCGCAAGGCGCAAGAGATCGGCCCCCTGCTTCGGCGCCTTGAGGGGCAGGGCACCCTGCCCGTCACCCTGTGCATTCAGACGATGCGGCACTTCCGGGCGCTGCATATGGCCGTCAGCGAACCCGGCGGGGCGGCGGCGGCCATCGGGCGGATGCGCGGCATCCCTTTCAAATCCCGGGACGCGCTGATCCGTCAGGCGCAAAGCTGGTCTATGCCGCGCCTGGAAGAGGCGATTGCCCATCTGCTGGAAACCGACCTGACGCTGCGCTCCTCGTCCCGCGCGCCGGGCATGGCGGTGATGGAACGCGCGCTGATCCGGCTGGCCATGATGCGCGGCTAGGTCGGTTGCAGCGGGGCAAAGGTCCGTTCTGCCCTGTTATTGGCGGGCAAAACCCTTCAGGCTGCGATCCATGATGCCCGGTACCCGCCTGAAATTTCTGCGCCCCTTCGGCCCCGCCATGACGGCCCCGCGCTGGGGTGATGCCCTGCGCGCGGGCGGTGGGGCGGCGGTTGGCCTGCTGATATGCGAGGCGATCCTTCACCTTGCCGCACCCGGCATGGCGACGGGCCAATTCCTTCTGATCGCCCCTTTTGGCGCCACGGCCTTCCTGATCTTTGTCGTTCCCAACAGCCCGCTGGCACAGCCTTGGTCTGCGGTCGTCGGCAATGGCGTGGCGGCACTGTCGGCCCTTGCGGTGCTGACGATAACCGATGATCCGGTCATTGCTGCCCCGCTTGCCACCCTCCTCGCCATTCTGGCTATGGCGGCGATGCGCGCCTTTCATCCCCCGGCGGGTGCGGTTGCGCTTGCCACGGTGCTGGCGTCACGCGCGCCGGATTTTCCGGGGTCTGTCTTTGCCCTTTCTCCTGTTCTTGCAGGCACCGTCGCGCTGGTCGCGGCTGGCATCCTGTGGAACCGCGCCACCGGGCGCGTCTATCCCTTTCGCCAACCTCCTGCGCCCGATCACAAACCCGGCCCCGCTCCACGGGATCTGGCGGCGCTGTTGGACAGGCTGCGCCTGGCCCCGAATATCGGCGTGGGCGATCTGGCCCGCCTCCTTGCGGATTCCGACGCCGCCACCCGCCATCTGGGCGACTTGACCGCCAAAGACATCATGTCGCGCCACCTTGTCACGGCGCGCGCAGATACGGCGTTTTCCGAACTGGGCCATCTGTTCCGCCAGCACCGGTTCAAGACGCTGCCGCTGACCGATGCCGCAGGCCGCTATCTGGGGCTGGTGGATCAATCCGCCCTCCTCGGGTTGATCGATCCGGCATTGACTGCGGCCGATCTTGCGACAGCGGCTCCCTCGTTGCCCCCCGATGCCACGGTGGCCGAGGTTTTGGATCATCTGGCAGAGGGGCATCCGCAAGCTGTTCCCATCACGGAAGACGGTCGCCTGATCGGGCTGGTGACTCGGTCTGATCTGATTGCCCTTCTCGCCGCCCGTCTGCGCGATGGCTAGACAGCAGCCGCAGCGCATGGCGATATGATTCCCATGTCAGCTGCCTTTCTCGCCCTTGAACAGGATTGCACCGCGCTGGGCACGCGGCTGTTCACGATCACGACCCATGATCTGGCGCAGGGCCTGTTTCGCCGCGTGCATACCTCACATCCGGTGGAATACCCGGCCCATGGCACGAAACCGCTGGAACGGGATGGGTGGTACGACCTCTGCATCACCCGGGCACAGCCCTTTGTCGCCAATACCCCCGCCGAATTCGCCACGGTCTTTTTCGACCACGCGCTGATCACCTCCATGGGTCTTGGGTCCGCCGCAAACCTGCCAGTGATTGCCGAAGACGGCAGCGTTCCCGGCACTGTCAATCTTCTGGCCGAAACCGGGCACTTCACCCCGGCGCATCTGGCCGCCTATACCGCCCTGGTCGCCCGGCACCATCCTGCCCTTCTGTCTGACCCGGCCTTCTTCTCTGTTCAAACATCACACGGGGGTTAGCCATTGTGTTCGCCACCAGTTCAAGAACCAATGGCTGACGGGGTGTGAACCCCCGGCGCCTGCCAAAAACGGAACGCCATGGCCTTCACGCTCCGCCAGCTTCAGTTCTTCGTCGCCGCCGCCGAGGCGGGCAGTGTATCGGGTGCGGCCCGCGCGCTTTCCATCTCGCAATCCTCGGTGACCGAGGCTGTCCGTGCGCTGGAAGATGATCTGGGCGTCGCCCTGTTTGATCGGCAGGCGCGGGGTTTGCTTATCACGCACAAGGGCAGCGCCTTCTTGCGCCATGCGCGCCAGATCCTGGCCGATGTCGCCACCGCCCGCACGGCGTTTCGCGATGAGGCCGAAACCGCAACGGGGCGGTTGTCCCTAGGCGTCACATCGCTGGTGGCGGGATATGTGCTGTCCGACATCCTTTCCCGCTTTCGCCGCGCCTTTCCACAGGTCGATCTTAACGTGATCGAGGATAACGGCGACTACCTGCAACATCTGTTGATCGGGGGGGAACTGGACGTCGCTGTTCTGCTGACATCATCCGTCAAGGACCGGATGGCGCTGCATGTCGAAACACTGCTGGTGTCGCCCTATCGGCTCTGGCTGCCGCTCGGCCACCCGCTGGCGCAGCAAGAGGCGATCGCGCTGGAGGAGTTGGCCGGCCAGCCGATGATCCAGCTTATGGTGGACGAGATCGAGGAAAGCACCCGCCGCCTGACCGCCGCCCTGCCGGTGAAGCCCGAGGTTGCCTTCCGCACCCGATCAGTCGAAGCGGTCCGCTCCCTTGTCGCCACCGGGGCGGGGCTCGCGATCCTGCCCAGCCTTGTCTACCGGCCATGGTCACTGGAAGGCGACCGGATCGAGATTCGCGATGTGTCGGGCGACCTGCCCACCGTGCAAGTGGGCCTTGCCTGGCGGCGCGGTGCCCCGCTCAGCCCGCCCGCGCTGAACTTCATCCGCTCGGCGCAAAGCAACGTGCCGAACCGATAGACCCTTACCACTTGGTTAACGAAACTCCGGCCCAGCGTGCGCTGCGTGCATACCATTTGCTGCACAGGCGTCTGCACTGCCCGCTGAACGGGCATTTTCCGGTCAACCCATCGGAAAAACCGAATGCACCCATCAGCGTTTTGATATTGCGAATTGGCGGCAGGTGAATACCGTTCGCTTCCATGACCGGTAAACCGGCTGTCCGCGCCTGCGGTCCAACGCATGCGGCACTGTCACAGGGAGATTTTCAGCATGACACTCAAGACACTGAAACTGACCGCCACCACGGCGCTTGGCCTGATCGTCGCCGTCACCCCCGCCTTGGCCCAGATGACCGAGGTTGGCCCGGGGGAAGGCGAACTCTCCATCGTTGCCTGGGCAGGCTATGTGGAACGCGGCGAAACCGATCCGGCCTTTGACTGGGTAACGAAGTTCGAGGCATCCAGCGGCTGCAAGGTCAGCGTCAAAACCGCCAACACCTCGGATGAGATGGTCGCCCTTATGAACGAAGGCGGCTTTGACCTTGTTACTGCATCGGGTGACGCTTCGCTTCGCCTGATCGCGGGCGACCGCGTGCAGGAGATCAACACTGCGCTGATCCCGTCCTGGGGCACCATCGACACGCGTCTTCAGAACGCACCTTGGTATGTCGTGGACGGCAAGCATTATGGCGTCCCCTACATGTGGGGGCCGAACGTGTTGATGTACAATACCGAGGTGTTCAAGGAACCGCCGACCTCGTGGAACGTCGTGTTCGAAGAACAAAACCTGCCCGATGGCCAATCCAACAAGGGCAGGGTGCAGGCCTATGACGGCCCGATCCACGTGGCCGACGCCGCGCAGTACCTGATGTTCCACAAGCCGGAACTGGGCATCACCTCGCCCTATGAACTGAACGAAGATCAGTACAAGGCCGCGCTTGACCTGCTGCGTGGGCAGCGCGAAATCGTCAGCCGCTATTGGCATGACGCCTTTATCCAGATCGACGATTTCAAGAATGAGGGCGTTGTCGCCTCGGGTTCGTGGCCGTTCCAGGTGAACCTGCTCAAGGCCGGGGGGGCGCCTGTCGCCTCGACCATCCCGCAGGAAGGTGCGACGGGCTGGGCCGATACAACCATGCTGCACGTCGACAGCGAACATCCGAATTGCGCCTATATGTGGTTCGAACATCAGCTGTCGTCGAACCTGCAATCCGACCTGTCGGTCTGGTTCGGGGCGAACCCGTCGGTTCCCGCCGCCTGCACCGATGGCCGCGGGATGCAGACAGCGGAAGGCTGCACCGCCAACGGTCTGGATGATTTCGACAAGATCCGCTTCTGGACCACCCCGGTTGCTGACTGTTCGCAGGGCGAAGATACCTGCGTGCCCTATTACCGCTGGGTCTCTGACTATATCGGCGTGATCGGCGGCCGCTGATCGGTTTTCATCGCAACAGATGGGGTGCGCGCCTTTGCGCGCACCCACGAATTTCTTTTCCCTGTCCGGTGCCCTGAATGACCGCTGCCGTCGAATTCCAGAACGTTTCGCGCCATTTCGGCACACCCTCTGCCCCGGTGCGGGCGGTGGATGGCGTTGATCTGACCATCGCGGAAGGGTCGTTCTTTGCCATGCTTGGCCCGTCCGGTTCCGGCAAGACCACCTGCCTACGGCTGATTTCGGGGTTTGAAAAGCCGACGGGCGGGGCGATCCGCATCTTCGGCCAGGATGTAAGCGACATCCCCCCCAACCGGCGCAACGTGAACACCGTGTTTCAGGATTACGCTCTGTTTCCGCATATGAACGTGCGCGACAACGTGGCCTATGGCCTGATGGTCAAAGGCATCGACCGCCGCACCCGCGAAAGCCGCGCCGAAGAGATGTTGTCGCTGGTCAAGCTGGATGGCTATGGCGACCGCAAGCCCGCGCAACTTTCGGGCGGGCAAAGGCAGCGCGTGGCGCTGGCGCGGGCTTTGGTGAATGAACCCAAGGTGCTGCTGCTGGATGAACCACTTGGCGCGCTGGACCTGAAACTGCGCGAGGCGATGCAGGATGAATTGAAGGCCTTGCAAACACGGCTGGGCATTACCTTTGTTTTCGTGACCCATGATCAGGGCGAAGCGCTGAGCATGGCCGACAGCCTTGCCGTTTTCAACGAAGGCAAGATCGCGCAGATCGGCACGCCCTCCGAAGTGTACGCTCGCCCGCGCACCCGTTTCGTCGCGGATTTCGTGGGATCGTCCAACGTGCTGTCACCCGAAGTGACCCGCGCCTTCGGCGGGCCTGCGAAGTGGTCTTCGCTGCGG
The DNA here is from genome assembly GCA_035192965.1 of Fuscovulum sp. Classification (NCBI taxonomy): domain Bacteria; kingdom Pseudomonadati; phylum Pseudomonadota; class Alphaproteobacteria; order Rhodobacterales; family Paracoccaceae; genus Fuscovulum; species Fuscovulum sp. The sequence continues at coordinate 470,679 of CP136571.1, read as the reverse complement.
CCCGAAGCGCTGCGACTGACCCCTGCGGATGGGGTCGCACTGGCGGGGACCGTGACCTCTATCCGTTATCTGGGGGCGGGAAGCCGTATTTCGGTGGTTCTGCATGGCACCGAGGTCGCGGCCCTGATGCCTGCGGGCCAGCCCCTGCCCGAACCCGGTACGACGGTTGGCCTGTCCTTTGACCCGTCCGCCCTGCATGTGATGGATGAGGCATGAGCGACGCCCCTGCCATCCTGCCCGAACGGGGCATAGCCGACAGGCTGACCGCCCTGTTCTGGCGGCACCCAAGGGTGCTGCTGGCAGTGCTGCTGACGCCGCCTTTGCTGTGGCTGGGCGTCGTCTATCTGGGGTCGCTTTTCGCGCTGCTGTTGCAGAGTTTCTATTCGATTGATGAGTTTTCGGGGGTGGTGAAAGAAGAATTCACCCTGAAAACCTATGCCGAACTGTTTCGCGCGCAGAACATGGATATCATCCTGCGCACCCTGCTGATGTCGGCCGCTGTCACCATCGGCTGCGCGCTGATCGCCTTTCCCATCGCCTATTACGCGGCCCGCTTTGCGCGGGGGAAGTGGAAGGCGGTGTTCTATCTGGGCGTCATGCTGCCCCTGTGGTCGTCGTATCTGGTCAAGGTCTATGCCTGGAAACTGATCCTTGCGAAGGAAGGGATCATCACCTGGGCGGCGGACGGGGTGGGTTTGTCGATGATCCTGAACGCAATTTTGGCCATTCCCGGCATTGGCGGGAACAGCCTTTCCACCAGCCCGATGGGCACCTTCATCGTCTTTGTCTATGTTTGGCTGCCCTACATGATCCTGCCAATGCAGGCGGCGCTGGAACGCGTGCCGACATCGATGCTGGAGGCATCGGCGGACCTTGGGGCATCACGGGCGCAGACTTTCCGCACGGTGATCTTGCCCCTTGCCATGCCGGGGGTGATCGCGGGGTCGATCTTTACCTTCTCGCTCACCATGGGCGACTACATCATCCCGCAGATCGTTGGCACCTCGGCCCGCTTCATCGGGCTGGCTGTGTATCAGTTGCAGGGCACCGCCGGGAACATCCCGCTGGCCGCCGCCTTTGCTGTGGTCCCCATCGTGATCATGCTGATCTACCTGACCATCGCGAAACGGAAGGGGGCGTTCGATGCACTCTGACCGCGCCTCATGGGGATTGAAGATCGCCGCTGTTGGCGGGCTTCTGTTCCTGCATCTGCCGATCCTGCTGATCTTCCTTTACGCCTTCACGACCGAGGACAAGAGTTACGAATTCCCGCCCCCCGGCCTTACGATGCAATGGTTCGGCGTGGCCTGGAACCGCGAGGATATCTGGCCGCCGCTTTACCTTTCGCTCTGGGTGGCAACGATTGCGACCTTTGTGGCGATGATCCTTGGCACGCTGGTTTCTGCCGCGATGGCGCGGGCGTCGTTCTTTGGGCGAGAGCAGATCAGCCTGCTGATCATCCTGCCCATCGCCTTGCCCGGCGTTATCACAGGGATGTCGCTGCGGTCGGCCTTTTCCATCATGGATATCCCGTTTTCGACCTGGACCATCATCCTTGGCCACGCGACCTTCTGCATCGTGATCGTCTATAACAACGCGGTCGCCCGCTTCCGCCGCCTGTCGGGTGGTATCCTTGAAGCATCGGCAGACCTTGGCGCCAACAGCTTCCAGACCTTCCGCTATGTGCTGCTGCCGAACCTTGGCACGGCCCTTCTGGCGGGCGGGATGCTGGCATTCGCGCTGTCGTTCGATGAGGTGATCGTCACCACCTTTACCGCAGGCCAGCAAAGCACCCTGCCCATCTGGATGTTGCAGGAACTGGTCCGCCCCCGGCAACGCCCGGTGACCAATGTGGTTGCCATTGTGGTGTTCGTAGCCACCGTCGTTCCCATCCTTATCGCCTTTTACCTGACCCGTGGCGGATCCGAGACGGCCGGCACGGGCAAATGAACAGGGAGGTTCCCATGGACAGCGTCCACATGACCATCGACACGCAGCTTCTGATCGGATCGGCATTCGAGGCCGGGCAGGAAGCGCGCGAGCAGATCTTGAACCCGCGCACCGGGGGCCTGATCCTTGAGGTGCCAGAGGCATCGACCGCGCAGGTGGACCGGGCGGTGGCCGCCGCGCGCAAGGCGTTTGAAACATGGTCCCGCACCACCCCAGGCGAACGGTCGGCGGCGCTGCTGCGGATCGCAGACCGAATCGAGGCCGAGGCCGACAGCTTTGCAGCGCTGGAGGCGTTGAACTGCGGCAAGCCGATCAATGCCGCGCGGAATGATGAGATTCCGGCGATTGTCGATTGCTATCGGTTCTTTGCGGGCGCGGTGCGCTGCCAGCATGGCGCGGTGGCGGGGGAATATCTGGCAGGCCATACCAGCATGATCCGCCGTGATCCGGTGGGGGTGATCGCCTCCATCGCGCCATGGAATTATCCGCTGATGATGATGGCGTGGAAGCTGGGGCCTGCGGTGGGGGGCGGCAATACGGTGGTGTTCAAACCATCGGAACAGACACCGCTGACCGCGTTGAAGATGGCGCGGATTTTGGCCGAGGAACTGCCCGAAGGGGTGGTCAACATCGTGGCCGGGCGAGGGCAGACGGTGGGCAGCTATCTGATCAACCATCCACAAGTGGACATGATCAGCCTGACTGGCGATGTGGCGACGGGCAAGAAGATGCTGGATGCCGCCGCCAAGACGGTGAAGCGCACGCATCTGGAACTGGGCGGCAAGGCGCCCGTTCTGGTGTTCGATGATGCCGATGTGGGTGAGGTGGTCGAAGGCCTGCGCGCCTTTGGCTATTACAACGCAGGGCAGGATTGCACCGCGGCCTGCCGCATCTATGCGGGCAAGAAGGTTTATGATCGGCTGGTCGCCGATCTTACCTCTGCCGTCTCCTCTATCGCACTGGCCAATGACGATGACAGCACGAATGAAATCGGCCCCCTGATTTCCTTGCGCCAGCGCGACCGGGTGGCGAGTTTCGTGAACCGCGCACGGGAGTTGAACCATGTCGAGGTGACGACCGGCGGCGCGGTGATGGATCAGGGGTACTACTATCGCCCCACCGTCATCGCCGGGGCCCGGCAAGAGGATGAAATCGTCCGGCGCGAAGTGTTCGGTCCAGTGGTTTCCATCACTCCGTTTTCCGATGTGGATACCGCCGTGGGCTGGGCAAATGACAGCGACTATGGCCTTGCGTCATCGGTCTGGACGAAAGACGTTGGCCGCGCGATGGCGACGGCGGCGCGGCTGCGCTATGGCTGCACATGGATCAACACGCATTTCATGCTGGTCAACGAGATGCCTCATGGCGGGTTGAAGCAATCCGGCTACGGCAAGGATATGAGCGCCTATGCACTGGAAGATTATACCGTCGTCCGGCATGTGATGGTGAAGCACGGATAGGGCGGATTTCCGGTCTGCCCTATCTTCTCTGCGGCAAGTATCCTCGGGGGGTGAGGCGCGGCACGCGCTGAGGGGGGCAGACGGCCCCCCTATTCTTTGGCCGCAGCCGCCCGCCCGGCCCAGCGCCCGGTGGCCCAGCACCCGGTAAGGAGGTAGCCTCCTGTGGGGGCCTCCCAATCCAGCATCTCGCCGCAGGCAAAGACGCCCGGCAGGGCGCGCAGTTCCAGATCATCGGTCAGGGCGGCGCGGGTGATGCCGCCTGCGGTGGAGATGGCCTCGTCCATCGGACGGGGGCGGGTCAGCGGAATGGGCAGCGCCTTGATGGCCGTCATCAACGGCAAGGTACGGCCGAACTCCATCACCAGCGCCACGATGACGGGGGCCAGGCCCAGCTTGCGCAGGCGATTGGCGAGGGTTTCGCCCGGTTTCATGCGGGCAAGGCGCGCCTCAATCTCACCCGCCGGGACATCGGGCATCAGGTCAAGGTGGAGCGTCGCGCCGTCGCGCAGATCGCGGCTGATGGCATAAATGCCGCCACCTTCGATGCCGCGGGCGGACAGCACGAATTCCCCCCGTTCCCGCCGCGTCCCGGCGATCAGGGCCACCCCTTTCACGGGTTGGCCGAAATGTTTTGCCATATGGGGGGACCAGTTGACCGAGAATCCCATGTTGGCTGGTTTGAACGGGGCGATCTCCACTCCCTTGTCGCGCAGCCACGGCACCCAGGCTGCGTCTGATCCCAGCCGCGCCCAGCTTGCCCCGCCTAGCGCCAACACCACGACGCAGGGGGACAGGTTCACGAGGCCATCCGGCGTGTCGAACCACCACGCGTCACCTTCAAAGCCCGTCCAGCGCCAGCGCAGGCGCAACTCCACCCCTGCGCTGCCAAGGCGGGTGAGCCAAGCCCGCAACAGGGGCGAGCCTTTCATCGACACTGGAAAAACGCGGCCGGAGGAGCCGGTAAACACCTCTTGGCCCTGCGCGCGGCACCAGTCCTGCACCTGTTCGGGGCCAAACTCGGCCAGCATCGGGGCCAGCCAGCCTGCATCATAGGCGCGGGCAAAGGGTTCGGCGGGTTCGTCCTTTGTCACGTTCAGGCCGGATTTCCCGGCCATCAGGAACTTGCGCCCGGCTGAGGGTTTGGCTTCGCAAACCACGACCCTGCGGCCAGCGGCGGCCAGCATCTCTGCCGCCATCAGCCCTGCAGGACCTGCCCCGATCACCAGCGCATCCATCTTGCCCCCGCCTCCTGTTGCACCATCCTTTGCCCGGAAAGCCGTGACAGGACAACATGGACCCCACCTGCCCCATCTGCCTGCGCCCGATTCCCCCGGATGTGCCGCAAAGCCTGCATCACCTTGTGCCAAAGCTGAAAGGCGGCAAGGGCGGGCCGACGGTGATGGTCCACCATATCTGCCACAAGGAAATTCACGCCCGGTTTACCGAAACCGAACTGGCGCAGCAGTTCAACACGCCCGAAGCGATACGCGCGGACGCACGGATGGAGGGATTCTTGGCATGGATCGCGAAACGGCCGCCCGGCTTCCTGTCGCGGGTGCCAGGCGGGCATCGCAAGCGCTAGGGCGACAGTCAGAACATTGCCTTCATCCGGCGGACGTGGCGCGGATCGGCGGCCAGTGCATCGGTGGAGAGTGTAAGTGCGCCTTCGACTGCGTCATCCACAATGCCGTCAATCAAACCCCAGCCCAGTGCGGTTTCTGTATTGATCCGCTGACCTGCGAGCAGGATCTGCTTTGCCCGTGCAGGCCCGACCAGCGCCAACAGGCGGGCGGGATCAGAGGGTTGGGGCAGGTAGCCGCGTTTCATCACCGGATAGAAGAATTCCGCCCCCGGAACAGCCACCCGCAGATCGCAGGCCAGCGCCATACTGAAGGCCCCGCCTGCCAGCGTGCCATTCAGCGCGGCGATGGTCAGGCCAGGATAGGCGGCGATGCGGCGCGACAGCACCTCCCATTCCGGGGCATGGCCAAGGCCCTGCGCCATGCCCTCCAGATCGGCCCCAGCGGAAAAGACGCGGCCCGCGCCTGTCAGCACCAGAACGGCGACCCCATCCGCCGCCGCCTGTGCCACGGCAGCATCCAACGCGGCCAGCATGTCCTGTGTCAGGGCATTGGCCTTTTCGGCGCGGTCCAGCACCAGAAGGCGCGCGCCAGCGCGATCCTCGACCCGGATCATGGGATCAGCCCCACGGCGCGGCGTACCGATTCATCGCGCAGGGAAATGTCGCGACCCAGCCAATCATCCGCCTCTGGGCCACACATCCAGACCAGCGCGCGGGCGGGCCAATCGGCGGGGATATGGGTGGCAAAATCGATCTGGCTGACGGAGTTTACGCCGGATGCCTTGATCTTGACCTGCATGTCGGTGGCCACGGTTCCGGGCGACAGGCCAAGGATGCGGATGCCCTGCGGCCCCTCTTCCAGATGGGCGGCGCGGGTGAGCATCAGCGCGCCCGCCTTGCCTGCGCAATAGGCGCTCCATCCTTCCAGAGGATTGGTGGCCGCGCCGGACGACACGGTGATGATTGTTCCTGCCCCCTGCGCGCGCATCTGGGGAAGCACGGCCTTCATCCCGTGAAACACGCCCTTGAGGTTGATGTCGATGCTTTTGCCCCAGGCGGCAGTATCTGCATCTGCCAACCTTGCAATGGGTTCGATAACGGCTGCGTTGTTCACCAGCACGTCGATTCGGCCAAAGCGGGCGGTGACCGCGCTGATCGCGGCTTGAAGCGATGTCCAATCCGCGACGTCACAGCCCAGTGCCATCACATCTGGGCCCAGTTCGGCGGCCAATTCCGCGACCTGCGCCTCGTTGCGGGCCAAGGCCGCGACGCGTGCCCCGGCGGCCACAAAGGCCCGCACAGCGGCGGCGCCGATGCCCCGGCTTGCCCCGGTGATGACCACAACCTTGCCTTTCACGCCGTCCCTCCTTGCCCTGCGCGGGGCGTTTCACACTTTCGCCACGGAGTTAACGCATGCAAGAGCCGCGATGGAAACCCTTGACCCCGCAACGGCGGGGGACGATGCTCCGCGCCGACAGATTTTATCGCATCGAAACGAGGTTCATTATGATCAATCGCAGGCTGGCTGGCAGCACCGCCCTTGTCATGCTTCTTGCCGCGCCGGCCTTTGCCGACGTGACCCCGGAACAGGTCTGGGAAAACTGGCTGTCCTTAGCCACAAGCAGCGGCCAGACCGTGACCACCGAAAGCGTGGAACGTGATGGCGATACGCTGGTTGTGACCGGCATGCAGATGGCGATTGATCAGGAAGGCGTGACCGGCACCGGTTCGGTGGACGAGATCCGCTTTCAGGACATGGGGGATGGCACCATCGAGGTGACGATGTCAGACACGTATCCGTTCGAAATGACGATCGACCCGCCCGAGGCCGATGCAGACCCGACCACGCTGTCGATGGAAATTCGCCAACCCGGGCTGACCATCGTTGCCAGCGGCGATGAGGCCGAAACGGCCTATGATTTCAGCGGCCCCGAAATGACGATTGCCCTGACCAGTGTTGAGGGCGTTGAAACGGAGGCCGTGGATCTGACTGTCGAGGCAAAGCTGACCAACGTCACAGGAAAGTATCTGGTGGCGGTTGGCGAGGGTGAGAGGTCATCCCTGACCTCAAGCTTTGCGGCAGAGAACATGGCGCTGACCGTTGCAGGCAGCGACCTTGATCCAAGCCCAGCCGAGGGCGAGATGGCCGGCCCGTCGGACATGAAGATCAACATCACGATGGCAGACCTGACTGGTACGACGAATGGCACCTTCCTGGGGTCAGAAGCGATGGCCGACATGGCAGCGGCGCTGAAAGCCGGGTTTGCGACGGACGGCACGTTCTCCAGCGGCGTGACAACCTATGACATGGAAGTGACCGAAGCGGCGGGCGTGACCAAGATCACCGGCCAAGGCGAAAGCAACACCATCAACTTTGTGATGAACGCCGACCAGCTTTCCTATTCCGGCGGGGCCAAGGGGGTGACGATGTCGATGTCGGCGCCTGAAATTCCGTTCCCTCAGGTGAACCTTGCTTATGGCGAAGCGGCGTTCGGATTCCAGATGCCGGTCAGCGTGACCGAAGAACCGGCGGATTTCTCGCTGCTGACCCGCATCGTCGATCTGACGGTTTCGGATGAAGTCTGGGGGATGATCGACCCGACCAACCAATTGCCCCGCGATCCGGCGACGCTGGTGATCGACACCAAGGGCAAGGCCACGCTGTTTGTCGACATTATGGATCCGGCGGCGATGGAAGCGGCGGGCGAACAGCCCCCGGGCGAGTTGAACGCGCTCGACATCACCTCCGTGCAGGCCAAGATCGCCGGTGCGGAGCTGACAGGAAGCGGAGCGCTGACCTTTGATAACACCGATCTGGTGACCTATGGCGGGATGCCCGCACCGACCGGGAAGATCGACCTGAAGCTGGTGGGTGGCAACACGCTGATGGACAAGCTGGTGGCGATGGGACTGTTGCCCGAGGATCAAGTGATGGGCTTCCGCATGATGCTGTCGATGTTCGCCAATGCGACCGGCGAGGATGAGTTGTCGTCGACGCTGGAGTTCAAGGATGGCGGGTTCTTTGCGAACGGCCAGCAGCTTCAGTAAGCAGCGCTTAGTGAAACAGGCCCCCGCAGCGATTGCGGGGGCTTTTTCGTACCTGCCCGGTGGTGGCATCAACTTGCACAGAAGTGGCAGGCGGACTACCTCGGTCACAGAGGCCTGAAGGAAATCCCATGACCGCACCGCTTGCCGATCTGACTGCCCGATTGCTGGACGCCGCGAAAAAGGCGGGGGCCGAGGCGGCGGATGCCTTGGCCGTTCATGGCACCTCGCTGACCATCGACGTGCGGCGTGGGGCGCTGGAACAGGCGGAACGCGCCGAGGGAACAGAGATCGGGCTTCGCGTGCTGTTTGGCGGTAGGCAGGCCTGTGTTTCTGCATCCGACATTTCGGACCGCACCATCGCAGCACTGGCCGAGCGGGCGGTGGCGATGGCGCGTGAAGCACCGGATGACCCCTATGCCGGACTGGCCGATCCGGGGCAGATTGCGCGGGATTGGGATTTGGCGGCGCTTGACCTGACCGATCCGGCGGCGGAACCGAATGCCGCTATGCTGGAGGCCGATTGCCGCGCGGTTGAAGCGGCAGCGCTGGCATCCAAGGGCATCACACAGGTGGAGGCATCGGCAGGCTATTCTGCCCGTGCAATGCATCTGGCGGCATCAAATGGGTTTTCGGGGGGCTATGCGCGCACCTCACGTTCCATTTCCGCCGTGGCCTTTACCGGCGAAGGCACTGGAATGGAGCGGGACTGGGCAGGGGAATCGCGGACCTATCAATCCGATCTGCCGGGAGCAGAGGGGATTGGCGCGCTCGCGGCGGAACGGGCCCTGGCACGGGCCGGGGCGGTGAAGCCGGTGACCGGCACCTATCCGGTGCTGTTTGATGAGCGGGTGGCATCGTCGCTGATCGGGCATCTGCTTTCCGCCGTGAACGGGGCCGCGATTGCGCGGGGGGCGAGTTGGTTGCGCGATGCGCTGGGACAGCAGGTGCTGCCCGAAGGGCTTTCGGTAATCGAAGATCCGCATCGGCCGCGCATATCTTCCAGCCGCCCTTTTGATGGCGAGGGGTTGCCGACGCAGCGGCGGGCGATCGTAGATAACGGCATTCTCACGGGCTGGACGCTGGACCTTGCCACCGGGCGAAAGCTGGGGATGGGCAGCACGGCCAATGCGGCGCGGGGAACATCTTCGCCGCCATCGCCCACCACATCGAATATAGACCTGACGCAAGGCGCGCGGTCGCGTGAGGATCTGATCCGCGACATGGGGACAGGGCTTTATGTCACGTCCATGATCGGATCGACAATCAGCCCGACCACCGGGGATTATTCGCGCGGCGCGGCGGGGTTCTGGGTACAGAACGGGGTGATTTCGCACCCGGTGAACGAGTGCACCATCGCGGGCAATCTGCGCGACATGCTGCTGCGGCTGATCCCGGCGAATGATGCGCGGGCACATCTGTCGACGCGGGTGCCTTCCTGCCTGATCGACGGGTTGACTCTTGCCGGTTCCTGAAGACGACCTTGCCTTGCTGGTGCGCGCGGCGCGCGAGGCGGGAAAGATCGCGATGCGCTTTTGGAAGCGCAATCCCAAGGTGTGGGACAAGGGCGATGAAGGGCCGGTCACCGAGGCAGATCATGCGGTCAATGACGCGCTGATCAAAACGCTGCGGGGCGCGCGGCCGGATTACGGCTGGCTGTCGGAAGAGACGCCGGATGATCTGGTGCGATTGGAGCGGGAGACGGTCTTTATCCTTGACCCGATTGACGGGACACGCGCCTTTATCGCAGGCGAAGACAGTTTCAGCCATTCGCTGGCAATAGCGCGCGATGGCAAGGTGACGGCGGGGGTGGTGTTTCTGCCCGTGCTGGACCGGATGTTCGCGGCCCGCCATGACGGGCCTGCCACGCTGAACGATGCGCCGATTGCGGCCAGCACCATTGGCGGGACCGAAGGGGCGAATATCCTGACGCCTGCGGTGAACCTGAAGGCCGAGCATTGGCCGGGCGGTGTGCCGGATGTGAAGCGCAGTTTCCGCGCGTCGGTCGCCTATCGGCTGGCGCTGGTGGGACAAGGGCGGTTTGACGGGATGCTGAGCTTTCGGCAAGGCTGGGAATGGGACATCGCGGCCGGCAGCCTGATTGCGGCGCGGGCCGGGGCGGCGGTGTCGGATCGGCATGGGGCTGCGCTGCGGTTCAACATGCCTGTGCCGAAGGCCGATGGATTGGTTGTGGCCGCGCCGGGGCTGCATCGGGCGTTGATGGAGCGGTTGGCGCCGGTCTGAGATCGTTTCGCTATCTGGTTGAAATGGAAAAGGCCGCCCAAGGGGCGGCCTTTTCTTTGTGCTGTCAGATCACTTCTTCTTTGGCGGAACGAAGCGTTTGGACGTGTCCTTGGCATCCGCGCGGGGTGCCGCCGGTTTGGCGCGGGAGGCGGGTTTCGCCCCGGCCGGCTTTGCCCGGAAGGGGCGCTGATCCGGGCCGTCCGTACCGCGCGGCTTGTAGGCGGGTTTGCCTTCGCCTTTGGGTTTCCATTCCGGCTTGCCGCCGGGCGCGCGGGGACCACGGGCCGGGGCGTCGCCTTCGGCACGGGGTTTGCGGGGCGCCCAATCGCCCTTGGGTTTGTCACCTGCGGGTGCGGCTGCATGGGATTTGTAACCCGCCGCCTTGGCCGGGCGATCCGGGCTGCCGCCGTGGGATTTGAAGCCTGCAGATTTCGGCGCGCCTTCGGCCTTCCAGCGGGGTTTGCGGTCATCCGTGCCGCCAGCTTCGCGCGGGGCGTAGGGCTTGCGGTCGCCTTCGGCGCGGGGCGCATAGGGTTTGCGCTCAGCATCGCCGCGGGGGGCGTAGGGCTTACGGTCGCCTTCAGCGCGGGGCGCATAAGGCTTGCGCTCGGCATCACCACGCGGAGCGTAGGGCTTACGGTCGCCTTCAGCGCGGGGCGCATAAGGCTTGCGTTCGCCATCGCCACGCGGGGCGTAGGGTTTGCGGTCGCCTTCAGCGCGGGGGGCGTAGGGTTTACGTTCAGCATCACCGCGCGGGGCGTAGGGTTTGCGCGGGCGTTCCTCGCGCGGGGCCGGGGCTGCGGCAGGCGCGGCTTCCGATCCTTCCAGCGGGGACCATGCCGGTGCGGCGGGGGCATCGTCTTCGACGATGCGCGGCGGCTTGCCGGAATAGGACGGCTTTTCAGCCCGCTCTTCCCGAACCGGGCGGTCTTCGCGCACCGGTTTAGGCGTCTCGCGGCGTTCAGGGCGCGGGGCGGGAGCCGGGCGGGAGTTCGGGCGCGTCGTGGGGCGTTCGGGGCGCTCCATGGAGGGTTCGCCTTCGATGCGTTCCATCATCAGGCCCGGCTCGATTTCGATCATCTTGCCAAATTTGCCTGCCACCGTTTCCAAGATCTGCACAAGGGTGTGGTCCTGCTGCACCCGGATCGCGCCGATGCCATCCTTGGAGATGGAGCCGGTTTCGCAGATCTTGGGCAGGAGCCAGCGCGCCTCGGCCCGGCCGGTATGGCCGACGGACAGCTTGAACCAGACCGACGGGCCAAACTCACCACGCTCACGCGGGGCAGAGGCGGTGGGGGTGATCGCGTCGGAAAGCACTTCGGGTGCCGAGCGGCCTTCGCGCCAGAGGCGGATGAAGGCAGCAGCAACGTTTTCGGCGCCATATTCGGCCAGCAGGGTAGCGGCCATGTCGGCCTCATCGCCCACGTCCTGCGCAAGCGCAGGGTGTTCGATCAGACGCAGGTCATCCTTTTCCTGCACTTCTTCGGCGCTGGGTGCCTTGCCCCATTCGGCAACGACCTTGGCCCCTTGCAGCAGGCGCTGCGCCTTGCGGAATTCGGCCGGCGGCACGATCAGCGCCGATACGCCCTTGCGCCCGGCGCGGCCCGTACGGCCCGACCGGTGCAACATGGTTTCCGAGTTCGACGGAAGGTCGGCATGGACCACCAGTTCCAGACCCGGAAGGTCGATCCCGCGCGCGGCGACATCGGTGGCGATACAGACGCGGGCGCGGCCGTCGCGCAGCGCCTGCAATGCGTGCATGCGTTCCTGCTGACTAAGCTCACCCGACAGGGCCACGGCCTGAAAGCCGCGATTGGCCATGCGGGCATAAAGGTGGTTCACGTTCGCGCGCGTCTTGCAGAAGACGATGGCGGTCTGCGCCTCATAGAACCGCAGGACATTGAAGATCGCGTGTTCGCGGTCGCGTGCCTGCACGGACAGGGCGCGGTATTCGATATCGACGTGCTGCTTCGCCTCGCCCTGTGCGGCGATGCGGAGGGCGTCTTTCTGGAAGGTGCCAGCCAGCTTTTCGATTTCCTTCGGCACGGTGGCCGAGAACATCAGCGTACGGCGTTCCTCGGACGCGGCGGCGAGGATGAATTCCAGATCCTCGGCAAAACCGAGATCGAGCATTTCATCGGCTTCGTCCAGAACCACGGCCTTGATGCCCGACAGATCAAGCGACTTGCGTTCGATATGGTCGCGCAGGCGGCCGGGGGTGCCCACCACGATATGCGCGCCGCGATCAAGCGCGCGGCGTTCGTTGCGGTAATCCATCCCGCCCACGCAAGAGGCAAGGACAGCCCCGGCATCGGCATAGAGCCATTCGAATTCGCGTTGCACCTGCTGGGCCAGTTCGCGCGTAGGGGCGACGATCAGGGCAAGGGGGCGGTCAGCGAACAGCAGGCGATCCTGCGTGCCAAGGACATCCGGCGCGATGGCAAGGCCGAAGGCCACGGTTTTGCCCGAACCCGTCTGCGCGGACACCAGCAGGTCGCGGCCTGCGACTTCCTCTGCCAGCATGGCGGTTTGAACGGCCGTAAGGGTTTCATAGCCCTTGGCCGAAAGGGCCGCAGCCAGAGGCGCGGCAATCGTCGTATCTGTCATGTCATATCCTGAAGGGGCGACGTATTGCGCCCGTGAAGTACCTTGCACCGGCACCTCATTCCCCTTCGCAGGACCGGCCTCCCAAAACCGCCGCCTGCCCCGGAATCGTCGGGCCGTTCTGGCGGCATAGGGCAAAATCGTGCAAATGTATAGCAATGCTTTTGCAGTGCAGCATTGCGGGCGGCGCTGGCTTGACCCTGCGGCGGGGGGCGTTACCCTGCGCGCGAATGTGACGACTCTCACCCCGCGGAGCGAAATACCATGACGCAGCGCCTTCACCTTGTTTTCGGCGGCGAGCTGGTGACACCTGAAAAGAATGTCTTCAGGGATGTCAGCAAGATCCATATCGTGGGGATGTTCCCGGATTACGCCAGCGCCTTTTCGGCCTGGAAGGCCGAGGCGCAGCGGACAGTGGACAATGCGCATATGCGCTATTTCATCGCGCATATTCATCGCCTGCGGGATGAGGAACAGGCCGGGTCGGCGACCGAGGCGCTGGGTCTGTAAGTACCAGCACAGGACATGGCCTATTCCCTCGGCCTTACGCTTTACAACCTGTCCAACCGCCGCGAGGCAGGGCCAGCGATTGAACGGCCGCAGCGTCCTGCTGGGCGGCTGGTCTGGTTGCATGCGCCGGGCGTGGATGCGGCGCGGTCGCTGATGGAACTGGCGCGGCGGCTGTTGGAAGAGGATGCGGTCGCCGTGGTGCTGACATGCCCCGATCCGTTGCCCAAGCGGGCGGGGATCATCCTGCAAACGCCGCCTGCGGATGTGCAGGTTGAGGCGGCGGCGTTTCTTGATCACTGGCGGCCCGAGGTCGTGATCATGTCCGAGGGCGAATTGCGCCCGGCGCTGTTGCATGAGGCGGTGGAGCGCAAGCTGCCCCTGCTGATGGTGGGCGCGCGGAACCCGGTTTTCCTGCGAGAGCGGGATGGGTGGTATCCGGGGTTGATGCGGGGTTTGCTGGCCGAATTTCGGGCGGTTCTGACGCTGGATGAACCATCAGCACGGGCCTTTCGCAAGGCGGGGGCCACGCCTTCGGCGGTGGAGGTGACCGGCAAGCTGGAAGAGGAAAGCGCCGCCCTGCCCTGCACCGAGGCGGAGCGGGATGCGATGGCACGACAGTTGGCAACGCGGCCTGTCTGGCTGGCCGCCGCCCTGCCCGAGGCAGAGGAAAGCGCGGTGATCGCGGCACATCGCACGGCGTTGCGGCTGGCGCATCGGTTGCTGTTGATCGTGGTGCCGCAGGATCCAGGCCGCGTTGGGCCTTTGGCGCAGCGAATGGAAAAGGAAGAGGGCTGGTCCGTCGCCCGCCGCGCCGAAGAGGAAGAACCCGAGGCGGAAACCGAGGTCTATATCGCCGATGCGGGAAGCGAGTTCGGCCTTTGGTATCGGCTGGCCCCCATCACCTTCATGGGCGGCAGCCTTGGCGGAAGCGGCTGTTTACGTGATCCGCTGGAGGCGGCGGCGCTGGGGTCGGCCATTCTATACGGACCACGACCGGGGCCTTATGGCACCACCTTTGGCCGTCTGGGCGCGGCGCGCGCGGCGCGCGCGGTTGGATCGGCAAGCGATCTGGCCGAGGCGTTGGGGGATCTGCTGTCACCAGACCGGGCGGCGCGGTTGGCGCAGGCGGCCTGGGCGGTGGCATCGGACGGGGCCGAAGTGACGGAACGCGTGATGACGATGATCCGCCGCATCATGGACGGGGAAACCTGATGCGCGCGCCGGGATTCTGGTTCACGCCGCCGGATCGGCCTGCACTGGCGGCGCGGCTACTGTCCCCGCTCGGGGTGGTCTATGCGGCGGGAACGGCGCGGCGGCTGCAGGCCCCGGGGTATCGCGCCGGGGTGCCGGTGATCTGTGTGGGCAACCTGAATGCCGGGGGGACGGGCAAGACACCCACAGTGATTGCCCTGCTGGAACGGTTGGCGGCACGGGGTGTGGTGGCCCATGTGGTTTCGCGCGGACATGGGGGGCGGCTGGACGGGCCGGTGCGGGTGGAAGAACGCAAACATACCGCTGCCGATGTAGGGGACGAGCCGCTGCTGCTGGCGGCTTTTGCGCCGGTCTGGGTGGCCAAGGACCGCGCAGCGGGGGTGCGGGCGGCGGAGGCGGCGGGGGCGGGGGTGATCGTTCTGGATGACGGGTTTCAGAACCCGTCTGTCGAGAAATCCCTGAGCCTGATCGTGGTGGATGCGCGGCTGGGGTTCGGCAACGGGCGCTGCCTTCCTGCAGGACCGTTGCGGGAACCCGTGGCGGTGGGGTTGGCGCGGGCGGATCTGCTGCTCTCGATCGGCGACGGGGCGGCGCAGGCGGGGTTTACGGCGCAATGGGGCGCGGCGATCCGGGTGCCGCATCTGACAGGGCAGTTGGTGCCGTTGCAGATGGGGATGGATTGGCAGGGGCAACGGGTGATTGCCTTTGCAGGAATCGGGCACCCCGAAAAGTTCTTTGCCACATTGCGGGATGAGGGGGCAGAGGTGATCCGCGTGGTGGCACTGGATGACCACCAGCCGCTGACCGATGCACTGATGGCGCGGCTTGAACTGGAGGCGCGGGGGCTGGGGGCGCAACTGGTGACGACCGAGAAGGACGCCGTACGCCTGCCCGCGGCGTTTCGGATGAAGGTGCTGACCTTGCCGGTGCGGCTGCGGATCGGGGATGCCGCGCCGCTGGATGCGGCGCTGGCGCGGATCGGGGTTTAACCCAGGATTTCGTCCTGATGTTCGCCCAGTTTCGGGGCGGGGCGATCCAGAGACAGGTCGGCATCAGAAAAGGTAAACGGTGACCGCACGCCGGGGACACCGCCGAGATCAAGCTGCATCTTTCGGGCGATGACCTGCGGATCGGCAAACACCTCGGCCAAGTTGTTGATCGGGCCTGCGGGAACGCCGTGGTCTTCGCAGGCTTGCAGCAGGTCGGCCTTGGTCCATGTCACCGTGACGGCGGTGATGGCATCGGTCAGCGGTTCGCGGTTGCGGACGCGGTCTGCGTTCGTCAGGTAATCGGGGTGATCGGCCAAGTGATCAAGGCCGAGAATGGCGCAGAGTTTGCGGTATTGGCCATCATTCCCGGTGGCGAGGATGATCCACCCATCGGCACAATCGAACACGGCATAGGGTGCGAGGTTCGGGTGGGCATTGCCCATCTTGGCCGGGGCCTTGCCGGTGGTGAGGTAATTCATGTTCTGGTTGGCCATGATGGCGGTGGCCACGTCCATCAGTGCCATGTCGATCTGCTGGCCCCGGCCTGTCACCCCGCGCTGCACCAAGGCGGCAAGGATGGCCGTGGCCGCATAGACGCCGGTAAACACATCGGTGACGGCGACGCCCACCTTTTGCGGCTGGCCACCCTTTTCGCCTGTCACGCTCATCACGCCGGCCATGCCTTGGATGATGAAATCATAGCCCGCGCGGTGGGCGTAGGGGCCGGTTTGGCCAAAGCCGGTGATGGAGCAATAAATCAGGCGGGGATTGATCGCCTGCAAGGAAGGCCAGTCCAGCCCGTACTTCGCCAGACCTCCGACCTTGAAATTTTCAATGACCACGTCGGCGTCGGCGATCAGCTTCCGCACCACGTCCTGCCCTTCGGCCGTGCGGAAATCGCAGATGATGGAGCGTTTGCCGCGGTTGGTGGCGTGGAAATAGGCGGCGGAGCGGTCGCCGTCGCGGTCGATGAAGGGGGGGCCCCAGCGACGGGTATCATCACCTTCGGGGGCTTCGACCTTGATCACGTCGGCGCCCAGATCGGCAAGGGTCTGACCGGCCCAAGGGCCGGCCAGAATGCGCGCCAATTCGATGACCTTTATGCCATGAAGTGGCGCGGTCATCTTATTCGGCGAGCTTTGCGTCGATGATCGCCTTCATGTCTTCGAAAGACATGTTGGAATGTTTTTCACCGTTGATGATGAAGGTCGGCGTGCCTTCGATCTCGTCGGCGGCCATGTTCGACTCGAAGTGGGCGACCATGGCTTCGGCCTTGGCGCCGTCTTTCAGGCAGGCGTCCAGCGAGGCATCGTCCAGACCGGCGGTCTTTGCGATGGTGCGCAGGTTGCCGATCACGACATTCGGATCATCCGACGCGGCCCATTCCTGCTGTTGTTCGAAGATCATGTCGACGATACCGAAATACCGCATCTCGCCGCCGCAGCGGGCGACCATCGCCGCCCAAAGACCGTAGCGATCAAAGTAGACCTCGCGATAGGTGAAGCGGATCTTGCCGGTATCGACATATTCAGACTTCAGCTGCGGCCAGACATTGGCGTGGAAGGTCGCGCAATGCGGGCAGGTGAAGGAGGCGTATTCGGTGATCTGCACCTTGGCATCCACCGGACCGAGCGAGAAATCCGTGATTTCGACGGGGGTGGTGGCTTCGGCCTCTTGTGCCGGGGCCGTCAGCGGGAACAGCGCGACAAGGGCGATGGTGGCGGCTGCGGCGAGTTTCTTCAGCATCGGTATCTGCCTTTTCATGTTCTGCGGCGAGTTAGTATGTTTTGGGCCAAGGCTTCAAGGGCGGCCCGGAGGCCAGGGTCAGCAATAGGCGCGGTGGTTTCGCGCGCCTCTGCAACCACTTCCGGCGCGGGGGCCGGGGTGGTTTTTGGTTTGGTGATGAATTCGGCCTGCCCTTCGGCAAAGCCGGTGGCGGCGGTCTGGGTGAGCGAGATTCGCGAGATGGCGCGATAGCCGTAGACGGCGTTGACCTTTTCCACGATGCGGGGAAGCTGCATCTGCACCATGGGGGCATGGGCGGAGGCGACCAGAAGGGTGAGGGTTGCACCCATGCCTTCGCGGGTGTGGCCGATTTTGACCGGGCGGGTCATGGCGGCGAGATCTTCTCCAACCACCTCGGGCCAATGGGTGAGCAGGCGGGTGACGGCAAAACCGCGGGTTTCCGAGGCGTTGCGAATAGGATCACGCAGGAAGCCGGAAGCCGCCTCAAACCCGCGCATCCGGCGGTTGGGATCAGGTGGAGGAAGCGGCTTGCGTGTCATCTGGTCCTTTGGGTGGTCCTTTTGGGACTGACCGCTATTCTAGCCATGACGCGCGGCGGTGCAAATGCAGGCGTGGGGAAAGGCATAAAGAATGCGTGACAGTAGCGCGAGCGAACTCTCAACCTTGTTGCTCGACTGGTATGATCGGCACGCGCGGGTAATGCCGTGGCGGGTGCCGCCGGATCAAAAGCAGGCGGGGGTCCGGCCGGACCCATATCGCGTCTGGTTGTCCGAGGTGATGTTGCAGCAAACCACTGTGGCGGCGGTGCGCGAGTATTTCCGCCGGTTCACGGAACGCTGGCCAACGGTGGCCGATCTGGCGGCGGCCGAGGATGCGGCGGTGATGGGGGAATGGGCGGGCTTGGGCTACTACGCACGGGCGCGCAACCTGCTGGCCTGTGCGCGGGCGGTGGTACGCGATCATGGCGGGGTGTTTCCGGCGACGCGCGACGGGCTGCTGGGTTTGCCGGGGATCGGGCCCTATACCGCGTCGGCGATTGCGGCGATTGCGCATGATGAGGCCGCCACGGTGGTGGATGGAAATGTGGAACGGGTGATGGCGCGGCTGTGGCTGGTAGAGGCGCCGTTGCCGGGGGCTAAGGCGGAATTGACGCGGCTCGCGGCGGTGCTGACGCCGGTTGCACGGCCCGGAGATTACGCGCAAGCGGTGATGGATCTGGGGGCCACGATCTGCACACCGCGCAACCCGGCCTGTGGCATCTGCCCGTGGCGGGATGCCTGCCGTGCACGGGCCGAGGGCGTGCAGACCAGCCTGCCGCGCAAGGTGGAAAAGGCGGCCAAACCCGTGCGGCATGGTGTGCTGTGGATCGCGCGCCGGGCAGATGGGGCTTGGCTGGTGGAACGGCGGGCCGAACGGGGATTGCTGGGTGGGATGCTGGGTTTTCCGGGATCGGATTGGGATGGTGCGGGGGGCGATGCGCCCTTGGCGGCAGATTGGCGGGAAGTGGGGGAAGTACGCCACACATTCACCCATTTTCACCTGATCCTTCGATTGCAGGTAACAGTTGCCGCACTGGAGGCCGTTCCCCTGCGTGGAGAGTTCCTTGGGCGGGATATGTTTCGGCCTGCGGACCTGCCCACGGTGATGCGCAAGGGGTTTGATCTGGGCAGCAGCGCCCTTGAGGTGACTTGAGGGACCGCCCCGGCGCGATATGATGAGATCCGTGATCGAGTGACAAAGGTAGCGAGATGAAGGCTTTGGCCAAGGACCTGGGAAATCTGAGGGAGGCGCTGCCGTTCTGGATGTCGCTGGCGCTGGCGCCATTGGCGGTGCTGGCTGCGCTGAAGGGCGGGTGGACGATCCTTGTGGCACCGGCGGCGACGTGGTGGGTCTTTTCGCTTTTGGATCAGTTGACCGGAAAGGACGAACGCAACGCCGATCCGATGACCCCCGAGGCAGAGCTTGGCTGGTATCGGGCGATCACGGTGATCTGGTTTCCAGTGCAGTTCGCGCTGCTGTGCTGGCTGCTGTGGTATGTGCCGCTGGCGGCTCATCTAAACATCGTGGAGCGGATCGGTGTGTTCTGCGCGATGGGCGTTGTTTCGGGTGCGATAGGCATCAATTACAGCCATGAATTGATGCATCAGAAATCGCGACTAGAGCGGTGGCTGGCGGATCTGCTGCTGGCGACGGTGCTTTACAGCCATTTCCGTTCCGAACATCTGCGGGTGCATCACTTGTGGGTCGGCACGCCGCGCGATCCGGTGACGGCGCGGTATAACGAAGGCTTCCATCGGTTTTTCCCGCGCGTTCTGGTGCAGTGTCACAAATCGGCCTGGGCTGCGGAAGCGGCGATGCTGGCGCGGCGGGGGCTGCCGTGGTGGCATCGCAGCAATCCCTACTGGCGCTATGCCGGCCTTCAGGCCGGGATGTGCCTGCTGGCGCTGGCATTGGGCGGATGGGCCGGGCTGGGGTTGTTCGTGGTGCAGGCGGCGGTGGCGATCTGGCAGTTGGAGCTGGTCAATTACATCGAACATTACGGGCTGACACGGCGGCATCTGGGCGAAGGGCGGTATGAACATGTGCTGCCGCGCCATTCGTGGAATGCGGCCTATCAGGCGTCAAACTGGCTGCTGATCAACTTGCAGCGCCATTCGGACCATCATTACAAGCCTGACCGCCGCTTTCCGCTGTTGCAAACCTACGGCGAGGAGGAAGCCCCGCAACTGCCGATGGGTTACCCGGTGATGACGATTGCCGCGATGATCCCGCCGCTGTGGAAGCGTGTGATGAACCCGCGGGTGCGGGCGTGGCGAAAGAAATTCTATCCCGACATCACGGATTGGCACCCCTATAACAAGGCGCTGAACCCGACACCCGGCCAATAGCCTGCCAGTGATCGGTTACCTTTCGGGCGCGTTGGCCTTCAAGAACAGCCGGACGGCGCGGGCGACATGCATTTGCAGGACCTGTTCATCAGGCAGGCAGCTGCCACAGAACCTGCGTTCGATGGCATCAAAGCCGAGCCAGAGGGCGAGCATGTCTTCGGCGGCGCATTCAGGATCGTCAAGTTGGACGGCCCCCTGTTCCTGCGCCTGCGCCAGAATGGCGGTCAGCATGGTCCGCACCTGACCGGGGCCCGCCTCAAAGAAGCGGCGGCCAAGGTCGGGGTTGCGCTGCGCCTCAAGGCTTACGGCGCGGTCAAGGGCGAGGTGGCAGGGCTGGGTCAGCATCTCGATCAGCGCCATGCCAAAGCGGGTGAGGGTGTCCTCAAGGCTGCTGCCGCTGGGCGTCTGGCACAGTGCAAGTTTCAGTCGATCCGTTTCGCGTTGGACGATCGAATCGAAGATCTTCGCCTTGTCGCCAAAATGGCCATAGACCGTGACCTTTGACACGCCCGAGCGGGCGGCGATCGCCTCGATCGGGACGCCGTCGATACCGCGTTCTGCAAACAGGGCCTGAGCAGCGTCGAGGATGGCCTCGCGCTTTTCAAGGTCTTTGGGTCGGCCGGGCGACCGCAGAGCCATGGCAATATCCCCACACGGAGTGGATTCCGTTAGGGCAGAGGCTACGCGGGGATCGGTTTCGAAACAAGGCATGGGACTTCTTCCGAAAAAGAGGGTGGCCAGCCGTTGGAGGAACGGCTGGCCGAGGGTGCATACCGAAGGTCGCGGATCAGTCGTCAGACTGCGGCTGCATCGCGATCAGTTCGGCCAGCGTGTACTGCGCCGGGTCAACACCGATGGAGGCGGCAAGCTGTGCCTCGCCGGGGGTGACGACTTCGGCCGGGTTGGCTGCATTGCGGCTTGCGCCCGACAGGATGAAACGCTCGGTCGTGGTGTCGTCATCGGCCTGGGCCTTGATCAGGCGCTGCAGTTCGTTCGCGGAGAACTGGCCCGGTTCGACGCCGGCCGAGGCAGCAAGCTGGTCAACACCTGCGTTGCTGGCGGCCGTGCTCGAGGCGCGGTTCGCACCCGACAGGAAGTAGTTCAGGCGGGTTTCTTCGCCTTCCTTGCGGGCTTCGATGATGTTGATCAGTTCGGCGCGGCTGTATTCGCCCGGCTGCACACCGGCGCTGAGGGCCAGTTGCACGTCACCGGCATTCAGGCCCGGCTGGGCGCTGGAGGCTGCGGCAGCACCGGTCAGAGCGGCGAGGATCAGAGCGGAAGCGGTAAAGTTGCGGATCATGATGTTTCCCTTTCCTGGGATGGTTGTTGTCGGCAAGCATCCACCGTTCCGTGCAGAGCTCTGCCCGGCCGTCGGTACGGCGATGCGGTTTGGTTCAGTTCGTTTGGGCCGGGATGGCCCTCGGGGAGCGTTAGCCCCGTCAAGGAGCAATTGTGTTTTTCAAGACTGTCAGCACGTCATCTTTGTCTGCCTTCGTTTATTCGATGAGACAGATATATACTGAACGTGTGCGTATGCAATGTAGAAAATGAACGATACCGTTCATTAAATTTCCGTGAGCAAAGGTTGAATTGATGTGACCCGCGCCGGACGTGCCGGTTCCCTAAGTTTTGCAGGGGTTTTGCAGGGTCTGGCCGCGGAACCTTGATCACGCAATGTTACATGAATTTGGTGAACGAGACGTCAACAGGCCGATTCCAAAGGAAAAAACCCCGCCATGAGGACATGGCGGGGCAGTGGCGCCGCGGGCGGACCACGGCGCGGGCGTAAACTTGATGTGAGGTTGGTTAGTGCGGGCGACCCTGATCGGCGTCCATCTCGGCCCTGATTTGCTGGCGCAGGATGTCGATGGGGATCATCTTTCCATCGCGCTTGAAGTGCCAGTAGGTCCAGCCGTTGCAGGAGGGCGCACCTTCGTAATGCGCGCCGACCTGATGGATGGATCCCTTCACGTCATTGCCGATCAGCGTGCCATCGGCGCGGACCTTGGCTTTATAGCGGTTGCCGATGGAGAACAGTTCCTCGCCCGGGCGCAGCATGCCGCGTTCGACGACCTGGCCAAAGGGGACGCGGGGTTCGGCGCGTTTGGAGCCGGTGATTTCCAGCGCCGAGGCATCGAACTTGCGGGTGCGGGCAAGGCGTTCGGTGGCAGCCTTGCGGTAGGCCTCTTCGCGTTCGATGCCGATGAAATCGCGCCCCAGCATCTTGGCCACGGCGCCGGTGGTGCCGGTGCCGAAGAACGGGTCCAGCACCACATCGCCGGGATTGGTGGTGGCAACGAGGACGCGGTGAAGCAGGGCCTCGGGCTTTTGCGTTGGGTGGGCCTTGTCGCCGTTTTCGTCTTTCAGGCGTTCATGGCCGGTGCAAAGCGGGATCACCCAATCAGACCGCATCTGAACACCGTCGTTCAGCGCCTTGAGCGCCTCGTAGTTGAAGGTGTATTTCGCGGCTTCGTCGCGGCTGGCCCAAAGCAGAGTTTCGTGGGCGTTGGTCAGGCGCTTTCCCTTGAAGTTGGGCATCGGGTTCGACTTGCGCCAGATGACATCGTTCAGCATCCAGAACCCTGCATCCTGCAGCGCGGTGCCGACGCGGAAGATGTTGTGATAGCTGCCGATCACCCAGATCGCGCCATTCGGTTTCAAGAGGCGGCGCGCCGCTTGCAGCCATTGGCGGGTGAAATGGTCATAGGTGGCAAAGCTGCTGAACTGATCCCAGTGGTCATCGACAGCGTCGACCTTGGAATTGTCGGGGCGGTGAAGATCGCCCTTGAGCTGCAGGTTATAGGGGGGATCGGCGAAGATCAGGTCGATGCTGCCTGCGGGGAGGCTGTTCATCACCTCGATGCAGTCGCCGGCAAGGATCTGATTGAGGGGCAGCGGTGCTGCCTCTGTCGGGGTCGGTTTGATCTTCATCTCTGCCTCTGCTGCCGGCGGTTTTTCGCCGTGCTTGTTGTGGACAAAGATGAGTCAGGAGTGATTCGCCGTCAAATTCTTTTTTGAATCAATCACTTATAGAATATGCTTGATACAATATGTTGTGGACGGGCTTGAACGAACGCCTATGGTGTGGGGTAATTCCAAAATCTAGAAGCGCGCGCAGATGCGCCGGAGTCGGGTAGCCTGCGTTCACCTCCCAGCCGTAGCCGGGGTGTTGTTGCGCCAAATCCACCATGATCCGGTCGCGCGTCACCTTGGCGATGATCGACGCGGCGGCGATGGAGAGGCAGCGCGCATCGCCTTTGACCACTGCTTCGGCGCTGCAAGAGAGGTTGCGGGGGATCATGTTGCCGTCAATCAGAGCATGATCGGCATTGGTTACCAGCCCGGTAACGGCCCGTTCCATGGCCAGATGGCTGGCGCGCAGGATGTTGAGGCTATCGATTTCCTCGACACTGGCATGGGCGACCGACACCTCGGCCATATCCATGATCGCGGCAAAAAGAGCGTCGCGGCGGGCAGCGGTGAGGGCCTTTGAATCGTTCAGGCCGGGCGGGATACGGGCAGGGTCCAGCAGGACGGCGGCGGCGCTGACAGGGCCAGCGAGGGGCCCGCGTCCCACCTCATCCACGCCCACGACAGCCAAGAAGCCGCGCGCGAGGGCGGCGGTTTCAAAGGTGAAATCGGGGGCGGGTTTGGGGGCCATTGGAATGGCCTAGCCGATGGATTTCCGGCGGGGAAGCGGGAAAAGGGCGGGGGTGGAGGCTGCTCACCCCTCCACCCCCAGATTGGACACGGCTGGGGCAAGTTTAGCCGTGCCCGAAGCGACACCCGGATCAGTACCGGGAGCCAGCCACCCGGAAGCCTGCATCGCGCAAGCATTGATCCGAGTAGATCCTGTCGTTCTGGCCGTAGATGCGCGCAGTGCGGGCGCAGTATTGCGGCAGACGGAAATTGAAGCCTTCGTCGCGCAGGCAGCGTTCGCCGTAGACGATGGCTGTGCCGGAGTTGCCCGAGATTTCGATGGCGCAGACCGACGGCACGCGCGGCTGGCGCGTGGGTTGCGGATGATACTGCAGAGGCGGGTTGTAATGTTGCTGCGCGCGGGCGCGTTCGCGTTCGCGGCTTTTCTTCGACTCGTTGGCGATGATGCCCACGATAGCGAGTGCGGCAAGCGCCTTTGCCAGATCATCGCTGTCGGCACGGGCGGGAATGGCGGTTGATGCCAGAAGGCCCAGCGCGGTGGCAGCAGCGGCGACGACGGCCACGAGGCGGCGGCTGATGCTGCGCGGATCGCGGCCCGTAGGACGCGGCAGGTTGCGGGTGATGACCATGGTTTCGGCCAGTGTTTCCGAGCTTTTCATAGTGGCCTCCTGTCTGGGTTCTGGCGGGATGGGCGGGTTGTTGGCCCCTGCCCTTTCGATGCCTTCACCCTGCGACCGGGGGGGTTGGACAGGCAATAACGCGGCGTTGTTATCGCATAGCAGCCTGTTCCGGGGGCCGGGCGGGACCAATGTCATTGCCTAGCGCGCGGGGGGCGGGCAATGTGCGGGCACAAACGGAGGGGACATCCGATGACACGCCTTTTCCTTGCTGCGGCACTGCTGCTGGCCCTGGGCGGGCAGGCTTCTGCCGAATGCTATGCCGATTACAAGGCCAAGCAGGACGATCCCTTGCGCCTGCACTATGGGGTGGCGCAGGTGAGTGACGGGGCCTGTGCAGGCGGGCCGGGCGCGGCGGCGGGGGAATTGGCCCCGCGGCTGGCATCCGGGGGCTGGACGCTATTGAATGTGCTGTCGGTTTTTGGACCTGAGGGCCTTGGAGAAAGGGAATCGAGTGCAGGAGAGTACTTCCTCCGCTTCTGAGAGCCTGAAGGCGGGGAACCGGGTTGTTGCCGGGGGGATCGCGGCCATCGTGCTGATCCTGCTGGGGGCGGCGGTTTTCCTGTTCCTGAACCTGCCAGATGCGAATGCGTTCAACGCCAAGGTGGAAACACTGTTCGTTGAAAACGATGACCTGACCAGTTTCGCCGATATCAAGCTGCTGGAAATACTGGCGCAATCGGGGACGGCATTTTCCGAGGTGTTGGCGAGTTACCGTATGGTGATCTTTGTGCTGCTGGTGTTTTCCACGGCACTGCTTCTGGCGGCGCTGGTGTTTCTGGTGACGATCATCGCGTTGAACCGGAGAATTTCGGCCATCCAGCGATCGGGGATTCAGGTGGCGAGCCTGTTGATCAGCCGCGAGGGGCGGGCGGTTTACATCAACGATATGGAGTTTCAGCTGACCGAAGCGGCGCTTGAGACGATGGCGGTGCTGGCCGAAGCGCGGATGGATGATGAGGTGCTGACCGGGGCGCAGATCGAGGCGGTGATTTCCGGGCGCAACGAATCTGACTGTGACGAGGCGGCGGGGGCGACGCGGGTGAAGCGGCTGCGCGATGCGCTGGGTAACCAGATGGTCAGCGAATTGCTGGTCAAGACGATTGCACGGCGGGGGTATGTTCTGGCGGTGGGCAAGGACAAGATCCGGATGGTCTAAGTACCTGCGGGCGCTGGATTAATTTGCGGGAGTTTCGGCTTTTGGCGGTGCAGCGCGTGGTGCAGATGGCGGTGCAGACGGCTGTGCATACGCACGGTGCCATGATCGGGCGTTAACCATGAACCGCCGAATCGTTTTGGACCCTTAGAGGAACCCGATCCAGCGGCCTGCGAGCAGGATGGACAGCCAGAGAATTGCCGACAGGGCGGCCATGAGGCGCAGCGCGGGCGGGGGCGGCGCCCCCGACAGCACCTGCGCCCATGCCGTGGATCGGGTTACGAGGGCGGCGTTCAGCACGGCGAGCGCCAGAAGCAGCAGTTTGATGCGGAAGGCGGGGTTAGTGGCGTATTCGCCGGGATTTGCGGTGAAGAGGACAAAGCCCGTGATCACCGCCAGCGACAGCCCCGCCAACGCCATGACGCGCAACAGGGGTGCGATGGCGGGAAGCGGTGTGCGGGGAAAGGCCCCGGCAAGGCGCAGGTCAAGCGGCAGGATGGCCCCGATCAGCAGCGCGATGCCAAGGATGTGGCTGGCATTGACCAGAAGGTAGGCCGTCCCCGACCCGCGCAGCAGCGCGGCAATCGGGGACGCGGCCAGCGCGTCAAGCATCAGGCGTCGATCCGTTCGGGGTAGAAATCGTAATTCGTCCCGGCCAGCGTGATGCGGACGGCCTTCATCAGGCGTTCTGCCTGATCCAGCGAGCGGTTGCCGAGGATGGTGATGGTATCGCCGACCTTGGCCGTGCCGTCGACAAAGCCCGCGCGTTCGGTGCGGCCGGGATTGCCGAGTTCGATCACCCATTCCGTGCCGTCTGCATCGGTGACGGTCAGTTCCGGATGCGGGGGGTTCAGGGAAATGGCGGCGATGGTGGCCTGAAGGGTGGTTTCCTCGGCCTCGGCCCAGGACCAGCCGTGATGTGCGGCGGCGGGCATGGCAAGTGTGACGGAGGTGGCCGCCAAGGCGGAGGTGAGCAGAAGGACGCGGAAAGATGCGGGTTTCTTCATGGAAATCTCCTGTCAGGGTAATCTTAACGGGCGCCATGCTTGCCGGTCAGTGCAGGCAGAGGGAAATCACCGGAAGGTGAGCGCACTGCTTTGTTACCGGGCTGACATGAAGCGGGGTTAGGCGGGGGCGTGTCGTTGGCCTTGCTTCGTTGGGGCTTGCGTGGGGTTGGGCTTGGCCCTACATACCCGCGTTCTCGTTTCCCTTTGATCCCGGGGGGGATTTTCCATGATTCAGACGCCGTTCTACCTGATCGACCGGGCCAAGCTTTCCCGCAACATGGCCATCATGGACCAGCTTCGGCAGGGGTCGGGGGCGAAGGTGCTGCTGGCGCTGAAATGCTTTGCCACATGGCCGGTGTTTGACCAGATGCGTGAGCATATGGATGGGACGACTTCGTCATCCTTGTATGAATTGCGGCTGGGGCGCGAGAAGTTTGGCAAGGAGACCCATGCCTATTCCGTAGCATGGGCCGATAACGAAGTAGCCGAGGCGGTGGGTTATGCCGACAAGATCATCTTCAATTCCGTGGGCCAGCTGGAGCGGTTCGACAACCAATCCGCCAGCATTGCGCGCGGGCTGCGGCTGAACCCGCGGTTTTCGACCAGCGGGTTTGATCTGGCCGATCCGGCGCGGCCGTTTTCGCGGCTGGGCGAATGGGATGCCGGCAAGATTGAGCGGGTGATGGACCGGGTTTCGGGCTTCATGATCCATTACAATTGCGAGAATGACGATTTCGATCTGTTTGATCGGCAGCTGACGCGGATCGAGGACGAGTTCGGGGCGCTGCTTTCGCGCCTGAAATGGGTCAGTCTGGGCGGTGGCATCCATTTCACCGGCGAGGGCTATCCGGTGGACCTGCTGGCAGCGCGGTTGAAGGCGTTTTCAGAACGGTTCGGGGTGCAGGTCTATCTGGAGCCCGGCGAGGCCGCGATCACCGGGGCGGCAAGCCTTGAGGTGACGGTGCTGGACGTGATGAACAACGGCAAGGATCTGGCCATCGTCGATAGCAGCGTCGAGGCGCATATGCTCGATCTGCTGATCTATCGCATTGCGGGCAAGATGGAGGTGGAGGGGGATCACCCTTACATGATCTGCGGCAAGTCCTGCCTTGCGGGGGATGTGTTCGGTGAGTTCAACTTTCCCAAGCCTCTGCATGTGGGCGACCGGCTGAGCATCGCGGATGCGGCGGGATATACGATGGTCAAGAAGAACTGGTTCAACGGGGTGAAGATGCCAAGCATCGTCATCAAGGAGTTGGACGGGTCCATGACCGTGGCGCGGGAATTCGGCTATGCCGATTTTGCCGCGAACCTTGGATAATACTGCCGGTTGATCCGGCCCTTCCTGAAGGGGGTGTTTTGCATGAAACGCAACGTGTTGATCATTGGCGCAGGCGGCGTGGCGCAGGTCGTGGCGCATAAATGCGCGCAGGCCAATGACAGGCTGGGTGATCTGCATATCGCGTCGCGGACGGTGGGGAAGTGCGAGGCGATCATCGCGTCGGTCCATGAGAAGGGCGCGATGAAGGTGCCCGGCGTGTTTGCGGCCCATGCGGTGGATGCGATGGACCCGGCTGCGGTGGCGGCGCTGATCCGGAAGCTGGGCGTGCAGATCGTGATCAATGTCGGGTCATCCTTTGTGAACATGACGGTGCTGGAGGCCTGTATCGAAACGGGCGCGGCTTACATGGACACGGCGATCCATGAAGACCCCGGCAAGATCTGCGAAACGCCGCCATGGTATGGCAATTACGAATGGCAGCGGCGCGAGCGGTGCAAGGCAGCAGGTGTGACGGCCATTCTGGGCGTTGGGTTTGATCCCGGCGTGGTAAACGCCTGGGCGCGGGTGGCCGAGGATGCGTTTGTCGATGAGATCACGTCGATCGATATCGTCGACATCAATGCCGGGTCGCATGGGAAGTATTTCGCCACCAACTTTGACCCCGAGATCAACTTCCGTGAGTTCACGGGAACGGTTTACAGCTGGCAGAACGGTGGCTGGCAGGAAAACCGCATGTTCGAGGTGGGCCAGACCTGGGACATGCCGGTGGTTGGCGCACAGAAGGCCTATCTGACCGGGCATGACGAGGTGCATTCGCTGTCGGCCCGTTATCCGGGGGCGGATGTGCGGTTCTGGATGGGGTTTGGTGATCACTATATCAATGTGTTCACGGTGCTGAAGAACCTTGGGCTGCTGTCGGAGAAGCCGGTGAAAACGGCTGAAGGGTTGGAAGTGGTGCCGTTGAAGGTGGTGAAGGCGGTGCTGCCTGATCCGGCCTCTTTGGCACCCGGATATTCTGGCAAGACCTGCATCGCGACGATCGTGAAGGGCATGAAGGACGGCAAGCCGGTGGAGGTGATGCTGTATAACGTGGCCGATCATAAGGAAGCTTATGAAGAGGTCGGGTCGCAGGGGATTTCCTATACCGCCGGCGTGCCGCCGGTAGCGGCGGCGCTGCTGGTGGCAGAGGGCATCTGGGATGTGGGGACGATGGTGAATGTCGAGGAGTTGGATCCGAAGCCGTTCATGAACCTGCTGAACGGGATGGGGTTGCCGAACCGGGTGAAAGATGCGGCCGGGGATCGGGATCTGGCGTTCTGACGCGGATTGCCGGGTTGTCGGGTTTTGGGAGGGCGCGCCGCAGGGTGCGCCCTTGTTCGTTACAGCGTCAGGTCGATGTGCAGGGGGTGGTGGTCAGAGGCAGGGTTGGTGTTATCGGCCCAGATGCGCCGGACATGGGGGGCGAGGTCGGGTGTCAGGAAGATGTGGTCAAGCTGGCGGAGGCGGGTTTCGCCTGCGATCTGCTTGACGTGGGTGTGCAGGCCAAGGCCTGCGGCGGGGTCGATCAGGCCATCGGCGTAGCGCGCGCCGGGGTGGTAGGGGGTTTCGCCCACCAAGGCGCGGTATTCGGCGCTGCCGGGTTCCATGTTGAAATCGCCCGCCCAGATGGTGCGGGTGGGGTTCGGGGGTTCGGGTTCGCCTTCGGTCCAGTTGCGGGAGGGTTCGTCGTCAGTACCGCTCCACGGTCCGCCCTCAAATGCGGGGTTTCCGAGCATCTGTTTGAGGAAGGCGATCTGGGCGAGGCGTTCTTCGACGCCAACATGGGCGAGGTGGAGGTTGATGAGTTTGAGGGGGCCGGAGGGGTGGGCGATGACGGCCTCTAGCGCGGCGGTTTGGGTGTTGATGGGGTCGAGCATACGGCGTTTGGGAAGCGGCCAAGTGCGCGACCAGAGGATGGGCCAGCGCGAGAGGATCATCGGGCCGAACTGGCGGCGTTTGCTGCGCTCGTTCGGGACGGCCATGTCAAAGGCGGGGGCGTAGACCATGTGGTGGTCGGGAAGGAGTGCCGACAGGATCGCGGGTTGATCATCGTGGTTGGTGCGGGACCAGTGGCGATCTACCTCTTGGCAGGCGATCAGGTCGCGGTCGCGGATCGTGTCGGCGATACGGGGCAGGCTGTAGAGGCCGTCCGCGCCGAAACCGTATTGGATGTTGTAGGTGGTCAGCTTCATGGCCAGAGGCTAGCCGCGCCGGGCGCTTTCCACCAGTGCGTCGAAGCGGGCTTTGCGCGGTTTCAGGCGTTCGGCCAAGGCGGGATCGGGGTCGATCGTGCCGCGCATGGGCAGGGGGTTGGACAGAACATCGGTTGATGCGCCAGCGGCGACGGCGGCAAGGCGGGCCGCGCCTGCGGGGCCGCCGATATCGGCGCGGGCGGGAAGGGCGACGGGTTCACCAATGGCAGTGGCGATCAGCGTGGTCCAGAGGTTGGAACGGGTGCCGCCGCCGACCGCGATGAAACGCTGCGGCAGAGCGCCGACCTCGCGCTGGGCGGTGATGCAATCGGCAAACTGGAAGGCGACACCTTCCATCGTGGCATAGCCCATCATGGCGCGGTCCACGCCGGGGTGCAGCCCTTCCAGCCGGCCGGTCGCCTGCGGGCGGTTGGCGGGGGTGCGGATGCCGTTGAGGCAGGGCAGGAATACCGGGGAGGCGTCGGTCTTGCGGGTATCCATCGCCTCGGCCTCGCCGGCCAGTGTGGCGGCGGTGGTGCCGGAGAGGCGGGCGGTCCAGTCCAGCGCGGCGGTCGCAGACATGACGACGCCCATCGACAGGAACGTGTCGGGCGCGGCGTGGGCAGAGGTGAGGATGGCGCGTTGCGGGCCGGGGTGGAAGGTGGCGTCGACGATGCAGGCCACGCCAGAAGTGCCGATGGTCAGGACGGCGTCACCCGGACGGGCGGCCCCTGCGCCGAGGGTGGAGGCCATGTTGTCGCCCGCGCCTGCGGCGACGGGGATGTTCGGCTTCATACCCCAACGTTGGGCGAGTTGGGGTCGCAGGCCGCCTGCGGCGAGCCATGCGGAGGTGACGGGGGGGAGGTGGTCGGGGTTCCAGCCTGCGAGGGCGCAAAGCTGGTGGTCCCATTGCCCGGTGCGGCAATCCATCAGTTGTGTGCCGCCTGCATCGGTGGGTTCGGTGGCAACCTCACCCGTCAGGGCAAGGCGGAC
The DNA here is from genome assembly GCA_035192965.1 of Fuscovulum sp. Lineage (NCBI taxonomy): Bacteria > Pseudomonadati > Pseudomonadota > Alphaproteobacteria > Rhodobacterales > Paracoccaceae > Fuscovulum > Fuscovulum sp. The sequence continues at coordinate 439,443 of CP136571.1, read as the reverse complement.
GTAATCCTTGGTCAGCAACAGCATGCGGGCGTCGCGCATGATGTGGGGCTCGTGTTTCGCGAGCCAGAGAAGTTTTGGCGCGGTGATGCCGGGGTCGGGCGTGCCGTTGGTGCGCTGGCCGATGTCGGGGCAAAGCGCCAGAAGTTCGGCACATTCGGCAATGCTGCGCTGATCGTTCCACAGGATCGCGGGGCGGAGGGGTTTGTGGGATTTGTCGAGGAGCAGGGCGCAGAGCATCTGGCCCGACAGGCCGATGGCCGTCACGGCGGCCATTTCCTTTGGCGCGTCGCTTGCCAGACGATCAAGGCAGAACCAAACAGCGGCGACCCAATCATCGGCGTTCTGTTCGGACCAGCCGACATGGGGGATCGACACGGCGATGGGTTGCGCGGCATCGGCAAGAACGGTTTCGGCGTCCTGAAGGATGACGGCCTTCACGCCCGAGGTGCCAAGGTCGATGCCGATGGTCAGGGTCATGCCGCCACCAGCGCGCGGGCGGTGGATTCATCTGTGACGAAGGTGTTGATCAGGCCAAGGCCAAGGATGGCGCGGCAAACGGTGATCTTGTGCGCGCCACCTGCGGCGAGGATGACGTTGGGGATACGGGCCAGATCGGGGATGCCGATACCGATGACCTTTTCGTTGATCGGGTGGTCGATGGGGTTTCCATTGGCGTCGATCACGGTGCCGAGGATATCGCCCACCCCGCCGAGGGCGGCCAATTCCTCGATCGTGGTGCCGCCGGGAAGGGCATCGCGCATCAGAAGCGAGCGTTTGGACAAATCGCCCGCCGCCATGGCCATCGCATCCACGCCGCGGATTTTTTCCAGCACCTCGCGGAAGACATCAAGCTGCATGATCGTGTCGCGGCTTTCGGCGCTGCCTGCGTAGAGGGGGGCGGTGAAATAGCTGTGCTGCGCGCCCAGCAGATCGGCGAGACGGGTGGTGATTTCAAAGCTGTTCAGATCAGAGCCGCGGGTCAGGCCGCCCATGACGGAGATCACCTCAAGATCGGGCCGTTCCAGCGCGGCGACAAAACGGGTGGCGATGTTGAGCGTGCCGCCCCATGACATGCCAAATCGTTTGACGGCAGGATCGGCCAGCACCTCGGACAACAGGTTGCCCAACGCGGCGCCCGTGATCATCTGGACATCGGATTCGTCAGACGGGGCCGGGGCAACATAGGCCTGATCAAGGCCGAAGCGTTCGCAAAGCGCCTGTTCCAGATCGAAGCAGGCGGCATAGGCGGTGTTGAAGGTGATGCGGACAAGGCCAACGCGATGCGCTTCGGACAGGGCCTTGTTCACGCGCAGGCGCGTGGCGCCAAGCTTTTCGGCGACCTTTTCCTGTGTCAGGTGTTCGACGTAATAGGCCCAGGCCACGCGGGCGAGAAAGCGCTGTTCCGCGTCGATCTGGGGCAGTTTCGGGGCGCGGGCCATCCGTATCCTTTTACTTCACCGCGCCCATCGTGAGGCCGCGCACGAGATGTTTTGACGCGATCAGGGCGAAGATCAACACAGGGATGACGATCAGGGTCGAGGTGGCCATGATCTTTCCGTAGGGCACGTCATAGCCTTCCATGAAAGTGACCGCCATTGCCGGAGCGGTTTTCGCTGCTTTTGGCGCAAGAATGTAGGCGAAGAGCAACTCATTCCACGAAAAGATGAAGGACAGGATGGAGGAAACGGCCACGCCGGGCATCGCCAGCGGCAGGCAGATGGAGCGGAAGATGCGCCATTGAGACGCGCCTTCCAGCAGGGCCGCCTCATCCAGTTCGCGGGGGATGGAGCGGAATTGATCGGTGCAGATCCAGATGACGATGGGCAGGGTGAAGGTGAGATACATCAGGATCAGCGCAAGGTGCGTGTCGCGCAGGCCAAGTTCGCGGCTGATGAGGAAGACAGGGAAGGCAAGGACGACCGGGCTGACGAAACGGTTGGTGATGAACCAGAACCAGAGGTCCGTCTTGCCGCGAAATTCAAAGCGGGCCAGCGCATAAGCGGCGGGGGTGCCGAGGACGACGGCAAGGGTGGTGGTGCAGACCGCCACGATGATGGAGTTGATGAGGGAGACGCCGACCTTATCCTCGAACAACACCTCCCAATAATTCGCCAGCGTGGGGGTGAAGAACCAAGCGGGCGGGGATTGCAGCGCGACGACCTGTGTTTTCAGGCTGGTGGTGACCATCCAGTAAAAGGGAAAGATGCAGAAAAGCAGGATGAGCAGCAGAAGCAGCCCTTCGGCCCAGAAGGCGCGGCGTTGCAGGGGGGCGGCCATCAGTTCACCTCGCGGTAGAAGAAGCGGATATATAGCCGGGCAAGGCCGATGGTCAGCGCCAGCATGATGATCGCCTGAGCCGAGGCGAGGCCGATGTCGAATTGCCGGTTGCCGACACGTTCGATCAGGACGGCGATGAACTCGGTGGCGGCACCGGGTCCGCCGCGCGTCATGGTAAAGGGCATGTCAAAGAGTTTCAGCGTGTCGGCGGTGCGCAGGATCAGGACGGCCACGAGCGACGGGATCAGGAAAGGCAGCTGCACATAGCGCAGGACGAGCCATTGAGATTTCGTCTCTAGCTGCGCGGCTTCTTCGATTTCCGGGGGGACTGTGGACAGGCCCGCCAGCAGGACGAGGGCGACGAAGGGTGTCCATTGCCAGATGTCCCAGATGATGACGGCAATGAAGGCATTGGTGGGATCGCCGATGAAGTTGATCGGGTCGACGCCGACCCAGCCGAGCATCTGGTTCACCACGCCGTATTTCTGGTTGAGCATGACCTGTGCCAGAAGGCCCACCACGGCATAGGTGGTGGCCATGGGCAGCACCAGCGACAGGCGGGCGAGGGTTTTGAAGAAGGTCAGGCCCGGGCGGTGCAGGACGACGGCAATCAGAAGGCCGAGGACGATCTGGATGGGGACCGAGATCAGGAAGAGCGTCGCGGTGCGGCCCATCGCCTGCCAGAAGGACAGGTCTGTCAGCACCTCGGCATAGTTGGAGAGGCCAACGAATTTTGTCTGCGCCTGTTTGGTGAGGTTGAAGTTGTGCAGGCTTTTCCAGACCGCATAGAGCAGCGGCGCGATGCCCACGATGACGAGGGCGGCGACGGCGGGGCCGAGAAAGGCGAAGATCGTCTTTCGGGGCACGTTGGCTGTCATTTTGGCGGTCCTTCCGGGTGGAAATCCCCGGCCCGTGTAAGGGGCCGGGGGCTTTTGCTGTGCAGTCAGAGATGGTCAGAGGGCCGGATTATTGGGCCAGCGGCTTTTTGCCGTCATAGTAGCCTGCCTCGGCGAGGACGGCCTCCATCTTTTCACCGATGTTCTTGGCGCCCTCTTCGAGGGTGACTTCGCCCAGCATCATCTTGGTGCCGTATTCCTGCACGATTTCGGTGATGGCGGGCCATTCGGCGAAGCGCGGACGGAATTCCGGCACGCCTTCCTGCCAGCTTTCAACCAGTGCGGGGATGAACTTGAAGGTCTCGGCGAGGGCCGGGTCGGCATAGGCCGACTGACGGGCCGGGACGCCGCCCATTTCAAGGTATTTGCCAGCATTGGCCTTGGACGTGACCCACTGGATGAAGAGCCAGCCTGCGGCCTGTTCCGCCTCATCCGCCTGAGATGCGACGGCGAGAGAGAAGCCACCCAGTGCGGGCTTGCGGCCTGCGGGGCCGGTCGGTTCCGGGGCAATTTCGACGCAATCGGCCACGGTCGAGGTTTCGGGCGAAACCACGGTGGAATAGAAGGCCGACCATTCGGTGATCATCGCCACGTCGCCCTGCGCAAAAGCGTTGACGGTTTCGGAGTGGTCATAGGCGACGATGCCTTCGGGCATGAACTTCATCAGATCCTGACGGAATTGCAGACCAGCCTGCGATTCGGGCGACAGCAGGTTCGACTTGAATTCCGCATTCAGGAACGATCCGCCGAAGGGCCACAGGAAGCGGGCGAAGCTGTCGGCGGACTGGGTTTCGTTGCGCTTGGACTGAAGGGCATAGGCGTATTTGCCATCTTTGGTCAGCGCGGGGCCGTAGGTATCCATCACCTCTTGCCAGGTGGCCGGGGGTTTATCGAAACCGGCGGCTTCCAGCATGCAGCGGTTATAGAACAGCAGGCCCGAATAGTTATCAAACGGCAGGCCGTAGTTCACGCCATTCCACGAGCCGAAGGCATCGAGGACGAGCGGGAAGAAATCGGCCATATCCAGTTCGGGATCGGCCAGTTCAGGGTTGCTGATGAAGGTTTCCGACGGAACGACCCAGCCATTTTCGGCAAAGTTGCCCATCCAGACGAGGTCGATCAGCGCGATGTCGAGATCGCCGCCGGCGACGAAATCGCGGACCTGTTCGCCCAGCGCGTTTTCGTAAGGCACGGTGGTGTAGTTCACCTTGATGCCGGTTGCGGCCTCGAATTCGGGCAGCATCTGGATCGCGGCGTTGTAACCCGGACGGTCGAGGAAAAGCACCTCAAGCTCCGTTCCGGCATAGGGTTTGGCGGCTTCTTCCAGCGTCCAGGCCTGCGCCTGACCACCGATAGCAAATGCGGACGCAGCAAGCGCCAGCGCACTGACGTGCATCTTGAGTTTCATGGTTTCCTCCCAGCGGTTCAGCGTTTTTGAACGGTTGACTTCCATTTGTAACGCCTTGCATATAAATGTATCGCAAGCGTGTCCTGTCAACGGGAAAATGCGCAGGTCACGGAAGGGGAGGGTCGGCAGATGGCCGAGGTGAAGCTGGTCGGGGTGAACAAGTTCTATGGCGGCCAACAGGCGCTGCACGATGTGAGCCTTGATATTGCCGATGGAGAATTCGCCGTTTTCGTGGGGCCTTCCGGCTGTGGGAAGAGCACGCTGCTGCGGTCGATTGCCGGGCTGGAATCGATCAGCGGCGGGGTGATTTCCATTGGGGGGCGCGATGTATCGGGCCTTGCACCATCAGAACGGGATGTGGCGATGGTGTTCCAATCTTATGCGCTATATCCCCATATGTCAGTGCGTGAGAACATGGATTTCGGCATGAAGATCAACGGGTTCACCCAAGCAGACCGGGACCGCCGGATCGCCGAGGCCGCGCGGGTGTTGCAGCTGGAGCCCTATATGGACCGCAAGCCCGCCCATCTTTCGGGGGGGCAGAGGCAAAGGGTGGCCATCGGGCGAGCGATTGTGAAGCAGCCCAAGGTGTTCTTGTTTGATGAGCCCCTGTCCAACCTGGATGCCAAGCTGCGCGTGCAGATGCGGGTGGAGCTGGAGGCGCTGCATTCCGAGCTGAAGGCCACGATGATCTATGTGACGCATGATCAGGTTGAGGCCATGACAATGGCTGACAAGATCGTGGTGCTGCAGGCGGGGCGGATTGAACAGGTGGGCAGCCCGATGGAGCTGTATCACCGCCCGCGCACGGAATTTGTTGCCGGGTTCATCGGTGCGCCGAGCATGAATTTCCTCGATATCCGTTCCGTGGGTGGTCGCATCACCTGTGGGGAGGCGGTCATCGGGACAGCCGCACCCGTGCCGGGCGCGGTGCGGCTGGGAATACGGCCCGAACATACGGGGCTGACGGCCCCCGGCGCGGGCGAGATGGATGGCACGGTGGTTCTGCGCGAAACGCTGGGCGGGGATGCCTATCTGTACGTGCGGACGGCGGCCGGGCAGGTGGTGGTGCGCGCCGATGGGGATACGGCGTTGAACCATGGCGACACGGTCGGGCTGTCGATGCCTGCGAATCGGCTGCATTTGTTTGGTGCGGACGGGGTGACCCTGTCTTCGGGGGGCGTGGCGGTATGAGCATGACGGAACTGATCGCGGGGGCGGTGGCCCGGTCGGCCACGGTGGCCGAGGTTGTGGTGGGGCGTGGCGTGTTGGCCGAGACCGGTGCGCTATTCCGGCGGCAGTTTGCCGGGAATCTGGCCTGTATCATTGCGGATGAGAACACGTGGAAGGCGGCGGGGGCGGCGGTGGAAGCCTCGCTGAAGGCGGCGGGGGTGACGGTGCGGGCGCATGTGCTGCCCGGCAGGCCGCGGCTGAAGCCGACGGTGGAGCTGGCCGACAGCCTGCGGGATGTGCTGGCGCAGGATGGCGCAGTGCCTGTGGCGGTGGGATCTGGTGTGATCAACGATGTGGTGAAACACGCGGCTTTCGGCCTTGATAGAGCCTATTTGTGCGTGGGCACGGCTGCGAGCATGGACGGGTATACGTCGGCCGGGGCGCCGCTTTCGGACAAGGGTTTCAAGAAGACGATCCAGTGCCGGCCTGCGCGGGCGGTGCTGGGGGATCTGGATGTGATCGCGGCGGCCCCGGCGGAAATGACGGGCTGGGGTTATGGCGATCTGGCCGGGAAGGTGCCTGCGGGCGGGGATTGGATCATCGCCGATGCGCTGGGGATCGAGGCGGTGGATGATGTGGCCTGGCCGCTGGTGCAAGGGGGGCTGCGCGGATGGCTGAGGATGCCCGACCGCGTGGCATCGGGCGACCGGGATGCGCTGGAGGGGTTGTTCGCCGGGCTGACGCTGGTGGGGCTGGCGATGGAGTTGCACGGGTCGTCGCGGCCTGCGTCGGGGGCGGATCACCAGATTGCGCATTTGTGGGAGATGGACGATCTGAAATTCGGCGGCGAACGGGTGAGCCATGGCGCCTGCGTTGCCGTGGGCTGCGTGATGGCGCTGCGGTTGTTCGATTGGCTGCTGGAGCAGGATCTTTCCACGCTGGATGTGGCTGCAATCGTGGCGACGGCGCCGACGCTGGCGCAGAAGACGGCAGCCATTCATGCGGCGTTCGGGGCGGGCGAGATTGCAGCGCGGGCGGTGGAAGAGGTGCGCGCCAAGCATGTGGAGGGCGCCGCGTTGCGCGCGCGGTTGGAGCGGTTGCGCGATGGCTGGCCCGCGCTGGCGGCGCGGCTGCGCGCGCAGGTGATGGCACCCGATGCGATGGTGGCGGCGCTGCATGCGGCGGGTGCGCCCGCACTGGCCGAGGAGATCGGGGTGGGGCGGGAGTATCTGCAACGGACCACGCTACACGCGCGGTTCCTGCGGAGCCGCTATACGGTGCTGGATTTGCTGGATGAATGTGGGCTTCTTGAAGCGGCGGTAGAGGCAAGCCTGCCCTTGCCGCGGCTGAAGGAGGGCCGGGGATGAGCTATGCCGATCTGGTGGCGCGGGCCGCCGATGAGATGAAGGCCGCGGCAGCGGGGGTGGACCCTGCGGCGCTGGCGGGGATGGTTGACGAACTGGCAGCGGCAAAGCGGGTGGTCTGTTACGGCGTAGGCCGTGAGGGGCTGATGATGCGGGCGCTTGCGATGCGGCTGTATCACATGGGGCTGGATGCCCATGTGGTGGGGGATATGTCCTGCCCGCCCGTGGGCGCGGGGGATCTGTTGGTGGTCAGTGCGGGGCCCGGAGATTTCTCTACTGTGCGCGGGTTGATGGGCGTGGCGCGGCGCGATGGCGCGCGGCTGGCCTGCGTGACGGCGCAACCGGGCGCGGCATTGCCTGCTGCAAGCGACCGGGTGCTGGTGATTCCGGCGCAGACGATGGCCGATGATACAGGACCTGCGGTGGCGAGCGTGTTGCCGATGGGTTCGCTGTTCGAGGGGGCGCAGTATCTGGTCTTCGAGATGCTGGTGCTGATGCTGCGGGACCGGCTGGGCGTCGCGCCGGACGCGATGCGGGCGCGGCATACAAATCTGGAGTGACGGGCATGGCAGAATGGCAGGGGCGGTTTTCGCTGGCCGGGCGCAAGGCGCTGGTCACCGGGGCAAGCAAGGGAATCGGGTTTGAGATCTGCCGTGTGTTCGCGGATGCGGGGGCGGATATCGTGGCCGTGGCGCGGGATGCGACCGGCTTGCTGGAGGTGAAGCGCGAGGTTGAGGCAAAGGGGCGGCGCTGTTTGGTGATCGAGGCCGAGATGGGCACGGCAGAGGGACCGGTGATGGCAGCGCGTGAGGCGCTGGAGGCGTGGGGGACCATCGACATTCTGGTGAACAACGCGGCGATTGCGCGGATCGCGCCTGCGGTGGACCTGACGCTGGCGGATTGGGACGCCACGATGGCGGTGAATGTGCGCGCGCCGTTCCTGCTGGCGCAGGCGCTGGGGCCTGCGATGATCGCGCAGCGCTGGGGGAAGGTGATCAACATCTCGTCCCAGACCGGGGTGATCGCGCTGGATGACCATGCGGCCTATGCCACGTCGAAGGGCGCTTTGAATGCGCTGACGAAGTCGCTTTGCGCGGAGTGGGCGCGGCACAATGTGCAGGTGAATGCGATCTGCCCCACGGTGATTCTGACGCCGATGGGCAAGGCGGTTTGGGGACCGGAGGAAAAGGGCGGGCCTATGCGCGCCGCGACCCCCGCGCGGCGGTTCGGTGAGACGGTGGAGGTGGCGGATATGGCGCTGTATCTCGCCTCGCCAGCTTCGGGGTTGGTGAATGGTGCGGTGATGATGATCGAGGGGGGTTATTCCAGTGTCTGACGATCTGCGGGACGCGGAGGCCGCGTTCCTGCGTTATGAGGCGGTGCGGGCAAGGTTGCCCGGTGCGCGGTTCCCGGAGGCCCCCATCTTTGCGCGCGATCTTTCCGAAGTGGCGGATCGGTGGGATGGGTTCGTGCTGGATGCGTTTGGCGTGCTGAATGTGGGTGAGACGCCGATCCCAGGCGCAGTGGCGCGGATGGCGGAACTGCGTGCGCGGGGCAAGAAGCTGTGCGTGCTGACCAATGCGGCGAGTTACACGAAGGCCGAGGCCTTGGTGAAGTATCGGCGGCTGGGGTTTGATTTCGCGGAAAACGAGGTGGTTTCCAGCCGGGATGTGGCGGTAAGCCGGATCGGGATGCTGATGCCGGGGGCGCATTGGGCGGCGATTGCGGCAGAGGGTGACGGGTTTTCCGATATACCCGGGCGCGTGGGGGATGCGGTGGCCGACCCCGGGCTGTTTGATGTGGCGGATGGGGTGTTGTTTCTTTCCTCTGTCCGCTGGACAGCCGCGTTGCAGGCGCGGCTGATGGCGGCGATGGCGCGGCGACCTATTCCGATTGTGGTGGCAAATCCCGATCTGGTGGCCCCACGCGAGGATGGGCTTTCGCAAGAGCCGGGATTGTTTGCCCATGCGGTGCTGGATGCCATCGGCGGCGTGGCGCATTGGTATGGCAAGCCCTTTGCCGATGGTTTTCACGATGTCTGCGCGCAGATGGGCCTGCCGCCGGAGCGGTTGGCGATGGTGGGCGACACGCTGCACACCGATGTGCTGGGTGGCCGTGCGGCGGGAATGGGGGCGGTGCTGGTGGCGGATCACGGGCTGTTCGCGGGGCGCGACGTGCGGGGGTACATCGCGCGGTCGGGCATCGTGCCGGATGCCGTGGTGGCGACGACCTAGCGCCCCTGCGACAGCAGGTAGAGGATGGCGAGGGCACTGCCGCCCGTAACGGCGGAAGAGCCAAGCCAGAAGGCCAGCCCCACGAGTTTCGGCAAGAGCCGCAGCGCCATAAAGGCGGCGAGAAGAAGCGTTCCGATGCTGAAGAATATCGCCATGGCGCGGGTTTGCCCGAGCGTTGCAGGGCTGTCGAGGGTGCTGCGCAGGCCGTGCGGAAATCCGCTTTTATAGCAACGCCAAAAAGGGAGGGGAGTGGGTGGTGAGCCGGACAGGATTCGAACCTGTGACCCGCTGATTAAAAGTCAGCTGCTCTACCAACTGAGCTACCGGCCCCACGTGGGCGGTGATTAGTGACGACGCGCGGGGGGGTCAAGGGCAAAAACTGCGCAGGTCTGGATAATTCCCTGCCCCGGGCGTATATGGGCGGGCATGTTGGAACAGCGGCCCCCTGGTGGCCTGGCTTTCATGAAAATGCATGGGCTGGGCAATGACTTCGTGGTGATCGACTCGCGCAAGCGCGGGGCCGATTCCGCGGGTGTGGTCACGGCTGGGCTGGCGCGGGCGCTGGGCGACCGGAACCGGGGCGTGGGGTTTGACCAGCTGGCCGAGATCCGCGATGCGGCAGGGGCAGATTTCGCGCTGGATTTCTGGAACAGCGACGGGACGCGGGCCGGGGCCTGCGGGAATGCCACGCGCTGTGTATCAGACTATGTGATGCGGCAAACGGGCAAGGCGGCGGTGACACTGGTCACGGCACGCGGCGGGCTGTCAGCGGTGCGGCGTGGGGATGGGCTGGTGTCTGTTAACATGGGTGCGCCGCAGGTGGCGTGGGATGAGGTGCCGCTGGCGCGCGAGATGGACACGCTGCATCTGCCGCTGGAGGGCGATCCGGTGGCGGTGGGGATGGGCAATCCGCATGCCGTGTTCTTCGTGCCCGATGCCGAAGCGGTGGATGTGGCCGGGCGCGGGCGGGCGGTGGAGCATGACCCGCTGTTCCCGGCGCGGACGAATGTGGAATTTGCCTCTGTCGTTGGTCCGGATCACCTGCGGATGCGGGTGTGGGAGCGGGGCACGGGGATCACCTTGGCCTGCGGATCGGGCGCCTGTGCAACGGCAGTGGCGGCGCATCGGCGCGGGCTGACGGGGCGGCAGGTCATCATGGATGTGGATGGCGGGCGGCTGGAGATCGACTGGCGTGAGGATGGGGTCTGGATGACCGGGCCGGTGGCGCATGTGTTTGACGGCTGGCTGAGCCCGGATTTCGTGAACCAGTTTTCCGGGGCGTCGGTTGCATGAACGCGCCTGTTTTCGCCACGCTCGGCTGCCGTCTGAACGCCTATGAGACGGAAGCGATGAAAGAGCTTTCCGCCGCTGCGGGGGTGGAGAATGCGGTGGTGGTCAACACTTGCGCGGTGACGGCGGAAGCTGTGCGCAAGGCCAAGCAAGAGATTCGGCGGCTGAGCCGTGAGCATCCGGGGGCCACGATCATCGTGACCGGCTGCGCGGCGCAGACGGAGCCAGAGACATTTGCCGCCATGCCCGAAGTGGCGCGGGTGATCGGCAATACCGAGAAGATGCAGGCGGAGACGTGGCAGGGCCTGCGGGCCCCTGACCTGATTGGAGTGACCGAGAAGGTGCAGGTCGACGACATCATGTCGGTGAAGGAGACGGCGGGGCATCTGATCGACGGATTCGGGCGGCATCGGGCCTATGTGCAGGTGCAGAACGGATGCGACCATCGCTGTACCTTCTGCATCATTCCCTATGGGCGTGGGAATTCCCGGTCGGTTCCGGCGGGCGTGGTGGTGGAGCAGATCAAGCGGCTGGTGGACAAGGGGTTCAACGAGGTGGTTCTCACCGGGGTGGACCTGACATCCTGGGGCGCAGACCTACCCGCGACGCCGCGCTTGGGCGATCTGGTGATGCGGATTTTGCGGCTGGTGCCGGATCTGGCGCGGCTGCGGATCAGTTCGATCGACAGCATCGAGGCGGATGAGGCGCTGATGGGGGCGATTGCCACCGAGCCGCGCCTGATGCCGCATCTGCATCTGAGCCTGCAAGCAGGGGATGACCTGATCCTGAAGCGGATGAAGCGGCGGCATTTGCGGGATGATGCGATCCGCTTCTGCGAAGAGGCGCGGCGGCTGCGGCCCGACATGGTGTTCGGGGCGGATATCATTGCAGGTTTCCCGACCGAGACGGAGGAGATGTTCCAGCGGTCGATCGACCTTGTGGGCGATTGCGGGCTGACTTTCCTGCATGTGTTTCCGTTTTCGCCCCGCAAGGGCACGCCTGCAGCGCGGATGCCGCAGGTTCGCGGCCCTGACATCAAAGAGCGCGCGGCGCGGCTGCGGGCGGCGGGGGATGCGGCGTTGACCGCGCATCTGACAGCGCAGGTGGGGCAGGTGCATCGGGTGCTGATGGAAGGGCCGCGCATGGGGCGGACCGAGCAGTTCACCGAAGTCGCGTTCAGCGCAGATCAGCCGGAGGGGCAGATCGTGACGGCGCGAATGACAGGGATGACCGGCCAAAGTCTTTGCGCCTGATCGGGCGGCGAAAGTCTTTGTTTACGAATGCAGCGCTAGACTGTCACCGGTGCGACATCTGGGGCTGACATGCACGGACGCGGTTTAAAGACGACGATAGATAATATTGCCGAACGTGTGGAAACCTTTGGCCGCATCAACGACAAGGTCGTGATGCAGTCGCACATGCTCGCCGTCAATTCGATGATCGAATCGGCCCGCGCGGGCCAGCATGGGCGCGGGTTTTCCATCGTTGCGCAGGAAATGAAGCGCCTTTCGGACCAGACAAAGGATAACGCGGATCAATTCCGGTTGGATGTCATGTCGATTGTCCAGACCGCGATCACCGCGACGGGCGACTTGTTGCAGGCGCTGGATGGGGCAGCCGCGCGCGCCTTGATGGAAAAGGCGCAGGCGCTGGTCCAGCTGATCGTGCGGAACCTGTTCGAGCGGACGGCAGATGTGCGGTGGTGGGCAACCGATTCGGCCTTTTGGCAGGTGTTGAACGATCCTGTGGCGCAGAGGCTGACGCTGGCCGAGGAGCGGTTGCGCACGATCCACCGCTATTACACCGTTTACTGTGATCTGGTGCTGACGGATATGGAGGGGCGGGTGATTGCTTCGGCCCGGGGGGGCAGCGCTGCGCGCGCACAAGGTTTGCCGCCCGAGGCGCTGGATTGGTTCGGGCGGGCGCGCGGGTTGGCGTCGGGACATGACTATGTGGTGTCGGGGGTTCACCGCAGCAGTCTGCACGAAAACCGCAAGGTTCTGGTTTATGCCACCGCTGTGCGGGACAGGGGGCAGGCAGAGGGTGCCGCAGTGGGGGTGTTGGCGGTCTTTTTCGACTGGCAGAAAGAAGCGCAGATTATCGTCCGAAACGAAGCCGGGTTCACTGCTGCAGAGTGGGAAACGCGGCGCGTGCTGTTGCTGGACAAGGAACACCGCATCATCGCGTCATCGGATGATCAGGATTTTCTGCAAGGCTTCGCCGGGATCAGCGGCGGCGCGGTGCGGGGTTGTCTGGCAGGCGCCGATGGCGCGCGGATCGGCTTTGCCCAAACGCTGGGCTATGAAGAATATGACGGGTTGGGATGGTACGGCGTGGTGGTAGAGCGTGACGCCCGGTGACGTCAGGCCGGGCGGATCGTGTCGCCCGGTTGCAGGGTTGGGAAAAGCTCGATCACCTCGCCCCCGATAAGGCCTTCATGCTTGCCCGCGATGATCTGGGCGGCGCGGCGGCCGATTTCGAGGCGGCAGGCATCCATGGTGGCCAATTTGCGCGGCAGGCCGTCGAGGAGTTCGACGCCGTTGAAACCGGCAAGGCCCACCTTGCCGGGCACGTCGATGCCGTTGGCAAGGCAGTAGAGCAGGCCCCCTGCCCCGATCATATCGTTGGAATAGTACAGGAAATCGACATCCGGGCTGCGCTTCAGGACGGCTTCGGTCATTTCCCGACCCTTCAGCAGGGCCGAGCCACCGGAATAAAACTCACGGTCGGCCAGCGCGAGGCCCGCCTTGGCGAGGGCTTCTTCGAAACCTTCGAGGCGCTTTTTCGCGCGGTGGTCATAGGGCATCATGGTGCCGCAAAAGGCGATGCGGCGATAACCGGCGGCGATGATCGCCTCGGCCATTTGCCGACCGGCGCGGCGATGGGAAATGCCCACCGCGCTGTCGACGGGGGTGCCGTCGATATCCATGATTTCCACGATGGGGATACCGGCCTGCGCCAGCATGGCGCGGGAGGCATCGGTGTGTTCAAGCCCTGCGATGATCATGCCCGAGGGCCGCCAGGACAGCATTTCATAGATCACCGTTTCCTCGCGTTCAGGCGAGTAATTGGTGACGCCGACCACGGGTTGCAGGCCGGTATCTTCCAGCGTGTCGGAGACGCCGGTCAGCACCTCGGGGAAAACCATGTTCGACAGGGACGGGATGATCACGCCCACGAGGTTGACGCGCTGCGAGGCGAGGGCACCTGCGATCTTGTTGGGGACGTAGCCCAGCGTGCGCGCGGCCTCTAGAACCCGTTCGCGGGTAGCGTCTGACACATCACCCCGGTTGCGCAGCACGCGGCTGACGGTCATTTCGCTGACGCCTGAGGCTTCGGAAACGTCACGAAGGGTAAGCGTGCGGCGGGGGTCGATGCTGGGGGGTTTGGTCACTGAGGCACGTCCTGACTACGCGGAATGCGTGCATTGTTAGACGTAAACACCCTCTTGTCCAAGGGCGGATGATGGGTTATGGTAGCGCTAACAGCCAATGTGTAAATCACTGTGCTGGCGATATCCCGCGCGTCCTGCAAGCTCTCAAACCTGGCGCAACGGACATGAGGGGGAAGTGGTGGGCCAAAAATTCACTTCCCCCTTTTTCTTTTCCTGATGATCTGACCGGGACTGTTGCGCCGAAAATCGTTTTCGCGCATCAAGGCGGCGGTTGGTCCCGTAGCTCAACGGATAGAGCGTCCCCCTCCTAAGGGGAAGGTTGCAGGTTCAAGTCCTGCCGGGATCGCCATATCTTCCACAGTCGGTTTTAAGGATACGGTTGGCGGGTGTCACATTGACCCCCTGCCCTTTCGCGCGCCTGATGGCGGCGATGAAGGAGGCCAAATGACAAGCGTGGTGGAGGAGATTGGTGGCGAACCGGTGGTGCGGGCGCTGGTGGCGCGGTTCTATGATCTGATCGAGACAGCGCCCGAAGGGGCGCGGATTCTGGACCTGCATTTCCAGGGGCATGGGATCGGCCATGTGCGGGCCGAGCAGTTCGATTTCCTGTGCGGGTTCTTTGGCGGGCGGCGGTATTATGCGGAACGGCACGGGCATATGAACCTGCGCGAGGTGCATGCCCATGTGCCGATCCGGTTGTGCGATGCCGAGGATTGGCTGGGCTGCATGGGCCGCGCGCTGGATGATGTGGGTATCACCGGGCCTGCCCGCGCCCGGATCGACACGGCCTTTGACCGTGCCGCCCGGATTTTGGTGAACTGTTAGAAGTCGAGGTTTTCGACGTTCAGCGCGTTCTGCTGGATGAATTCGCGGCGTGGTTCCACCACATCGCCCATCAGTTTGGTGAAGATGTCGTCGGCTTCGGCCAGATCGTCGACCTTGACCTGCAACAGGGTGCGGGCATCGGGATCGAGGGTGGTTTCCCAGAGCTGTTCGGGGTTCATCTCGCCAAGGCCCTTGTAGCGTTGCAGGGACAGGCCCTTTTCGCCCTCAGTCAGGATGGATTTCAGCAGGTCGATGGGGCCGTAGACCAGCTGTTCGCGGTCCTTCCGCACCAGTCGCGCCTCGTTGCGATAGATGTCGCGGGTGTCTTGCGAGGCCGCGGACAGGCGGCGGGCTTCGCCCGATCGCAGGACCGCGCCATCAAGCGTGCGAAGCTCTTCCACCCCGCGCAGAACGCGGGCGAGGCGGATGCCGTGATCTTGGGTGATGCGGCCGATCCAGCCCTTTTCGTATTCGGCGGCGATGAGGTTCAGGCGGCGTGCGACGGTATCGGCGACGGCCTGAAGGTCGGCATCGGCTTGGCCTGCGTCAAAAGCCCCTGCCAGCGCGGCCTGTTCCAGAATTCCGCGCGGGTAGTTGGTGGGGAAGGCATCAAGGATGCGGCGGAACTGACGCGCGCCTTCGATCACGCGGCGCAGGTCGGCCCCGGCGATTTCCTCGCCCGAGCCAAGGCGCAGGATCGCGCCATCGACGCCCATGTCGATCAGGTAATCCTCAAGCCCGGCCTGATCCTTGATATAGACCTCGGATTTGCCGCGGGCGACTTTGTAGAGCGGGGGTTGGGCGATGTAGAGGTATCCGCCTTCGATCAGTTCCGGCATCTGGCGGAAGAAGAAGGTCAGGATCAGGGTACGGATATGCGCGCCGTCGACATCAGCATCGGTCATGATGACGATCTTGTGGTAGCGCAGTTTCTTGATGTCAAACTCATCCCGCCCGATGCCGGTGCCCAGCGCAGTGATGAGGGTGCCGATTTCCTGGCTGGCAAGCATGCGGTCAAAGCGGGCGCGTTCGACGTTGAGGATTTTCCCCTTCAGCGGAAGCACCGCCTGATTGGATCGGGAACGGCCCTGTTTGGCCGAGCCGCCGGCGGAGTCACCCTCAACCAGAAACAGTTCGGATTTGGCGGGATCGCGTTCCTGGCAATCGGCCAGTTTTCCGGGGAGCGAGGCCACATCCAGCGCCGTCTTGCGGCGGGTCAGTTCGCGCGCCTTGCGGGCGGCTTCGCGGGCAAGCGCCGCCTCGATGATCTTGCCGACGATGATCTTGGCGTTCTGGGGGTTTTCCTCGAACCATTCGGCCAGCTTTTCGTTGACGAGGTTTTCGACGGCGGGGCGAACTTCGGACGAAACCAGTTTGTCCTTGGTCTGGCTGGAGAATTTCGGATCGGGCACCTTGACCGACAGCACGCAGGTCAGGCCTTCGCGCGCATCGTCGCCGGTGAAATCGACCTTTTCCTTTTTGGCGATGCCAGAGGTCTGGGCGTAGTTGTTGATCGTGCGGGTCAGCGCGCCGCGAAAGCCCGCCATATGCGTGCCGCCGTCACGCTGGGGGATGTTGTTGGTGAAGGGCAGTACGGTTTCGTGATAGCTGTCGTTCCACCACATCGCCACTTCGACGCCGATCCCGTTCTTTTCACCGACCATGTAAATCGGTTCCGGCATGATCGAGGATTTGGACCGGTCGAGGTATTTGACGTATTCGCGGACCCCGCCTTCGTAGAACAGTTCAGTTTTCAGCGGTTCGGCGGGGCGTTCGTCTTCGACGATTATCCGGACGCCGGAATTTAGGAAGGCCAGTTCGCGCAGGCGGTTTTCCAGCGTTTTGAATTGGTATTCGAGGTTGGAAAAAGTGCCCTCGGGCGTGTTGGTCTTGGCGCTGGCCAGAAAGCGCACTTCGGTGCCACGCATGCCGGGGGCCGGGCCGACCGGGTAGACATGGGTGACGCATTCGCCATGTTCAAAGCGGGCGCGGTATTCGGTTTCATCCCGCCAGACGGTCAGTTCCAGCCATTCCGACAGGGCGTTGACGACGGACACGCCCACACCGTGCAGGCCGCCCGATACTTTGTAGGCGTTGCCGCTGTCATCGGTGTTGTTGAATTTACCGCCGGCGTGAAGCTGGGTCATGATGACCTCGGCCGCCGAGACGCCTTCTTCCTGATGGATATCAACAGGGATGCCGCGGCCGTTGTCGCGGACCGATACGCTGGAATCCGCGTGGATTTTCACGGATACGGCGGTGGCGTGGCCTGCCAATGCCTCATCAATTCCGTTGTCGACGACTTCGTAGACCATGTGATGCAGGCCCGACCCATCATCGGTGTCACCGATATACATGCCGGGGCGTTTGCGGACAGCCTCTAACCCCTTGAGAACCTTGATGGAATCGGCGCCATATTCGGCGGGTTTCTTCGCGGCTTCGGCCATAGGTCGGGATCCCTTGAATTGCCCGCGATTTATAGCGGGTGGGGGCGGGAATGTCACGCCCAAGGCACAATATATTGCGGTCAGGTGAAGGGGATGATGAGGCCCACAAGGATAAGCAGGACAC
Source organism: Fuscovulum sp. (assembly GCA_035192965.1). Classification (NCBI taxonomy): domain Bacteria; kingdom Pseudomonadati; phylum Pseudomonadota; class Alphaproteobacteria; order Rhodobacterales; family Paracoccaceae; genus Fuscovulum; species Fuscovulum sp. The sequence continues at coordinate 422,011 of CP136571.1, read as the reverse complement.
CCGAACCGACATTCAGGCGGCGGATGCTTTCAGGGCTGGAAAGCAGCCGGCGCGCGCGGTCGAGGAACCATGCCAGGCCAAGGTTTCCGATCATCGGGATGAAGGCAGAAATGGCGATGATGGCGATGATATCGGGGGTTTGCAGGGTGCCGAGATCGAAGAAGCCCGGCAGCGCGCCCATGTAGAACAGGATGGCCTTGGGGTTGCCGATCACGGCAGCGACGCCGACCGAAAAGCCCGCCCAGAGGCCCGGTTTGGTAAGGCGGGAATCCGCGTTCAGGGTGGCGGCGGGTTTGCGGATCAGCATCACGCCCATCGCGATGAAGATGGCGGCGGCGACCCAGCGCAGGGCAGCGAGGTAATCGCCCCATGCGCTTTCGATCCAGGTTAGGCCAAGGATGGCCGCGAGGGGCCAGATCAGATCGCCCAGCGCCACGCCCACGGCCAGCGGCCAGGCCCCCGCCATGCCACCCGACAGCGCGCGCGCGGTCAGCGCCACCCAGACCGGGCCGGGAATGGCCCAAAGCGCGGCCATGCCGCCTGCGTAAAGAAGGAGTTGGTAGGCGGTGACGGTCATTTCGGCTCTGGCAGGGTAAGGGTGCCGTCTGGCGCGAGCGGCCAGAAGGGATTCATCGCCACTTCCCAGACATGGCCGTCGGCATCGGCCCAATAACCGGAATAACCGCCCCAGAACACCTTTTCCGGGGCTTTGAGGGCGGTGCCGCCTGCGGCGAGGGCGGCGGTAAAGGCGGCGTCAACCTCGGCCTCTGTGGTGAAGTTTTGGCACAGGGTGACAGCGCCCGAGCCGAGGGTGGTGCCGGGGCGGCCCTGATCGGCGGCCAGCGCGTCGCGCCCGAACAGGGCGAGGGCCTGACCGTAAAGCTGGAAGAAGGCGATGCCAGGCTGGCTTTCGCTGTGCTCCTGCCAGCCGAGGCGGGCATAGAAGGCGCGGGCAGAGGCGAGGTCAGCCACGCCGAGGGTGATCAGGGTGATGCGCTGGGGCGTCATGTTTCGATTACCTTGGACAGGCCGCCCTCGTCGGCGACGGTGATGTTCTGCGCCCGCGCGCCGAGAGTGTCAAACAGCCCGGGTTCGGTGCCCGTCATCAGAGCCTGCGCGCCCAGCGCGCAAATCTCATCATACAGCGCCGCGCGGCGGTTCTGGTCCAGATGGGCGGCCACCTCATCCAGCAGCAGGATGGGGGGTGTGCCGAGGTCAGCGGCAAGGGCGCGGGCGTTGGCGAGGATCAGCGAAATCAGCAGCGCCTTCTGTTCGCCGGTAGAGCATTGATCGGCGGGAACGCCCTTGGCGGTGAAGATGGCCGACAGATCGGCGCGGTGCGGGCCGATGAGTGTGCGCCCGGCAGCCATGTCGCGGCGGCGGTTGTCGGCCAGCGCGGGGGCAAGGTCATCGGGGATGTCATCGCCTTCGGGGCCGATCAGCGCCAGCGTTGCGGCGGGAAAGGTGGTTTCTGCGCCAGTTTGCGCGTCCGCGATGCGGGCAAGCGCGTGGTGGCGGTTGGCGGTGATCTGCGACGCCGCCTCGGCCATCTGGGATTCCAACGCAGTGTACCAATGCGCGTCGGTGACCATGTCCTTAAGCAGGCGGTTGCGGTCGCGCATGGCCTTTTCATAGGCTAGCACGGCTTCGGCATGATCGGGGGCAAAGCTGAGCGTCATGCGGTCCAGAAAGCGGCGGCGGCCTTCTGCGGCTTCGATCCACAACCTGTCCATCGCGGGGACAAGCCAGAGGACGCGCAGGATGCGGCCAAGGGCGACCTGCGTGGCGGCCTTGCCATCGATGCGAACCTGACGGGGGGCGGTGCCTTCGGCGAAGGTTTCCAGATCATGGAGCGGGGCGTTTGTTTCGGCGCGGATTTTCCAGCCCAGGGATTCCGGCTTGCGGGCCAGTTCCTCGGCCCCCGCGCGGCGCAGGCCCCGGCCGGGGGAGAGAAGGGAGACGGCTTCGAGGATGTTGGTCTTGCCAGCGCCGTTGGGGCCGGAAATGGCGACGGGGCGGCCATCAAAGGCCACCCGTGCCGCGCGGTGGCTACGGAAATGCGAAAGTGTCAGGGTGGAGAGGATCAGTCCACCCACACTAGCCTCCATCTTCTCTGGAAAAATATCCCACGGGGGTCCGGGGGTGTGAAACCCCCGGTTCCACGGTTCAGACACGCATCGGCATGACGACATAGACCGCCGACATGTCATTGCCTTCGCGCATGAGGGTGGGGTCGCCGGAGGAGTTGAACAGGAAGACGGCGTTTTCGCGATCCACCTGGCTGGCAATTTCCAGCAGGTACTTGGCGTTGAAGCCGATTTCCAGCCGTTCATCGCCATAGGCGACGGCGAGTTCTTCTTCGGCGGCGCCGCTGTCGGGGGCGTTGACCGACAGGATCAGGCGGTCTTCGTCCAGGCTAAGTTTCACGGCGCGTGAGCGTTCGGATGACACGGTGGCGACGCGGTCGACCGCCTTGGCGAACTCCGAGGCGTCTACTTCCAGCCGCTTGGTGTTTCCGGTGGGGATGACGCGGGTGTAATCGGGGAAGGTGCCGTCAATGACCTTGGAGGTCAGGGTGATGGCCGGGGTGGCAAAGCGGACCTTGGTTTCCGACACCGACACTGCGATGGCGGCATCGTCATCATCCAGCAGCTTGCGCAATTCGCCCACCGTCTTGCGCGGGACAATCACGCCGGCCATGCCCTGCGCGCCTTCGGGAAGGGGCGCGTCGATGCGGGCAAGGCGGTGGCCATCGGTGGCCACGCAGCGCAGCACCGGGCCGTCTTCGCCGGTGGAGGTGTGCATGTAGACGCCGTTGAGGTAATAGCGCGTCTCTTCGGTCGAGATGGCGAATTTCGCCTTGTCGAAGAGGCGGCGCAGCACGCCTGCAGGGGCCGAAAAGTTGGTGGAGTATTCCGAGGTCGCCATGACCGGGAAATCCTCTTTCGGGAGCGTGGCGAGGCTAAAGGTAGACCGGCCGGCGGTGATGGTCAGGCGGCCTGCGGCGCCATCCTCGGTCAGGTTGACGAGCGCGCCATCGGGCAGTTTGCGGACGATTTCATGCAGCATGACGGCAGAAACCGTGGTGGCACCGCTGCGTTCCACCATGGCGGGAGCACGGTCGAGCACCTCGATATCCAGATCGGTGGCGCGGAAGCTGACCTGATTGCCGTCGGCTTCGATCAGCACGTTGGCGAGGATCGGAATGGTGTTGCGGCGCTCCACGACGGATTGCGCCTGTGCCAACGCCTTGAGCAGCGTGCCGCGTTCGATCGAGAGTTTCATGGTCACCATCCCGTTGATCTTGCCCCGACCCTGTCCACCGTCCGGGGAGGCCGAAAGTAGCCGTTTTCGAGCGGTTCACAAGCGGTTTGCCGCCCCGTCATGGCGGTTTTTGCACCGACGCGGCGGCGTTGTCTTGTGAAAAGCGCATGACAGTCAGGCCGGGCGCAGTGACCGGGCCGGAAATGCGCGCGCGCCCTGTGGATCAGCGGGAGCGTGATGTGGCCGAACGGCTTGCGCGTTAACGTCCCTATCTTTCGCGCAGCGCTTCGCTTCCGCGCCAGAGCGGTTTGGTCAGGTAAGTGAGGATGGTCTTGCCGCCGGTTTGAAATTCCACCTCGGCCTGCATGCCGGGGCGGATGGCCAGGGTTTTCTGACGGTCGGTCAGGGCGTCCAGATCAACACGCAGCGTGACGCGGTAATGGGGTTCAGCGTCGCGCGTGCGTTCATCCCGAAAGGTATCGGCAGAGACGAAGGTGATGGTGGCGGGCAAGGTGCCCCAGATGGCGTAATCATAGGCCGACAGCTTGATCGTGGCTTTCTGACCTTCGCGCAGAGGGGCGATGTCGGCGGGTTTGACCTTGGCTTCGACAAAGAGGCCAGTGTCGAGCGGGATGATCTGAAGGATTTCCTCGCCCGGGCGGACGACGCCGCCAATGGTGGTGACGGCGATGCGGTTGACGATACCGCGCATCGGCGCGGTAAGGGTGGTGCGCGCAAGCTGATCCTGTGACAGTTTCAGGCGCTGGCGCAGAGAGGCAAGTTCGCCTTGCGTCTTGGCGTATTCATCGGCGCGGATCAGTTCGGCCTGAGTGGCGATTTCCTCAAGCCGGGCGCGGGCATCGGCGAGCGCCTTTTCGGCGCGAGTCAGTTCAATTTCGGGCGCAAGGCCACGGTCGGCCATGCGGCGGACCATATCCTCTTCCTGCGCGGCCTGATCCAGCACGGCGCGCGCGCCTGTGAGCCGCGAGGACAGGTCGGTGCGGCGGGCGGTCAGCAGGGCCTGTTCCGAGGCCACGATTTCCGGCACGCGGGCGGCCAGCGCGGCGGGCGGGGTAAAGCTGTCGGTATCCGCGAGTTCGGCCTCTAGCCTGAGCCTGCGGATATCGAGCGCGGCAATCTGATCGGTCAGGTCATCGACGGTGGATTGGTATTGCGTACCGTAAAGGCGGGCCAGCACATGGCCAGCCTCGACCGTGTCGCCCTCGACCACGTTCAGTTCGGCGAGGATGCCGCCTTCGAGGTTCTGGATGATCTGCGGGCGCGAGGAGGGGACGATCTGGCCGGGGGCGCGGACAATCTCTTCGACCCAGGCGAAGGCGGCCCAGATGAGGAAGGCCGCGACCGTGGCCCCGATCAGGCGGACGGTCCAGGACGGGTGGTTGCTGCGGCGTTCAAGCGGGGCGTCGAAGGTTGCAAGCGTCATTTGCCCGCCTTGGCCAGATGGGCCAGCACCGCATCGCGCGGGCCATCAACGGCGAGGCGGCCGTTTTGCAGGATCAACGTGCGGGTGGTCAGTTGCAGGATCGGCACGCGGTGGGTGGCGATGATGGCAGTGCGCCCGTGCAGCCAATGCGACAGGCGCGAGACGAGCGTGGATTCCAGCGTCTGGTCCAGCGCGGCGGTGGGTTCATCCAGCAGCACGACGCGGGGATTTTGCAACCAGAGGCGTGCCCAGCCCATCGACTGGCGTTGACCGACGGACAGACCTTCGCCCATTTCGCGAATTTCCAGATCAAGGCCCTTGGGGTGGCTGCGGACAAATTGGCCGAGGCCTGCAAAATCCAGCGCGGCGAGAAGGCGGTCATCATCGCGTTCCAGATCGGACATCGTCAGGTTGTCGCGCAGCGTGCCGGAGAAAAGGCGCACCTCTTGCCCCAGATAGCCGATATGGCGGCGCAGATCGCGCGGGTGGATTTGCGACAGGTCCACGCCATCCAGCATGATGCGCCCTGCCCCGGGTTCGTAAAGGCCTGCCAGCAGCTTGAGCAGGGTGGATTTGCCCGATCCGTTGGCCCCGAGGATGGCGGCGTGCTGTCCGGCGGGGATGGCGAGAGCGGGGACATCGACAGTGGGTGCGGCGTCGGGGCTGTAGCGGAAGGTGAGTTCGCGCAGGTCGAACTGGCCGGAGATGGTTTCGCGGCGCAGGTAGCGGCGGGCGGGGTCTTCGGCCTGTTGGGATTCAGCGATGGCCTCTAGCCCCGTCAGCGCGGCCTTGACTTGCGACCAGCGGGCGAGGGTGGCGGACAGTTGGGTGAGAGGCGCGAGAGTGCGGGCGGTCAGCATGGAAACGGCGATGATGGTGCCCACGGTGAAGTTGCCCGCAAAGACCATGTAGGTGCCGATCAGGATGACGGCGATGTAGGTGGCCTGTTGCACGGATTGCGCCCAAGAGCCCAGCAGCGTGGTGAGATGCCGTTGGTCCGACGCGCGCAGGGCGGAGAGGGCGACAAGCTCTGCCCAGAGGCGGCGGACGCGATCCTGCCCGCGCTGGGTGGTGAGGGTTTCGTGTTCGAAGACCGCTTCATAGAGCAGCTTGGCGGCCTTGGTGTTGGCACCCTGCGTGGAGTTCGTCAGCGCGATCATGCGTGATTGCAGCAGGAAGCCGGGGGCGACCATGAGGATGCCGCCCAGCACCAGAACCCAGACGAGGTTGCCGCCGATCATGGTGACAAGGGCGAGGAAGATGATGAGGAAGGGCAGATCGGCCAGCGTGCCGATGGTGGAGGCGGTGAAGAATTCACGGACGGAGCCGAAATCGCGCATGGCCCCGAACACTTGGGATGGCTGACGTTCACCGGGGGCGGCGCGCATGCCAAGCAGGCGCTGCATCAGCCGATCTTGCACCGCCAGTTCGATCTTGCGGCCGGTATTATCCATCAACGCGGCGCGAGCGATCCGCAGCGCGCCATCAAAGGCGACGGCCAACAGCGCGCCCAGCGTCAGCACCCAGAGCGTGGGTTCGGATTGGTTGGGGATCACCCGATCATAGATTTGCAGGGCATAAAGCGCGATGGCGGTGGCAAGGACGTTTGCCGTGAGCGAGGCGGCGGCAACCTCCATCATCGGGCGGCGGTGGTGGCGGAATTCGGACCAGAACCAATGCGGGGCTGCTTCGGGATCGGTGTGGCGGGCCTCTACCTCGGCAAAGGGGAGGCGAACGCGAAGCACCCATCCGCTGTGATGGGCGGTGAAATCGGCCAGCGGCACATCGGCGCTGCGGTCATCGGTGGTGGGGTCGTAAATGGCCAGCGAGTCGGCATTGCGGGCGAGGACAAGGACGATCTGCCCGGTGGCCATCTCGGCCAAAGCGGGCAGCGCGCCCAGCGCGGGATCATGGTCAAGCGCGACGGAATAGCCTGCGCGGCGAAACGCGGCAGAGAGGTGATCCAGACCGGGGCGATCCGGCGCACCTGTGACAGTGAGCAGGTCCACCACATCCGACGTCAGCAGCCGCCCGCCAAGGCGCGAGGACAGGACCGAGGCCAGTTCCGCACGGGCGCGCAGCGGGGCGGCGGGTTGCGGGGGCGTGATCGGGGCAAAGGCGACGGCAGGCGGTTGCGCGGCACGGGCGGGGTGCATGTCGAAAGAGACGACCTGCGGTTTCGGTGGGGCTGTCACAGCCTGCCCCCGTCAACCAGCGCGCCGATGTCGCGCGCAAGTTCCAGTTCGGCCTTTGCGATTTCATAGGGAAAGGCGGCCTGATCCCGTTCCATCCGCGCGGCGGCGGCGGTTTGTGCGGTAAGGTCGGTCAGGCTGCGGCGACCGATGCTGTATTGTTCGACATAGAGATCAAGGTTGTCGAGCGTCTGGCGCAGAACGGTTTCGCCCTGCAATTGCCGGGTGCGAAGCTGGTCGATCCGGCCCTGAAGTTCGGTGCGGCGACGGTCGGCTATCTGGCGCTGTTCGGCGGTCTGGCGGGCGACAAGATCGGGGGTGGCATCTGCGGCGGCAAGCGTGGCGGGGCTGCCAAGGCCAAGGCGGACGCCACCGATACCAAGGCCGGGGGTGATGCCGTTCTCGGACAGGGTGGCATTGGCGGAAAGGCCCGGCAGGGCGTTGGCACGGGTGATCCGCGCCTCGGCCAGCGCTTTTGCGCCATCGGCCTGCGCCCGAAGGACAGAAAGCGCGTCGGTTTGCGGCACGGCAGGCAGCGGGTGAGTACCGGTCAGATCGGCAGGCGGGCTGTGGCCCGTCAGCGCGGCGAGATCGGCCAGTGCCTGCGCGCGGGTCTGGCCGTCGGTGGCCAGCGTCGCCTGCATTTCGGCCATGGTCTGGGCGATGATCTGCTCTTCGCTGCGGTCGGAGAGGCCGCCGTCGATGCGGGCCTGAACAATGTCATGCAGGGTGGACAGGCGTGTGGCGGCGCGGGCGGCGATAACCGATTGGGCGCGAGCCTGTTCGGCGGTGAGATAAAGCGACAACCCCTCATGGATACGGGCGTTCTGGCGTGTGGTCAGGGTGACGGCGGCAAGGTCCACCTCGGCCGCGGCGCGGGCGCGTTCGGCCTGACGGCGGCCATGATCCAGCAGGGGCTGGTCGACCACCAGTTGCGCGGCAAGGCCTGCAAGGCTGTTGAGCGTGATTGCGGGGGCGATTGTGGGCCAGCCGTTGCGCGACGCAGCCTCGGCCCGCAGGCGCGCAAGGCCAAGTTCTGCGGCATCGGCCCCGGGATTTGCGGCGAGGACCGCATCCGCGATGCGGGCATAGGCGCTGCCCGGCGGCAGGATGGACTGCCGCGACGCCAGTTCGGCAATGACAGCAGAGGCGGCGGTGCCGCTTTCCGGGGCAAGACGCTGGCGAAGCGCGGGATCGGCGGGAGCATGGCCCCGGCCAAATGCCAGCATTGAGGGCGGCTGCAACCCGCCCTGACACCCGGAAAGCAGCACCGCCACGGCCAGAAGTGCCCCGGAAACGGCACGGGGGTGGTTGAGCGGTGCCGCTCTGGCCGATGGGGTTTGGCGGCGTGGGGGGGTCATGGCCTTTGCGTCAGACAATCACCGTGCGCGACACATCATCTTCGAGCAGCACCTGCGCGCCGTTGTTGCCCAAAGTGTAGATGTCATAGCGTTGCCCGTTGATCACCACATCGTCCTGCACATTGGTCACGTTGCGGAGCGTGACCTGATCGGTCGATTCACCCTTCACGATCAGGCGCTGGTCCGGGCCGGTAAGCGATTCCAACTGCTGGGCGTTGATTGTGAGGCGCGCGTCGGGGGCGCGGGTCAGGTCGATTGCCGACAGATCAAAGTTTTCAAGACCTTGGCGTGTCAGATCCACAGCCACGCCGGTGGCGGTGTTCTTGATGAACAGCGTGTTCGCCTCGTTCCCCGCCCCGTCGCGTGTGTTGATGACGAGGTAGCTGCCATCGGGGATGTCAGTGCGGAAGTCGAACCGGTCTTCGCCCCGGTTCGTCATGCTTTCATCGGCCAGGATGGGCGTTGCGGCACCCGTGCTGTCTACCCGGTGGAAGCGGTAGGTGTCGTTGGTGTTGGTTGTCGTGATCGCGCTGTAGCCGCCGGCGAAATCTTCGGTCCGCAGAACCTCGGGCGTGTTCGGGGCGATGGTATCGACCGAGAAGTTGACGGTGTGCGGACCGCTTACATTGCCCGCGCTGTCGGTGGCCGAAACGGTAACGGGGATGTTCGCGCGTTCCCCGGTGGGGATCTGGTCGGGGGTGAAGGTGACTGTCCATTGTCCATTGTCACCGACCAGCACGCTGCGAGTGTGGCCGTTGACCGTGACGTTAATGGTGGACCCGGGCTCGGCCCGGCCGGAAACGGGCAGGCCCGCGCCATGTTCATTGGCGTTGAGGATGTTGTCGGTTCCGGTGCCAAGGCGGATGTCGCCGGCATTGAAATCGGCAACGACCGTGTCGATCGCGACGGTGCGTTCCTGCGGCGGCGAGGTGTTGCCATGACGATCTGTTGCCGTGGCGGTGATGGTTGCCGAGGTTGCCGCGCCTTCGGGCAGGGCATCACGCGGCAAGGTGATCCGCCAGGTGCCGCTCATCGTCTGTTCGGCGGGGATGGTGATGGACCAATTGGTTCCCGACACCGTGATGCGAACGGACGAGCCCGGTTCAACGGTGCCTTCAACCACCAAGCCTGCGTTACGTTCGGCGGCGTTGAGGACCGACGGATCGCGCGGGCCGTCATTCACCGCGCCGTTCAAATCGGGCGCGGCGAAGGTGAAATTGCCGACCGTGGTGTCGACGTTGAAGGTGCGGGTCTCTGTCGAGCTGCGGTTTCCGGCGGCGTCGATGGAATAGGCGGTGATGGTGCCGCCCTGTGCATCCGTCAGCCCGGCCAATGAGCCGGGGGCAAAGGTGTGGGACCATCGGCCATCTGCACCCACCGTGACGGGGCCGTAATCGGTGCCGTTGAGATTGAGGTAAACCCGTGCGCCCGGTTCGCCTTCGCCATCAAGGGTGAAACCTGCCGCGCGTTCGCTGCCCGATAGGATGTTATCGGTGCCGACCGGATTTTGTTCGACGTTCAGCGTGGTTTCCAGATCGATCCGGACGGGACGGGTGGTGGTTTCGCGGTTCCCTGCCGCATCCCATGCAGTGACGGTGAGCGTGCTGTCGCGGGTGAACGCCCCCGCCGAACCCGGCGGGAACTGCACCGACCATGTGCCATCGCCGTTCAGCGTGGCGGGGATGGGCTGGCCAAGCCACTGCACCTCAACCCGCGTGGCATCGCGGGCAACGGTCCCCGACAGGGTGAGGCTGCCGTTCGATTCCGCAAGGTTCACCACATTGTCGTTGGCGAAGGCACCCGGATTGATGGCGACCGACATTTCCGTGTCGATGTTCAGCGTGCGGGTAACTGTGGTGGGGTTTCCAGCCGCGTCTGACGTGGTGGCGGTGATGTTGCGGGTATAGGTGCCGGGCGGGAAGGTGCCTGCGGGCAATTCATGCGTCCAGACGCCGTTGGCATCCACCGGGCGGGTGACCGTGCCGGGGATGCCTTCGATGGTCAACGTGACCGTGCTGTTCGGCGTCGCGGTGCCGCTGACCACGATGGCGGATTGGCTTTCGCTGCGGTTGACGAGGTTGTCACCAGCCACGCTGTTCAGGGCGAGCGGCGGGGCGATGGTATCAAGAACGATGGTTTCGGTTATGCTGCGGGTGTTGCCGAGGCGGTCGGTCGCGACGATGGTCACGGACTGATTGCGTTCGCCGCCCGCGATTTCCTGTGGGGTGAAGGTGATGGTCCAGGTGCCATCGGGATTGACCGTTGCGGCACGCGTGATTGCCCCTGGCGTGCCGGGCGTGCCGAGGGTGACATTGACCGTGGCGCCGGGTTCGCTTGTGCCGCCGAGGGTGACGCCATCGCCGTATTCGGCCAGGTTTTCGACATCGCCCGACGATTGCACGCCGTTGGTGGCGGCGACAGGCGGCGGGGTCATGTCGATGACGAAGCCACCGCCGGTAAGCGTTTCGGTGGTCCCGCCCCCGGTAAAGACCGCCGTGGCGGTATGGGTGCCATCTCCAGGAAGGTTCGGGCCGGAGAAGGCCGCCGTCCAGGTGCCATCGGGGGCAACGGTCACGGTGCGGGTCTGGTTGCCGATGGTGACGGCGACGATGTCGCCGGGAATGCCGGTGCCGTTCACGTTGATCGTGGGGGGCGACGTGTTGGTGGTGATCGTGGTGTTGGTACCTGCGCCATCGATGGTACGGGTATAGGTCGGGCCACCGCCTCCACCACCGCCGCCGCCGCCACCACCGATGATGGCGCCACCGACCAGTGCAGCAGCACCAATGCCAGCCCCGCCCCAGCCCAACAGTGCGGGGGCAAAGATGCCCATTCCGGCGGGCTCATCCTCGCCCGTTCCGGCAAGGGTGACGACGGGATCGCCGTCATCAAAGCGGAGGTCGTCAAGCGGGCTCCACTTTTCGTTGCCAGCGGCAAGTGAGAAATTGGCGACCAGAAGGCCATCGCCCGGATCGGTGAGCTGGACCTCTGTCACCATGCCATTGCTGGACAGGTAGAGCGTATTCGGGTTGTCGGCCGTGGCATCGAACCAATCGGCCACCGTGATGGTGCGGCCGTCGGACAGTTCGATCACCAGATCGTTTCCGCTGCGCGTATAGCCGATCACGCTTTGCGGGCTGAGGTTCAGGGAAAGGCTGTCGCCCAATCCGGCCTGGATGAATGTGCTTTCACCGGGGCCTGCCACATGACCATACGTGGTGCCGCCCGCTGCTGTGCGGACGGTGAAATCAATCGCCGAACTCATACTATTTACTCCGCCTCAACCACCGGAAAAAGTGCCGGCGCACCGCTCTTGATTGGCCCTTTTCGCGGGCCTTGCGAAAATGCATAGCCTTATTCGCGCCACGATTCCAGCACTTTTCGAACAATGCCGCCCTTACGGGTGGTGGCCCGCCACAGAATATGGCGAAAAAGACTCAGTCAGGGGCGAAATCAGGGGTCAGCGCAGGCGTTGACCGGCGGCATCGAAATGGAAGGCGCGGGTTTCATCGGGGGTCAGGTGGACAGCCTCATCCACCGTGTAATCATGTTCGCCAAACAGCCGGACCGTAAGAAGGCCGTGCGGATCGGTATGGGCATAGACCAGCGTTTCACCGCCCAGCTTTTCCACATGGCTGACCCGCCCGGCGATGCGGCCCGACTGGCGCGACAGGGCCAGATGTTCGGGGCGGATGCCGGTGGTTTCGCCGCGCAGGCCAAGGGCGGCGGATTTCAGAAAATTCATCTGCGGGCTGCCGATAAAGCCCGCGACGAAGGTGTTGGCGGGGTTGTTGTACAACTCCATCGGAGAACCGACCTGTTCCACGATGCCTGCGCGCAGGACGACGATCTTGTCGGCCAGTGTCATCGCCTCAACCTGATCATGAGTGACATAGACCATGGTTGCGCCCAGTTCGCGGTGCAGGCGGGCGATCTCAATCCGGGTGGCGACGCGCAGGGCTGCATCAAGGTTTGACAGCGGTTCGTCGAACAGGAACAGCTTGGGCGTGCGCACGATGGCGCGGCCAATGGCGACGCGCTGGCGCTGACCGCCCGACAGTTCGGCAGGGCGCCGATCCAGATAGGGTTCCAGCGCCAGCATGGATGCAGCGCGGGCGGTGGACTGGTCGATCTTTGCCTTGGATTCACCCGCCTGCTTCAGCGCAAGGCTCATGTTGTCGCGCACGGTAAGGTGGGGGTAGAGCGCGTAGGTCTGAAAGACCATGGCGATTTCGCGTTTTGCAGGGGCCTCGTGGGTGATGTCGCGCCCGTCCAGCGTGACAGAGCCTGTGGTTACATCCTCCAGCCCCGCGATCATGCGCAGGAGGGTGGATTTGCCACAGCCGGAGGGGCCGACAAAGACGCAGAATTCGCCTTCTTCGACATGCAGGTCCACGCCTTTGATGACATCGGTCTTGCCGAAGGATTTTGTGACTTTGGACAGCGTCAGCGCACCCATGGGAGGCCCCTTTACAGTTTGACGGGCTGGCCGGACCGGACGCTTTCGTCGGCGGCAAGGCAGATGGCGAGGGATTGGACCGCGTCTTCCATATGGCGCGACAGATCAAGGTCTTCGGTGATGGCACGGGCCATGAAGGCCTGTTCGCGTTCGCACAGATCTTGATGGCCGGGTTCGTCGGCCATGGACAGGTCTTCATCTGGCTGGCCCACGCGGTGGACGCGGATGGTGGAGGTTTTGGTGTGCGTGTCGTGATCATCCGACCGCGCGCTTTCGGGCATGCGGATGGAAACGGCGCCGTTCGGGCTGACCACATCCTTCACGAAGAAGGCGGTGTCAGACATCATCGGTCCCCAGCCGGCCTCATACCAGCCCACGCTGCCATCGGCAAAGAGCACCTGGAAGTGGCCGTAATTGTACATGTCAGGCGCGATTTCGTTGGAAAGGCGCAGACCCATGCCGCGCACCTCGACCGGTTTGGCATCGGTGATCTGGCACATGACATCGACGTAATGCACCCCGCAATCGACGATAGGGGATGTGGTCTGCATGAGGGTCTTGTGAACCTCCCATGTCGGGCCTGACGACTGCTGGTTCAGGTTCAGGCGGAACACATAGGGGCCGCCAAGGGCGCGGGCCTCACTGATCAGGCGCATCCAGGATGGGTGGTGGCGCAGGATGTAGCCGACAACGACCTTGCGGTTATGGGCGCGGGCGCAATCCACCACGCGGCGAGCGTCTTTCACCGTCGTCGCCAGCGGCTTTTCGACAAAGACATGCGCGCCCTGTTCCATCGCCATGCAGGCATAATCGGCATGGCTGTCGGAATAGGTGGAGATGTTGACAAGGTCAGGTTTCAGCCGTGTTAGAGCCTGTTTATAGTCCGGCTCAATGCTGTATCCGGCCATTTCCGGATCAAGCCGCGGTTCGGACCGGTTGACCAGACCAACCAGATCGAAGGCCGGGTTCCGGTGATAGGCCAGTGCATGGCTGCGGCCCATGGTGCCAAGGCCGGCGACGAGGGTACGGATCATTTGACAGCTCCTGCGGTGATGCCGCGGATGAGTTGGCGCGAGAAGATGAGGTACAGCACCAGCACCGGCACGATGGCGAGCGACAGCGCCGACAGCACCGCGTTCCAGTTGGTGACAAACTGGCCGATAAAGACCTGTGAGCCCAGGGTAATGGTCTTCGTCTCCTCGCTGGGGGCAAGGATCAGGGGGAACCACAGGTCATTCCAGATCGGGATCATGGTGAAGACGGCGACCGTCGCCATTGCAGGGCGAACAAGCGGCAGGACGAGGGTGAAGAAGATGCGGTATTCCGACAGCCCGTCGATCCTTCCTGCATTCTTCAGATCATCGGACACCGACCGCATGAATTCCGACAGGATGAACACGGCCAAAGGCAGGCCCTGCGCGGTGTAGACAAGGACAAGTGCGGTCAAAGTATTTACTAAACCAGCCGAAACCATCATTTCGAGGATCGCCACAGTGCCAAGGCGGATGGGGATCATGATGCCCAGCGCAAGGTAAAGCCCCATCAGAAGGTTGCCCCGAAACCGGTATTCCGACAGGGCAAAGGCGGCCATCGCCCCAAAGAGCAGAACAAAGAACAGGCTTCCCACCGTCACCGTCATGGAATTCAGGAAGTATTGGAAGAAATCCCCCTGTTTCATCACCGTTGTGTAACCCACAAAGTCGAAATTGCCGGGCATGGGCGGTGCCAGCGGTTCGGCAAAGATCGCGCGGCGGGATTTGAAGCTGTTGATGACGATGACAAAGACCGGGAACAGCGCGATCAGCGTATAGGTCATCAGGATCGCATGGGCGGCGATGGATCGGCCAAGGTGGGTGCGGGCTTTGGTCATGGCGTGCCCCCTAGAACTGATAGCGGCGCAGCCGCGTCTGGATGCCGAACAGGTAGAGGCAGACACCCACCAGAATGATCCCGAACATGGCTGTTGCGATGGCCGCACCCATATGCGGATCACCCAGTTGCAGCTGGAACCCAAAGAAGGTGCGATAGAGGAAGGTGCCCAGGATATCGGTGCTGAAATCCGGCCCGGCCAAGGCGCCTTGGGCCACATAGATCAGGTCGAAAGCGTTGAAATTGCCCACAAAGGTGAGGATGGAGATGATGCCGATGGAGGGCAGGATAAGCGGCAGCTTGATCTTCCAGAACTGCGCCCAGCCGCCAAGACCATCCATTTCCGCGGCCTCGATCACATCATCGGGGATCGACAGAAGGGCGGCATAGATCAGCATCATGGGGATGCCCACGAATTGCCAGACTGAGATGAGGGCAAGCGTGGTCAACGCATATTCTTCCTTGCCCAGCCAAGGCGCAAACAGCGCCTTTAACCCCACGGCATCGAGCATTCCCGGCGCGATGCCCCAGATGGGCGACAGGATCAGCTTCCAGACAAAGCCCACGATCACGAAAGACAGAATGGTGGGGATGAAGATGGCCGTGCGGTAGAACGCCGACATCCGCAGTTTCGGGCTGGACAGCAGCGCCGCCAGCAGAATGCCGATCGGGTTTTGTACGATCATGTGGATCAGAAAGAACCAGAAGTTGTTGTAGAGCGCGTTCCAGAACGCGCCCGACCAGCGCGGATCGCCGAAAAGCGTCACGAAATTGGCCAAACCAACGAAGATGCGGTTCTGCCCATCCAGATTGTAGAGCGACAGGTTGAGCGTCCCGAAAAGCGGGATGATCATGATGGCGGTATAGACCAGCACGGCCGGCGCAAGAAACACGCCGATATGCCAGCGGATAGGCTTGCGTGAAGCCATCTGCCTGCCTCCTTCATCTTGGGAAGACTACGCCCGTTGCTCCGGGCCGGGGGGTCCGGGGGGCAGATTGCCCCCCGGTTCCGAAGGTTCAGCCCGCGCTTACTTTTGCGGTTCGTACCAGCTGGCCAGACCGTCCTGCAGCCGCTTGGCGGCGTCAGCCGGGGCTTCGCTGCCACGGATCACGTTGGCCGAGGCGTTCCAGGTTTCGTTTTCCAGGTTCGGCGTGCCGCGCGACAGGATCTGATAGGTGGACCGGATCGTCGACTGGCACTTGCCGCGCCAGGACACGAATTCCTGCGCCAGCGGGTCCTGCATTTCGACCGGGGTCGAATTCAGGCTGAAGAAGCCCGGCAGGGCATTGGCATACATCGTCGCAAAGTCCGGGCTGCCCACCCATTCCAGGAACTTGGTCGCCGCCTCGGCATTGGGCGATTTGGCGTTCAGGCCGATGGCGATATCGGTGTGGTCGCTGATGTAGCAGGTATCGCCAGCAGCCTGCACCGGCGGCGGGAAGGCACCCATGGCAAAGGTAGCCTGCGTGTTGAAGCCCGAGATTTCCCAAGAACCAGCCGGATAGATCGCAGCACGGCCAAGGGTGAACAGGTTCTGGCTGTCAGGGTAGGTTTGTGCCTCGAACCCGTCGCCGAGGTAATCCTTCCAGCGGGCGAGCTGTTCAAACGGGGCAACCCATGCCGGATCCGTCAGCTTCTGTTCGCCCTTGATCAGGGCAAGACGGCCTTCTTCGCCTTTCCAGAAGTTCGGGCCGATGTTGTTATAGCCCATCGTCGCGGCTTCCCACTGGTCGTTGGTGCCCATCGCCATCGGGATATAGGTGCCGTCGGCCTTGATCTTGTCGAGCGCGGCGAAGAATTCGTCATTGGTCGTGGGGACCGCGATGCCAAGGGCATCGAAGGCGTCCTTGTTGTAGATAAAGCCGTGGATCACCGAGGCCATGGGCACACAGAAGGTGGCGGCGCCATCATCCGTCTGCCAGGCCGATTTCGCGACGGGCGAGAAGTTGGCCATGGAGGCGAGGCCCGACAGATCGGCCAGATGGCCCTGATTGTACAGTTCCAGTGAAGCATCGAACGGGCGGCAGGTGATCAGGTCACCGGCGCTGCCTGCGGCGAGCTTGGAGTTCAGCGCGGCGTTGTATTCGGCGGGTGCGGTCGGCGCGAAGACCACCTTGATGCCGGGATTTTGCGCCTCGAACGCGGGGATCAGCGTGTCCTGCCAGATGGTCAGGTCATCGTTGCGCCAGCTTTCGATGGTCAGCGTCACATCCTGCGCCGAAGCGGCACCGCCCAGAAGGGTGGTGGCGAGCAGCGCGAAGCGGAATGTCTTGGTCATTGAGATACTCCCTGTTGGTGGCCTTGTGTTGTCAAAGCGGCAAGGGCCGGGCCGAGGGCCCCTTCGCTGTTCTTCAGATGCGTCGCGGCCTGTGAGGCCGTGGCGCCCGCGGCAATCAGGACCGCCGGTTTTACTGCACCGCCCGTCTGGGCGAGCGATTCCTTCGCAGCGGCCATGTCACAGCCCGAAATCCCCATCACGATACGCGCGGCGCGATCGGTGAGCTTGGCATTATCCGCCACGACATTGACCATATAACCATCATGTACATGGCCCAAGAGAATGCCCATCCGCACCGACAGCATGTTCAGCGCCACCTTTTGCGCCGTTGCGGCCCCCATGCGGGTGGAGCCATTCACCACCTCTGGCCCGGTATCCAGAAGCACCGAAATGTGGCTCTGTTCCAGCAGTTTTGACCCCGGCACATTCGCGAAACCCACCACCGTCAGGCCCGCCGTGCGTGCCAGATCGGCGATGATCGCGGTGTAGGGTGTGGAACCCGAGGCCGAAAGGCACAGGATCGTATCGCCCTTGGTCAGACCGGCTTTCCGGAAATCTGCCTGCGCCAAAGCGGGATCATCCTCAACCGCGCCAGTCATGTGCAGCAGGGCCGATGCGCCGCCTGCGAACAGGATCGGCGTCCGGTCAGGTGGGATACCGAAGGTGCCGGCAAGTTCCAGCCCATCGGCAAGCGCCATGAGCCCGGACGACCCCGCCCCTGCATAGGCCAGCTTTCCGCCCGCGCGCAGGCTGTTGGTGGCAGCGATTGCGGCTTGGTCAATCGCGGGAATGGCGTTGCGCACGGTGGCGAGCGCCGCTAGCTGGGCATCGAGCAGATGCGACAGGGCGTCAGGCCCCGGCAAGGCGTGAATGCCTGCCGAGCGGGGATGACGGGCCTCTGTCGGGCGGTCTGCCATGTGATTCCTCCGGTTTCCATGACAATGCCAAAATAATACCAATTGTAAAGTGTCTTTCTATTTTGCAGGTGCAGCATCGGTTTCGAGGGGTATTTCTGTAAGGGTCTTTCTATTTGGTATTGTTTTGGTATTCTATGCAGGGAGAGGATTCGCCATGCAGCTTTTCTTGGGCATCGACGGGGGCGGCACGGGGTGCCGCGCGGCTGTGGCCGATGAATCAGGGCGTGTCTTGGGCCGGGGTGAAGCCGGACCTGCGAATATCGCCTCTGATCCGGATGGTGCGGCGCAGAACATCGTCAAGGCGGCGGCGGATGCGTTGCGGGCGGCAAGCGGGGGCAAGATTTTCGCCGCAGGGCTGGGCTTGGCGGGGGCAAATGCGGCGGGGGCAGCGGATCGGCTGCGCGATGTGCTGCCCTTTGATCGGGTGGCCGTGGTGACCGATGGCATTACCGCCGTAAAGGGTGCGTTGGGCGCGGCGGATGGCGTGGTGGCTGCACTCGGGACCGGGTCGGTCTTTGCCGTGCAGCGCGGCGGCGTGATCCGGCAGATTGGCGGGCGCGGGCTGGTGCTGGGGGATGAGGCGAGCGGGGCCTGGATCGGGCGGGCCATCCTGCGCGCGGCATTGCGCGCGGTGGATGGCATGCAGCCGATGACGCCCCTGCTCGCCGCGTTGATCGAAGAGGGCGGCGGCGCGGATGCGCTGGTGGCCTTTTCGCTGCGCGCGCGGCCTGTGGAATTTGCGGCGCTTGCCCCGCGCGTGGTGGACAGCGGTGATGCGGCGGCGGTGGCTGTGATGGCGGAGGCGCTGGCCGATGCGGCAGAGGCGGTAGCGCTGTTGCAAGGGGATGAAGGGTTGCCAGTGGTGTTTTTGGGCGGATTAGGGACAGTTTTTGCAGATCGTCTGGCAGGGCGCTTTGCCATTCGGCCGGCCTTGGGCACGGCGCTGGACGGGGCGCTTACGCTCGCGCGGGAGACGGCATGATGGACCGGATCTTTGCGCCAGAGGGGTTTGATGAAACCGGGGCGGGGCCGCTCTATCTGCAATTGCAACGCCGGATTGCCGAGGCGGTGGCGTCGGGCCGGCTGCGTCCCGGTGACAGTTTGCCGCCCGAACGGGACATGGCGGCACTAACCGGGCTGAGCCGTGTCACCGTACGCAAGGCCGTGGAAGGATTGGTTGGCAGTGGCCAACTGGTGCAGAAACGCGGGTCAGGCACCTTTGTCGCGCAGCGAGTGGAGCGGCTGGAACAGGCTCTAAGCTTGCTCACAAGCTTTACCGAAGACATGGCACGCCGGGAGAAAAGCGTGGAATCCGTCTGGCTGAGCCGAGCGGTGCATTCCCCTGCGCCCGAAGAGGTTATGGCGCTGGGCCTTGGCGCGGGGGATCGGGTGGCGCGGCTTGAGCGGGTCCGCCGTTCGGATGGCGTGCCGCTTGCGATCGAGCGCGCGTCCCTGTCGGCGCAGGTGCTTCCAGAGCCGGAGAAGGTGGAGGCGTCACTGTATGCAGTGCTGGAGGCGCGGGGGATGCGCCCGGTGCGTGCCGTGCAGCGGATATCAGCCGCCAATCTGGGCGCGCGGGATGCCGAACTGCTGAGTGTACCCGTCGGCGCAGCAGGGCTGCGCATCGAACGGATCGGATACTTGCCCGACGGGCGGGTGGTTGAGTTTACAAGGTCGCTCTATCGGGGCGACGCCTATGATTTCGCGGTGGAGCTGAAGCTGGCACCGGACACGGAAAGGAAAGACCCATGACAAGCCATATGGCCCGCGAAGTGGCCGAGATTCCGCAGGCTTCGAGACGATTCCTGACGGAATCGCGCGATGCCCTGATGGCGGCGGCGGCGGCTATGCGGACGGTTGATCCGGGGTTGATCGTGACAGTGGCACGGGGATCTTCGGATCATTCAGCGACCTATCTGAAATATGCGGTGGAACTGTTGGCGGGGGTGCCTGTCGCCTCTGTCGGGCCATCGGTGGCCTCGGTCTATGGGCGGCCCCTGCGGTTGGGCGGGGCGGTTTGCGTGGGGATTTCGCAATCGGGGCGCAGCCCAGATATTGTGGAGATGATGCGGGCGGCGGGGGCGGGAGGGGCGCTATCGGTTGCGATCACCAATTTTGCCGACAGCCCGATGGCGCTGGCCTCGGCCCATTGTTTGCCGTTGCAGGCGGGGGTGGAACAGTCGGTCGCGGCGACCAAGACCTTTGTGACATCGGTGCTGGCCGGGTTGGCGCTGGTTGCGGAATGGCAGGAGGATGCGGCTCTGCGCGCTGCAGTTGTGACGTTGCCCGATGCGTTCGAGGCGGCGCTGGCGCTGGATTGGTCGGCGCTGGCAGCGCGGATGTCGCGGGCGCAGCATGGCTATGTTCTGGGGCGGGGGCCCGCCTTTGCGATTGCCAATGAATGTGCGCTGAAGCTGAAGGAAACCTGCGGGCTGCATGCCGAAGCCTATTCCGCGGCGGAGGTTCTGCATGGGCCAAGCGCGATTGTCGAAGCGCAGTTTCCGGTTCTGGCGCTGGCGGTAGAGGATGCCGCGCAGGCGGGCGTGGTGCAGACGGCGGAACGGCTGGCGGTGCAGGGGGCGGATGTGTTCGTGACGGGGGTGGCGGCAAAAGGCTGCGTCACGCTGCCGTCGGTCGGCGGGTTGCACCCGCTGGTGGCGCCGCTGGTGCTTGCCGTTGGGTTTTATGGGTTTGTCGAGGCGCTGGCACGGCGGCGGGGGTTCGATCCCGACACGCCGCCGCATCTGCGCAAGGTGACGGAGACGGTGTGATGGGCAGAACATCCTATACCGGCGCGCGGGTCTTTGACGGGGCAGAGTTCCGTGAGGGCGCATTGGTGGTGGAGGATGGGCATGTGGTGGGGTTTGGCGCAGCCGAGGGCACGGTGGTTGCCCTGTCGGGTGGGGTGATCGCGCCCGGTTTCCTGGACCTTCAGGTCAATGGATCGGGCGGGGTCGCTGTCGACAGAAACACAGATCAGGCCGTGTTAGAGACGATTTGTGCCGTCCAAGCCCGGCTTGGGGCTACCGGTTGTCTGCCCACGCTGATCACCGATAGCTATGAGGCGACGGCGCGGGTGGTTGAGGCCGGTATCGCCGCGACCAAGGCGCAGGTCCCCGGATTTCTGGGCCTGCATCTGGAGGGGCCGCATCTGGATGTGCGGCGCAAGGGGGCGCATGACGCGGCCCTGATCAGGCGGATGGATCCGCGCGATCTGGCGCTGATCATCGAAGCCGCGGCGGAACTGCCCGCGCTGATGGTGACGGTCGCGCCGGAATCAGTGACCAAGACGCAGATCCGGGCGATGGCGGCGGCAGGGGTGATCGTGTCGCTGGGCCATACCGATTGCTCCGCGACAGAGGCGCGGGCGGCGACGGCGGCAGGCGCGCGCTGTGCGACGCATCTGTTCAACGCCATGAGCCAGATGGGCAATCGCGAAGCGGGAATGGTGGGGGCCGTGCTGGCGGGGGACGGGTTTGCCGGATTGATTGCCGATGGCATCCATGTGGACCCGATCAGCCTCCGCGTGGCGTTGTCGGCAAAGCGGAGCGGTGTGTTTCTGGTATCCGACTGCATGGCGCTGGCGGGAACGGACCGGACAGAGTTCCACCTTGGCGGGCGGCGGATTCTGCGGTCACAGGGTCGATTGACGCTGGAAGATGGCACGCTGGCAGGGGCCGATCTGACGCTGCCGCGTGCGGTGCAAGTGTTGGTGCAAGAGGTGGGTATTGCGCCAGAGCGGGCGTTGGCCATGGCAAGCAGCATCCCGGCGGCGGTGATCGGGCGGGGTGATCTGGGCCATCTGCGCCCCGGCGCGCGGGCCGACATGGTGCATCTGGGCGCGGATTGGGCGTTGCGCGGTGTGTGGCGGGCGGGCGTGGCGGCCTAAAGCCAGTTCTTCCAGCGGAAGTACAGGAAGGCCGCCAGCGATGCGGCCAGCATCGACACCAAAGCCGCAGGATAGCCCCAAGGCTGCGCCAGTTCCGGCATCACGTCGAAATTCATCCCGTAGATCGATGCGATCAGAGTCGGCGGCGAAAACAACACGGCCACGACCGATACGATGCGCACGGTGGAGTTTTGCGACAGGTTGATCATCCCCAGCGTGGCATCAGACGCCAAGGCGACACGCTGCGACAGGAAATCGGTGTGCACCTCAAGCGAATCGATGTCGCGCAGCAGGTTTGCGGTGACGGGCGCCATGCCTTCGTCGCCCATACGTTCACGGGCAGTCTGGCTGTAGAATCCAAGCGCGCGGCTGAGTGTCAGCAGGGCAAGGCGGATATGGCCAAGCAATTCCGCCTCGCGCCCGATCTGACGCAAAGCGACCTCAAGCCGTTTCTGGTTCTGGCCGCGCCCGCCGGGGGTGTAGACAGAGCGCGAGGTGCTATCGAGGCTGCGGCCCGAGGATTCCAGCAGATCGGCCAGCCGACCGATGATTTCTTCGATCATCGACAGGAAAACCCGGTTGGCGCTGGTACAACCCGGACCCACCTTTTCGGCACGGGTGGGGTAGGTTTCAAAGGGCCTGGAATCATGGTGGCGCACGGTCACAACACGGCCGGGTGACAGGATGAAGGTGACTGGGCCGGCAAGGGGGGTGTTTGTCTCCGAATGCCCGGTGAGCTGCACCGTCATGTAATCGGTTCCATTTTCACGGTAGAGGCGATTTGAAATCTCGATCTCTTCCATATCCTCCAGCGTCGGCACATCGACGCCCAGCGCCATGACGGCGGCGGTCTCTGCCTCTGTCGGGCGAAGCATGTCGATCCAGATGGCATCGGAGAGGGCGGCCTCGGGGGCGAGTCGGATCAGGCGGCCCTCGGCCTCGCGGTATGCAGCAATCATGTGGGGTCCCGGGGGGTTTGGTTGCGGCGCAGGCTAGGCGCGCGTTGGGCGGCGGTAAAGCGCGGCGTCAGGGGGAAAAGCCGTGGCGGGCGTGAAACCGCGCCAATTCGCGTTGGGTGGGGGCGCTGTCGGTGAAAAGTTCCACATAGGCCGGGATGCGCGCCATGCGGATGGACAGGTCTTCACGCGCCTGGGTGGAGATATAGCCGATCTGGGTAAGATAGACGGCGCGGGCGCGGGTGTCGGCATCCACCCCGCTATGGCCCCAGCGATGGTAAAGCGCGATCAGCGCGTCGATCCGGGCGCTGTCTTCGGTGTTAAGGCGGGCCATGATGGTGGCGTCCTGCAGCGCCCAAGAGCGGATGGCGAATTCCAGCCGGCTGTCAAAGGCCGCGTCGGAAAGGAAGCAGGAGATGACGTTCAGCATCGCCTCGGCCTTGGTATCGGCATAGGCGGCGCAGGCGGCGGTCAGCCCGGCGGTGGTACGCGCGGCCCAACGATCGGCCAGCGCGGCAAGCAGGGTTTCGCGGTCCTTGAAGTGCCAATAGAAACTGGTGCGCGCGATGTTCAGCCGTTTGGCAAGCGGCTGGATGCGGACGGCATCCACCCCGCTTTCCACCAGCGTATCATGCGCGGCCTCAAGCCACAGATCGGGCGATCCGCGCCAGCCAGACTCTGAAGGGGGTTCATCGGTCATGGGGTGAGGGTAGCGATCCGGGGGTCGGGTCGCAAGGAAATGTTCATGGGTGACTGAAAACTTGACAGTA